>JBOGDK010000266.1:0-6872 GCA_050701795.1 Micromonosporaceae bacterium
AGGATGCGTTTCATCTTGCCGACCGACCGTTCGATGCTGTCGGGCGCGACGACTTCGACCGTGACGGTCACCCCCACCGTCTGCTTCACGGCGGTGCCCAACCGTTCCGCCAGCGCCGGCCACGCCTGCGCCGGTACGCCGTCCGGGCGGGCCTCGACGCGTACCGTCAGCTCGTCCATCCGGCCCGGGCGGGTCAGGACGCACTGGAAGTGCGGGGAGAGCTCGGGCAGCCGCAGGATCTGTTCCTCGATCTGGGTGGGGAACACGTTCACGCCACGGATGATCATCATGTCGTCGGTACGCCCGGTGACCTTCTCCATCCGCCGGAACCCGGGACGGGCGGTGCCGGGCAGCAACTGGGTCAGGTCTCGGGTGCGGTAGCGGATCACCGGCATCGCCTGCTTGGTCAGCGAGGTGAACACCAGCTCCCCCGGCTCCCCGTCCGGCAATACCTCTCCGGTCGCCGGGTCGATCACCTCGGGGTAGAAGTGGTCCTCCCAGACGTGCAGCCCGTCCTTGGTCTCCGCGAACTCGCTGGACACCCCCGGACCCATCACCTCGGACAGCCCGTAGATGTCGACCGCGTCCAGGCCGGTGCGCTGCTCCAGCTCCTGGCGCATGTCCTCGGTCCACGGTTCGGCCCCGAAGATCCCGATCTTCAGCGAAGTGTCCCGGGGGTCGACACCCTGACGTTCCATCTCGTCGACGATGGTCAGCATGTACGACGGGGTGACCATGATGATGTCCGGTTCCAGGTCCACGATCAGGCGTACCTGACGCTCGGTCATACCGCCTGACACCGGTATCACGGTGCAGCCGAGCCGTTCCGCGCCGTAGTGCGCCCCGAGCCCGCCGGTGAACAGCCCGTAGCCGTACGCCACGTGCACCCGCATCCCGGGACGTCCCCCGGCGGCCCGGATCGACCGCGCCACCAGGTCCGCCCAGGCATCCACGTCCGACTGGGTGTAGCCGACCACGGTCGGCTGCCCGGTGGTGCCACTGGACGCGTGGACCCGCGCCACCCGCTCCCGGGGCACCGCGAACATCCCGTACGGGTACGTCTGGCGCAGGTCCCGCTTGGTGGTGAACGGGAACCGCCCCAGGTCCGCCAGCGTGGTCAGGTCGTCCGGGCGTACGCCGGCCGCGTCGAACGCCTCCCGGTAGTACGGCACGTTGCGGTACGCGTGCCGCAGCGACCAGCGCAGCCGGTCCAGTTGCAACGCCGCGACCTCGTCCCGGCTCGCGGTCTCGGCAGGATCCGGTTCCCCGGGCGAGGGGACCCGGTAGGGCGACGAGGTCATGACGTCTCCTCGGTCGATGCGTCATCGGGCAGCGGGGCAGGCCCGGTGTCTTCTGGTCGCGGGGCGGGCCCGGCGTGCCGGTCCGTACCTCGCGGCGGGATCGTCCGGGAACGACCTCGGAATTCGGCTACCACGCCGTCGCCGCACGTCACCGTGACGTCGTAGATGCCGTTGCGGCCGTACCGACCGCGTTCGGAGGCGGTGGCGACGAGCCGGTCACCCAGCCGCGCCGACCGTACGAACTCGATGTCGCAGCCCTGTGCCACGGTCGGCGTCCCGTACGTGTTGCAGGCGAACGCGAAGGCGGTGTCGGCCAGCAGGAACACGTACCCGCCGTGGCAGATCCGGTGCCCGTTGATCATCGTGTCGTTGACCGTCATCGAGGCGGTGGCCCGCCCTGGCGCGACCTCGTCGACGCTGATCCCGGCGGTGCGGGAGGCCAGGTCGTCGGCGTACATCGCCGCGGCGGCGCGGCGAGCTGTCTCGAGCGGATCCGGTTCCCGCGGCACCGGCTCGGACAGGTCCGGACCTGGCGTGGGCGGGTTCGCCCTGGGTGGGTCCGCTGCCATAGCTCGTCCTTCCCACCGGCTCGCGTGGGGCCCACCGGCTCCGCGTGGCGATCCTGGTCGGTACGGCACCCAGCATGCCAGGTCCCTGCCGGCCGGCTTCCGGCGTACGTCGGACAGCGGCCCGGACCGCGCTCCGGTCAGGTGGCGCACCTTACGGATACGTGACGAGTCCCAGCTCCGACTGCCCGCTCAACAACTCGTTGCGGGGCACCACCCGCACCGTGTAGCCGAAGGCACCGGCGCGTTCCAGCGGTACGTCCGCGGTGAACCGGTACGTCCCCGCACCGTCGCCGACGTAGCTCATCGGGACGGTGGTGACGTCGGTGAGCAGATCGTTGTCACCGGCGTCACCCGGCACGGGCCGCCCGGCACAGGCCTGGACCTCCACATCGTCGGGCGAGAGCTCACCCAGGTCCACCTCGGCGCGCAGCCGCAACCTGGCTCCCAACTGCGGGGTGTCTCCGACTCCGGAGGATTCGACGTGCGCCACCCGTACCGGGTCCCAGTTGGCCACCACCCGGGCGCACCAGCCCGCGAGGGCGCGGGCTCCGGCGTACCCGTCACGGCTCATCCGGGCCGACGCCGCGGCGGCCGGTACGTACAGCTGCTGTACGTAGTCCCGCAGCATCCGGGACGAGAGCACCTTCGGTCCCAGCGAGGTGACCGAGTGCCGGACCTTCGCCACCCACCGGGCCGGCACCCCGCCGCCGTCGCGGTCGTAGAACAGCGGCGCCACCGTGGACTCGATCAGCTCGTACAGGGCGGCGGCTTCGAGGTCGTCCCGGCGCCCCGGGTCCAGTACGCCCTGCGCGGTGGGGATCGACCAGCCGTTGTCGCCGTCGTACCACTCGTCCCACCAGCCGTCCAGGATCGACAGGTTCAGGCCCCCGTTGAGGGCGGCCTTCATCCCGGACGTGCCGCACGCCTCCAGAGGTCGCAGCGGATTGTTCAACCACACGTCGCATCCCGAGACCAGATGCCGGCCCAGCGCCATGTCGTAGTCGGGCAGGAACACCACCCGGTGCCGTACCGCCGGGTCGTCGGCGAACCACACCATCTGCTGGATCAGCTTCTTGCCGCCGTCGTCGGCGGGGTGCGCCTTACCGGCGATCACCAGTTGCACCGGCCGCTCGGGGTCGAGCAGCAGCCGCTTGAGCCGGTCCGGGTCGGCGAGCATCAGGGTGAGCCGCTTGTAGCTGGGCACCCGGCGGGCGAACCCGATGGTCAGCACATCCGGGTCCAGCGCCTCGCCCACCCAGCGCAGCTCGGCGTCGGTGGCGCCGCGGGCGGCGTACGACTTCCGCAACCGCCGCCGCGCCTCGGTGACCAGACCCTGGCGCATCTCGCGGCGCAGCGCCCACAACTGGGCATCGTCGATCCGGTCGAGTACCGAGAAGGTTTCCGCGGTGGGGGCCGCGAGCAGGTCGAGCCCCTCCCGTACCGCGAAGTCGTGCGCCGGCCGGCCCAGCCAACTCTCGGCGTGTACGCCGTTGGTCACTGACGTTATCGGCACCTCGCCGACGTCGAACCCGGGCCACAGCGACGCGAACATCTCCCGGCTCACCTCGCCGTGCAGCACCGACACCCCGTTGCAGCGCTGCGCCAGCCGCAGACCCATGTACGCCATGTTGAACACGTTCGGGTCGGCCTCGGCGCCGAGCCCGAGCACCCGTTCGGCGGGAAGCCCCGGGCAGGCCGCCGCGAGGAAGTACGCCACCATGTCCTTCGGGAACCGGTCGATGCCCGCGGGCACCGGCGTGTGGGTGGTGAACACCGTGCCGGCGCGTACAGCCGCCTGCGCGGCCTCGAAGTCGAGCCCTTCGGCGGACATCAGTTCGCCGATCCGTTCCAGGCCGAGGAACCCGGCGTGGCCCTCGTTGGTGTGATACACCTCCGGCGCGGGGCCGCCAGTGGCCGCGGACCAGGCACGGAGGGCGCGGATCCCGCCCACCCCGAGCAGCAGTTCCTGCATCAGGCGGTGTTCCACACCGCCCCCGTACAGCCGGTCGGTGACGGTCCGCTCAGTGGCGGCGTTCGCCTCGATGTCGCTGTCGAGCAGCAGCAGCGGAACCCGGCCGACCTGGGCGGTCCAGAGCTGGGCGCGCAACGTACGCCCTTCCGGCAGACCCACCGCGATCTGCACCGGTACGCCGTCGGGGTCTCGCAGCAGTTGCAGCGGCAGCCCGTGGGGATCCAGGGACGGGTACCGCTCGTGCTGCCAACCGTCCGGGGTCAGGCTCTGGGTGAAGTAGCCCGACCGGTACAGCAGCCCCACCCCGACCACCGGTACGGCCAGGTCGCTGGCGGTTTTCAGGTGGTCACCGGCGAGGATCCCGAGACCACCGGAATACTGCGGCAGCACTTCGGTGATCCCGAACTCGGGCGAGAAGTACCCGATCGACGCGGGGGCGGCGTCGCCTCGGTTCTGGTACCAGCGGGGCTCGGTCAGGTAGCGGGTGAGATCGTCGTGCGCGGCGCGCATCTGGGCGAGAAACGCCTCGTCGCGGCCCAACTGCTCCAGCCGGGCCGCGGAGACCTCGCCGAGCAGGGACATCGGATCCCCGTCGACCTGCTGCCACAGGTCGGGGTCGACGGCGGCGAACACGTCGCGGGTCTGCGGGTGCCAGGTCCACCGCAGGTTGCTGACCAGCTCCCCGAGCGGGGCGAGTGGCTCCGGCAGGGCGGCCCGGACCGTGAATCGTCGTAGCGCTCTCACGAGGAGCCAACCTACTTCAACGTCCTGGATGCGCGCGCTCGCCGGGGCGGTGGCCCCACGTACACTCTCCGCCGATCCCGTCATTCGACTCACCAGGGGACGGAATGTCTGCCTAGTCTGTGGCCGGGACCGGATTGGTTTCGGTGGATTCCAGGATCTCCTGACGGGCGGCCTCGACGGCGGTGAGCAGTGCGCCGTGGAGTACGGGATCCGCCTCGACCTGGGTGGTGAGCACCTTCGGTTGCACCGGGGCGATCGCGGCGACCTCGCGTTCCACCCGTCCAGCCAGTTCGGCGCCGCCCGCCCGGCCGATGTCCCCGGCCAGTACGACCAGCGCGGGGTCGAGCACCACACAGACGGCGGCCACCCCGTACGCCAGTCGTACGGCGACCTGGTCGAGGAAAGGGACGCCGTCGGCTCCGGAGGCGATCGCGTTCTGAATCGCTTCGCCCGCCGTGGCCGCGCTGAACCCGTGCCCGGCGGCGAGCTCGGCGATGGCATCGGCGGTGGCGATCCGGCTGAACGACGGCTTGGTACGGCGGGACACCTCGTGCGGTACCTCGCTGCCGGCGACCGGTAGGTAGCCGATCTCGCCGGCTCCGCCGGTGGCCCCCCGGTACAACCGGCCGCCCAGCACCACCGCCAGGCCGAGGCCACGGCTGACCCAGAACAACGCGAAGTCGTCGATTCCTTCGGCCGCGCCGGTCTGCTGTTCGGCGATGGCGGCGAGGTTGGCGTCGTTCTCGATGCGTACCGGGCAGGGAAGGTCGCGTCGCAGCTCGGCGATCAGACCTCGGTGCCAGTGCGGCAGGTCGAAGGCGAACGCGACATCGCCGGTGGCCGGGTCCACGACGCCGGGGCTGCCGATCACCACCTGCCGGACCTTGTCCAGTGGCGCGTCCACCGCGTTCGTCGCGGCCACGACGGCCTTGTGGACGGTACGTACCGGGTCGTCGGCATCGTCGTCGGCGGTGATCTCGATCCGGTCGCCGGTCGCACCGGTGATGTCGGCGGCGGCGGCGATCACGGTACGGGGGCCCACCTCGACGCCGACGGCGTACCCGCTGGACGGTACGGCGGCGTACAGCTGGGCGTTGGGTCCCCGGCCACCACCCTGGACGCCGACCCGGGCGACCAGGCCGCGGGCTTCGAGCCGTTCCACGAGTTGGGAGGCCGTCACCTTGGACAGCCCGGTCAGCTCTCCGATCTGAGTCCGGGTGAGCGGACCCCTGGTGAGCAGCAGTTCGAGGGCGGCGCGGTCATTGAGGGCCCGCAGCAGGGTGGGCGTTCCGGGCTGGCGATGTCGAGTCATACCCATTCGTTCTCTAGTATTTAAGAAAGTTTCCTATTAGATTCTGGGCGCAGAAGGCCACAAGGTCAGCTTAGAGCGGTCCAGGTTCGGGTTTGCCGACGCCGAGCCGGCGACAAGCCGGCACGACGCGGGCGTCCCGTCCCCGGCCCTCACCGGCGACGGCACACCGCCGCCGTACCACCGCACAACCTCGGAGGACAGCGTGAGACAGCGAATGGCGGTCGCGGCGGGGCTGGCCGCGCTCGTGATGGGAGTCGCCGGCTGCGGCGGTGGCGGCGGCACGGACGATCCGATCGGCAGCATCGACGGCGACCCGGATGCCACAGGCACCCTGCGGGTATGGCTGCAGGTCGACGCGCAGACCGGCTGGGAAAAGGTGATCACCGACACCACCGCCCGGTTCCAGAAGAAGTTCCCGAAGATGAAGGTGAAGGTCGACTACCAGCAGTGGTCCGACCACCTCACCAAGCTCGACGCCGCCCTCGGCGGCAGCCAACCCCCGGACGTCGTGGAACTCGGCAACACCGAGACCACGTCGTACATCGTCAACGGGGCCTTCACGGACCTGAGCAAGTACAAGAAGAAGTTCGAAGGGTCCGACTCCTGGAACCCCGGGCTGGAGGCGTCCTGCAGCAGTGCCGGCAAGCTGTACTGCGTTCCGTACTACGCCGGCAGCCGCGTGGTGATCTACAACAAGGAGATGTTCGCCAAGGTCGGCGTCACCAAGCCGCCCAGGACGTACGCGGAACTCACGGTCGTCGCCGACAAGTTGATGGCCGAGTACGGCGACGACCCCCACTTCTCCGCGTTCTACATGCCGGGCAAGTACTGGCTGTCCGCCATGACGTACGTGCACGACGCCGGTGGCGGGATCGCCGACGGCATGGACGGGGACTGGCGGGCCACCCTCGACACCCCCGAGTCGGTCTCCGGGCTGGAACGCTGGAACGAGCTGGTGACCAGGTACTCCCGGG
>JBOGDK010000267.1:0-6862 GCA_050701795.1 Micromonosporaceae bacterium
CGGATCGGCGCTTGCAGCGTCTCCAGCCGGGAATCCCGGTAGGTGTCTGTCGCGACCAGTAACGCGTGCCGGGCCACCGGCTACTCCGGATCGGCGGCAGGGGTGGCACCGGCAGCCGCCGCGGTACCACTGCGCGGCGCGGAGTCGGGGGCCGAAGCGGAGTCGGGGGCAGCGGCGGCGTCCCGGCCCACCGCGAGCACCTCGGCGAACACCCGCACCGCACGTTCGACGTCATGGTCGGGTATCTGACCGGTCATCGTGACCTCGGTGTCGCCGTGCCGCAGCGTCACCGACCAGCCGGCCGTTGCCTGGATCCGGGCCGCGATCAGGCGTACCGCCGCGTCGAGGGTCTTGGCGGAGAACAGCGCCGACAGGATCAGACTGCCCACGAACGCCAGCTCACCCGCCTTGGCGCCCTCAGGCAGCGGTGCGGCCGCACGTTCGGTCACCACGCCCGGGATCCGCCGCAGCTCCCGGTGCAGGTCGCGGGTGAAGCTGTCGACACGTACCGGATCGGCGCGCTGGCCCGCAGCGACGGTGAGTGCGATTTCGGGCACGGCGCCTCCCCCGCGGCTAGTGATGTGGAAGTCACTGTACCTGCGCGCCACAGAGGACTGTGACGGACGTAATCCGAGCGGATTTCACCCCTGGCACTAGCCTGACCGCTGTCGATCGCCCACCGTAGTCAGTTGAGGTCAGCACCATGAACCGGGAACAGGTACGCCAGCTCGTCGACGACGCGCGCTTCCAGAACGCGATCATCGGCGTGATCGTCTTCAACGCCGTCACGCTGGGGTGTGAGACGTCGACGTACCTGACCGACCGGTACGGCGGCCTGCTGCACCTGCTGGACCGCACGGCACTGGCGATCTTCGTAGTGGAGCTGACGCTCCGGATCTACGCCCACGGCTGGAGGTTCTTCCGGGACCCCTGGGGGATCTTCGACCTCGCCATCGTGGGGATCGCCCTGGTGCCGGCCAGCGGTGCCTTCTCGGTGCTGCGTGCGCTGCGGATCCTCCGGGCACTGCGGCTGGTGTCGGCGATCCCGAGCATGCGTCGGGTGGTCGCCTCGCTACTGGCGGCGATGCCCGGGATGGCCGCGATCGCCATGTTGCTCAGCCTGATCATGTACATCGCCGGGGTGATGGCGACGATGTTGTTCCGGGACACCGCACCGGAGTACTTCGGCGGCCTCGGCAAGTCGCTGTTCTCGCTGTTCCAGATCATGACCACGGAGGGCTGGGCGGACATTGCCCGTCAGGTGATGAACGAGCAGCCGTGGGCCTGGATGTTCTTCGTCGCGTACCTGCTGGTGGGCACCTTCACCACCCTGAATCTGTTCATCGCGGTGGTGGTGAACGCGATGGAGAACGAGGTCGCCGACGAGGTGAAGGCCGAGGTGCACGAACACCAGCGGGAGGACGCCGCCGCCAGCCAGCTCATCATCGAGGAGTTGCGAGCGGTACGCACCGAGCTGGCGGAGCTGCGGGCCGTACGCACCGACCTGGCGGAGCTGCGCGCCGGTACGGGGCCAGCGCCAGCTGCCGAGCCGGACGGAGCGTGACCCAACGGGTGTCAGGCGACGGTCAACACCCTGGGACCGGAGGCCGTGATCGCGACCGTGTGCTCGAAGTGTGCCGCTCGGCTGCCGTCCCGGCTCACCACGGTCCAGCCGTCCGGAAGCGTACGGTGATCGCCGCGGCCTCCGGCCACGAACATCGGTTCGATCGCCAACACCAGGCCTTCCCGTAGCGGTACACCACGGCCCGCTCGACCCGTGTTCGGCACCGGAGGATCCTCGTGCATCGCGGTGCCGATGCCGTGGCCACCCAACCTGTCCGGGACCCCGTACCCGTGGTGCTGTGCGACGGTGCCGATCGCGGCGGAGATGTCGCCGAGTCGGGCACCGGGCCGGCAGGCCTTCAACCCGGCGTCGAGCGCCTGTCGGGTGGCTTCGGACAGCCGCTGGCTGGCGTCATCGATGTCGCCGACGCCCACGGTGACAGCCGCGTCGCCGTGCAGCCCGTCGACGTACGCGCCACAGTCGATCGACAGCAGGTCGCCGTCGCGCAGCACCCGGCCGCCGGGGATCCCGTGGACGATTTCGTGGTTCACCGACAGGCACACCACCGCCGGGTACGGGCGGGGCGCCCAGGACGGGTGGTAGTCGAGGAAGGACGGCTTCGCGCCGAGGCTCGCGATGGCGTCCCGGGCCCGTTCGTCGAGCTGGTCGAGGCGTACTCCCGGTTGGGCCGCGGAGGCGACGGCGGCCAGGGTTCGCGCGACCACCCTGCCGGCTCCACGCATCGTGGCCAGTTCCGCCTCGGTCTTCAGAGTCACCATGCCAAGATAGTAATACCAGGATTAGAATCATCGACATGGTGCGTACACCCCTGACACCTGCCGAACGCGAGCGAGGCAGAGCCCTCGGACGGGCGCTGCAACAGGCACGTGGCGAACGCAGTGCCGCCGAAGTCGCCTACCTCGCCGGAATCTCGCTCGACACACTCCGCAAGATCGAGCGGGGAGCGATCGCCACGCCCGCCTTCTTCACCGTGGCCGCGCTCGCCGACGTACTCCGCATCGACCTGCCCACGCTCGCGGGCCTCAGCCGGGCACACCCACTGCGCAGCCGAGCGTCCTAGGGGGCGTCCTGTAGATCTTTGGCCAGCGTCGCCTCGATCGCGGCAGCGAACCGTTCCCCGGCGCCGGAGTCGAACCGGAGGTACACCGAAGGTTCGGTGAGTTCGAGTTCCACCAGCAGCGGACCGTCAGGGCCCGGGATCAGATCCACCCGGGCGTACAACAGCCGGTAGGGGTCACCGGCGGTGGAGAGCACCTTCTCAGCAACGTCCCGCTCGGCGGCGCTGGGCTCGCGGGATCCGATGTCCTCCCACTTGTAGAGGCCCGGCGCACCGTCGTAGGGGCCGTCCAGCATCGGACCCTTGCGGATCGCGTGGCTGAACTCGCCGTTGAAGAACAACAGTGCGGTCTCGCCGTACGTGTCCACCGCGGACAGGTACGGCTGCACCATCGCCACCCGGCCGGCGTCGTGCAACCGGCTGATCAACTCGGTGGCGAGCTGGCGTTGCGCCGGGTTGGACACGTCGTACCGGCCGGTGTCGAGGCTTCCCACGCTCACCGCGGGCTTGACCACCCACTCCCCGTCGGCGGGGGTCTGCCAGCGCTCCCCCGGGAGCAGGCACGTCGTGGGCACCACCGGGACGCCCACCTCGTCCAGGGTCGCGAGGTAGCGCTTGTCGGTGTTCCACGCCACCACGTCAGCGGGGTTGGCCAACCGGGACACCCGGCGGGTCCACTCCAGGAACGCGTCCCGGCGCGGCGGATAATCCCAGGTGGAACGGATCACGGTGAGGTCGTAGGAGTCCCAGTCCACGTCCGGGTCGTCCCAGACCTCCGGGGTCACCGAGATCCCGCGACCCCGCAGCGGAGCCACCAGTGGTACGTCGTCACGGTCGATGTCCGGGGCCCGCCGGCACGTGGCGATCGCCACCCGGGCGGCGGTTGCCGGCCCCGTGGTCACCACACAGTCGCCTGGGCGCGGATGTCCGCGAACATCTCCTGTTCCCAGGTGTTGACCACGTCAACGCCAGCCTCCCGGCAGGCGTCTCGGGCGATGTCGGTGGCGGGGGCGAACTCGTTGACCGAGGCACCGTCGGAGGCCATCAGGACGATCCGGGCACCACGCTTGCCGTCGTACTCGACGGTCGCCCTGGTGCCTTCGTGCGCGGCCGCGAAGTCCTTGATGGCGGAGACAATTCCGCCGAGGGTGTCGGCGTGAGCGGTGGTATCAGCCATGAGCGTCACACTAAGCAGCGAAAGTGCCCCGATCGCCGGCTCTGAGCACGCGGTGTGACCGCCGTTACCAGCACTCTGGTACGAACGGACGATGCCCGCTCCGACGTTCGGGCCCGTCGACGCCCCGTCAGCGGAGGAAGACGTCCACCGCCACCGCCAGGAACAGCAATGTCAGGTAGGTGTTCGTCCAGTGGAACAACCGCATCGGCCGGGGGTTCTCGCCGCGGCGTACCCGGACCAGCAGCATCGCGGTCTCGAACACCAGCATGGCGCCGAACACGGACGCCGCCAGGGCGTACACGACGGTGGTCGTCATCGGCCACAACAGCAGCGAGCAGGCGACCGTGAGGACGGCGTACACCAGCGACTCCACCGCCACCCGGCGCAGCGAGGCGACGACCGGCAGCATCGGGATGTTCGCCGCCGCGTAGTCGTCCTTGAACTTGATCGCGAGCGCCCAGAAGTGGGTCGGCTGCCACAGGAAGACCACCCCGAAGAGCACCCAGGCCGGCAGCGCCAGAGAACCCGTGACCACAGCCCAGGCGATCAGCACCGGCATCGCGCCGCACACCCCGCCCAGCACCGTGTTGTGTACGGTGTGCCGCTTCAACAACATCGTGTAGATCACGACGTAGTAGAAGATCGCACCGGCGGTCAGCCCGGCGGCAAGCAGGTTCGCACCGAATGCCATCAGGACCACCGAGGCGACACCGATCGCCAGGCCGAACCGCAACGCCTGGCGGGGCGCCACCACGTGCCGGGGCAGCGGCCGCCGCGAGGTACGCCGCATCACCTGGTCGATGTCCCGGTCGAGATAGCAGTTCAGCGCGTTCGCGCTACCGGCTGACAGTGCGCCGCCCACCAGCACCACGAGGACGTCCCACACCCGGGGAAGCCCGCCCGCGGCGAGAAACATCGTCGGGACCGCGGTCACCAGCAGCAGCTCGATGATCCGGGGCTTGGTGAGGGAAACGTAGGCCCGCACCACCTCCAGGGCGGCGGGTCGGCGAACCGCGCCCACCGGCAACGACCCGGCAGCCTCCACCACAGGGCGTTCCTGCCCGGTCAGCGCGCTCATTGTAGAGAGACTAGAGCGGCACGCACCGCGCCTGGACACCAGGGGTGACACGGTGTGCCCAGGTCACACCTGCGTCCGACAGTGCTCCCGTGCGCCCGGCAAGGGAGCCCAGTCGACGCACCTAGGTAGGACCGTCGCTCGCGGGGTGGCGCAGGTGGGCGAAGGTGTCGAGTCCCGGGCGTGATGCATCTAGGGAGTCGCCCACCTTCGGCGAAGGTGTCGAGTCCCGGGCGTGATGCATCTAGGGAGTCGACACCTTCGGTAGGGTCGACGCGGGGTTTTTCCGACGTAAGCCGGCAAGGCACGTCCAGCTGCCTGGTTTGGCCCGCAGAGAACGGGAGTAGAGCAAGTGACCGACACTGGCACGCGCTTCGAATGGTCCGATCTTGATCGACGCGCTGTCGACACCGCCCGGGTGCTCGCGGTCGACGCCGTGGAAAAGGCCGGCAACGGCCACCCCGGCACCGCGATGTCCCTGGCACCCGCCGCGTACCTGGTCTTCCAGCGTCTGATGCGGCATGACCCGGCGGACCCGAACTGGGCCGGCCGGGACCGCTTCGTGCTTTCCTGCGGCCACTCCAGCCTCACCCTCTACGTCCAGCTCTACCTGTCGGGGTACGGCCTCGAACTCGACGATCTCGCGTCGTTGCGGCAGTGGGGCTCGCTCACCCCCGGCCACCCCGAGTACGGCCACACCAAGGGTGTCGAAACCACCACCGGACCGCTGGGCCAGGGGCTGGCCAACGCGGTCGGGATGGCGATGGCGGCCCGCCGGGAACGCGGCCTGCTCGACCCGGACGGCGCCCCGGGCGAGAGCCCGTTCGACCACCAGGTCTACGTCTTCGCCTCCGACGGGGACATCGAAGAGGGCATCACCCACGAGGCCAGCGCGCTCGCGGGCCACCAGCAGCTCGGCAACCTGATCGTGCTGTACGACGACAATCACATCTCGATCGAGGACGACACCGCGGTCGCGCTCTCCGAGGACGTGGCGAAGCGGTACGAGGCGTACGGCTGGCACGTGGAGAAGGTCGACTGGACGGCCGGTGGCGAGTACGTCGAGGACGTCGAGGCGCTGCACGCCGCGCTGGCGGCCGCGAAGGCGGAGACCCGGCGACCGTCGTTCATCTCACTGCGTACGCTGATCGGCTGGCCGGCCCCGAACAAGCAGAACACCGGCGGAATCCACGGCTCCGCCCTCGGGGCCGACGAGGCCGCCGCGACCAAGCGGGCGCTCGGCTTCGACCCCGGCCAGTCGTTCGGAGTGGCCGCCGACGTGCTGGCGCACGCCCGTGAGGTCGCCGAGCGGGGCGCCAAGGCGCGGGTGGAATGGCAGACCGGTTTCGACGCGTGGGCGCAGGCGAACCCGCAGGGCAGGGCGCTGTTCGACCGACTCACCACGCGAGCACTGCCGGAAGGCTGGGCCGAGGCACTCCCGGTGTTCGACGCCGACCCGAAGGGCATGGCGACCCGCAAGGCCTCCGGCGAGGTGCTGAACAAGCTGGCACCGGTGCTGCCCGAGCTGTGGGGCGGGTCGGCGGACCTCGCCGGCAGCAACAACACCACGATGAAGGGCGAGCCGTCGTTCCTGCCCGCCGAGCACTCGACGAAGTCGTTCTCCGGCAACGTGTACGGCCGGACGATCCACTTCGGGGTACGCGAGCACGCGATGGGCGCGCTGCTGAACGGGATCACGCTGCACGGCGGCACCCGGCCGTACGGCGGCACGTTCCTGGTGTTCAGCGACTACATGCGCCCCGCGGTACGGCTCGCCGCGCTGATGAAACTGCCCACCGTGTACGTGTGGACCCACGACTCGATCGGGCTCGGCGAGGACGGCCCGACCCACCAGCCGGTGGAGCAGCTGGCCGCGCTGCGCGCGATTCCCGGCCTGGACGTGGTACGCCCGGCCGACGCCAACGAGACCGCGGTGGCCTGGCGCCAGGCGCTGGAGCACACCGACCG
>JBOGDK010000268.1:0-6855 GCA_050701795.1 Micromonosporaceae bacterium
CACCCCCCACCGGCCGCCCTCACCCCCTGCGGCCGGTGGGCTGATCACCCTGGCGGGCGGGCGCCATCGCACCCACCCCGCACGGGCCTGTCCGCCAGGGCCAGCTTCCGCCTGAGGCGCCGGCAGGGCCAGCTTCCGCGCCTGGGGCGTCGGCCGCAGGGCCGTACCGCATCCCCCGGCACCACCGTCGAACCGACCCTGAACGGAGCGGACATGCGCGCCTTCTCCTGGATCCTGGCGACCAGCTCAGCCGGCCTGCTCACGGCCACCCTGCTCGGACCCGCCACGGCGCACGGTACGCAGGGCTGCCCCCGGGTGCCGGTACCCGGTGCCGCGTACGCCGAGACCGCCTGCCTGGACGACCTGACCACCGCGGGCACCGTCGCCAGTGGCCACACCGACCCGGCTGACTGGGCCGGGCTGCACGCTCCCGGCACCCGCAACCCGAGCGGCGTACCGGGGATCCAGGTCGATGGGTACTTCCCGGATTCGTCCACGTTGAACAACAGCCACGGCTGGAAGCACGACTCCCAGTTCGTACTCCGGATGCCGAAACGGTGGAACGGCGGCCTGGTGATCACCGGGGCGCCCGGGGTACGCGAGCAGTACGCCAACGACTTCATCATCGGGGACTGGGTGCTCGCCAAGGGGTACGCGTTCGCGAGCACCGACAAGGGCAATGTCGGCACCGCGTTCCACACCGACGGGCGGCCCCCAGGTGACGCGGTCGCCGAGTGGCACACCCGGGTGACCCAGCTCGCGAAGGCCGCCAAGGCCACCACCGCCAGGCACTACGGCAAGGCGCCGCGCCGTACGTACGTGACCGGGATCTCCAACGGCGGCTACCTGACCCGCTGGCAGCTGGAACGCCATCCCGGGCTGTACGACGGCGGCGTGGACTGGGAAGGCACCTTGTTCACCGCGGACGGCCCGAACCTGTTCACCTCGCTGCCGCCCGCGCTGCGGCACTACCCCCGGTACAGGGCCACCGGTGACCCGGCGGCACACCAGGCGATCCTCGACGCCGGGTTCGCACCCGGGTCGGAGCCACTGTGGGACTTCCACTACGCGTACTACTGGGACCTCACGCAGCGGATATACCGGGAGGAGTTCGATCCGGGCTACGACGGCGACACCGAGGCCGGGTACCCATTCTGCGTACCGGGCAGTATCGAGGGTTGCGACGCTGACTACGACTACGCCAGCCGTCCCGAGTCGGTGCATCGCGCGGTGGAACGGGTGTCGCTCACCGGAAACGTCTCCAAGCCGATGATCACCCTGCACGGCGACCTGGACACCCTGTTGCCGATCCGGGTCGACTCCGACGTGTACGCCCAGATGGGCAGCAAGCCGCGCTACCGCTACTACCGGATCGAAGGCGGCAACCACGTGGACGGTCTCTACCCCACCCACCCGGACCTGCTGCGGCCGATCCTGCCCTGCTACCGGGAGGCGTTCACCGCGCTGGAGAGGTGGACCGACGACAAGGTCGTGCCACCGGCCAGCGCCACACTTCCCCGGCCCAGCGGCGGCGACCTCGTCAACGACTGCGAACTGACCGTCTAGCGTCCCGGGCGCTGGGCTCGCGGCGCGGCACACCAGGCACACATCCGGTGCCGGTGAAGTGTTCGCCGGCACTGTGTTACCTGGGGCCTTTGTGGAGGATGATCCGTGTATGTCCACCATGGATCTGCCCAGGAGGCTCACCATGAGACGTTTCGCCAGGCTCGGGCTCACCGTGCTCGCCCTGCTCGCCGCCACCCCCGGCGCCGCCGCTGGCGATGAGGCCACCGCCGCCGCCCTGCCCCGCTACTCGATCAACGGGGTGTACGCCGCCGGCATCTCCTCCGGCGGCTACTTCGCCACTCAGTTGCACGTGGCGTACTCCGGTACGTTCTCGGGCTCCGCGGTGTTCGCGGGCGGGCCGTACTACTGCGCCCAGCAGAACGTGTTCCGGGCCCAGTACGCCTGCATGAAGGACTGGCAGGACGACCAGCTTCCGCAGCTGGAGACCATCACCCGGAACTGGTCATCACAGGGCCTGATCGATCCGGTCGACAACCTCTCCGGCGACAAGGTGTACGTCTTCCACGGCACCAACGACAGCACCGTGGTCAGTTCCGTGACCGGCGACCTCGCCACGTACCACCGCGATTTCGGGGCGGATGTGCGCTACCAGAGCACCACGCCCGCGGGGCACGCCTGGGTCAGCCCGGAAGGCCCGAACCCGTGCGGCGCGACGTACACCCCGTACATCAACAATTGCGGCACCGACCCGGAGGGCCAGTTCCTCGGGCACCTGTTCGGCTCGGCCAACCCGCCGAACACCGGCTCTCCGCAGGGCACGCTGACCCGGTACGACCAGAACCCGTACGCCGTCGGCGGCTCCGCGGCGGCGCTCAGCCTCGGCCCCGAGGGCTTCCTGTACACACCGGCCAGTTGCGCCAACGGGGCCACCTGTCGGCTGATGGTGGTGCTCCATGGCTGCAACCAGGGGTACGCCTCGATCGGTACGAAACTGATCGACACCGGATACGTCAACGAGTACGCCGACACCAACAACATGGTGGTGCTCTACCCCCAGGCGGTGGCGAAGTCGGGATCGAACCCGCAGGGCTGCTGGGACTGGTGGGGCTACCTCGGGGAGGCCGACTACGCGCGGCACGGCGGCGCGCAGCTGGACACCGTACTGGCGATGGTGCGCGGGCTGGGCGGCTGAGGGCGTGTCCTGCGTTCGTTGAAACGATCATCCGTCCCGGATCGACATAGCGGGTGGGACGGTGCCGGCAGCGCGCCGCCCGGGGAGGAACGTCAGATGCGTAACAGACGCAACCTCGCCATCGCCGTCGGCACCGCCGCGGTCTTGGTGATCGCCCTCGCACCCGCCAGCAGCGCACTCGTGGATCCCGGCGAACTGCGTACCGTCGACCCGGACAGCACCGAGGTGTACGACGTCCGCGACGCCGCCGACCCGGTGCGGCCCACCGACGACCAGGTGGCC
The DNA here is from genome assembly GCA_050701795.1 of Micromonosporaceae bacterium. Classification (GTDB taxonomy): domain Bacteria; phylum Actinomycetota; class Actinomycetes; order Mycobacteriales; family Micromonosporaceae; genus WHSM01. The sequence continues at coordinate 3,002 of JBOGDK010000268.1, forward strand.
GCCGCGTCGAAGCTGGCCGCGGACGCCGACGGAGCCCGGATCACCTGGGATCCACGGTTCGGTACGCCTCGAAGCATCCACGGCGGCGGGGGTGCCCTGTCCGAGCCGCGCGGTGGCGGCGCCGTGGAAGCCGCGAAAGCCTGGCTCACAGAGCACCGCGCCGCCTTCGGGCTGTCCGGAGCCGACGTGGACGGGCTCACCGTGACCCGCGACCACAAGTTGCCCGGGATCGGCGTCCGGGTGGTGCAGTTGGCGCAGACTTTCGACGGCGTCACCACGGTCCGGGGCGGACGGCTCAGCCTCGCCGTGGACGGCGACGGCCGAGTCTGGTCGTACAGTGGGAGCACGGCACGGAAGGCGGAGCTGACCAAGGACTGGCAGCTGTCCCCGTCCGCGGCGCTGGAGAAGGTGGCGGGCGCGCTCGCCGCCGGTGCCGACTACACCCCGACACTGTCCGGCAAGAAGGCCGGGTACGACGTGGCAGCCAAGGGCCCGTTCGCGGCGCCGTCGTACCTGAGGCGGGCCGGGTTCCCCACCGCGTCCGGGGTGGTGCCGGCGTACCGGGTGCTGTTCGTGAAGAAGTTGGACGAGGCGTACGACACCGTGGTGGACGCCGCCAGCGGCGAGATCCTGTACCGCCGCGGCCTGGTGCACCACGAGTCCGAGGGCACAGTGTACGAGAACTACCCGGGTGCCCCGAAGGGCGGTCAGCCTGTGGTGAAGTCGTTCGGTCCCACCGACGAGTCGCCGTCCGGCTGGGTGGACCCGAGCGGGATCGCCGGCCTCCCCGGCCCGACCACGTTCGGCAACAACGCCAACACCTACGCCAACTACTCGAACTTCCTGGTGCCGGCCGACCAGGGCCCTCGCCCGGTGAGCGCCACCAGCCAGTTCAACTACGCGTACGCGAACAACTGGGGCCGGGAGAAGGGCGCCACGGTGCCTCCCTCGTACGCGAAGGACCTGGACCCGGCGGCGACGAACCTCTTCTACCACCACAACCGGATTCACGACGAGTTCTACGCCCTCGGGTTCACCGAGTCCGGCGGCAACTTCCAGGTCAACAACGGTGACGGCGGCGGCCAGGGCGGCGACGCGATCATCGGCCTGGTGCACGCCGGTGCCGCCTCCGGGGGCGCGCCGACCTACACCGGGCGGGACAACGCGTACATGCTGACGCTGCCGGACGGGCTGCCGTCGTGGAGCGGGATGTTCCTGTGGGAGCCGATCGACGACGCCTTCGAAGGCCCGTACGCCGACGGCAACTTCGACGCCACAGTGATCGAGCACGAATACGCGCACGGCCTGACCAACCGGTACGTCAGTGCCGAGGACGGCGCGCTCGGCGCTCACCAGTCCGGCTCGATGGGTGAAGGCTGGGGCGACTGGTACGCCATGAACCACCTGGACCGGGAAGGCCTGGATTCCAGCTCCGTGGTCGGCGCGCACGCCACCGGCAACGACAAGCGCGGGATCCGGAGCTGGAGTTACGACGACGATCCGACCACGTACGGGGACATCGGATTCGACCTCGGCGGCGCGGAGGTGCACTCCGACGGCTCGATCTGGACCGCGATCCTGTGGCACATGCGCAAGGCACTGGTCGCCGAGTACGGCACAGCCGCCGGCAGCGAGATCGCGCAGCGGATCGTCACCGACGCGATGCCGATCTCTCCGGCCGATCCGTCGTTCATCGACATGCGGGACGCGATCCTGACCGCGCTGGACTTCCGCTACCACTCCCGGTCGGACTACTCGACGATCGCCGACATCGTCTACACGGCGTTCGCGAAGCGGGGCCTCGGGGCGCACGCGAAGACCGAGGGCGGCGCGGACACCGACCCGGTGCCGTCGTACGCGCACCGCTCGGACGGCCGCAACGGCACCCTGACCGGCATGGTGGTGAACGCCTCGACGGGCAAGCCGGTGGCGGACGCCAAGGTGATGCTCGGCGAGTTCGAGGCTCGGGTGTCCCCACTGCGCAAGACCGGTGCCGCCGGTACGTTCAGCGCTCCGGTGGTGGGCGGCACGTACCCGGTGACGATCCAGGCGCCGGGTTTCGGGGCGCGTACGTTCACCGACATCTCGGTGCAGCCCGGCAAGCAGAAGGACCTTGAGTTCACCCTGGCGCCCAACCTGGCGTCGAAGGCGAACGGCGCGAGTGTGGTGAGCGCCAGCGCGTCGGGGGCGGACAAGCTGATCGACGACACCGAGGCGAGCAGCTGGAAGTCCGCCAAGGACAAGGGCAACGCGGTGATCAAGCTGGCGTCCTCGGCTGAGGTCACCTCGGTGCGGGTCAGCGCGTACACCTCGTCCCGGTTCGAAGGACTGCGCAGCTTCACGGTGCAGACCTCGACGGACGGCGAGAACTGGAAGACCACGCTCGCCAAGCCGGACGCGTTCGACTACCAGGCCCCCCGTCCGGTGGCTCCGGACCTGAACTACAAGACGTTCAAGCTGGCCGAACCGGTGACCGCGAAGTACATCAGATTCTGGAGCGACGCCCCGCTGGGCAACACGAAGACCGAGGTACAGACCGCCGAGGTGCAGGTCTTTTCGAGTACGGCGACCGGGGTGCAGCCGCTGCCTCCGCAGCCGCCGGACGAGCCGGTGACCGACACCGGGACGATCAAGGTGGGCAACCCGTCGACGGGCACCGTGGACGACGCCACCGGGGTCACCGCCAACGAGTTCAAGTCGACCTGCGCCGCTCCCCCGGCCTCGCAGGGTACGGATGCCTGGGTGACCACGGTGCCGGACAGCTTCGGCGACGGCGCCCACAAGGTGACCGTGACGGGCGAGTCGGCCGCCACCTACGACCTCGACCTGTACTTCTACGACAAGGAGTGCAACCTGGTCGGTTCGGCCGCGTCGTCGGCGGCCGACGAGTCGGGCACCCTGCCCAGTGACACGAAGTACGTGCTGAGCCAGCTCTGGCTCGGCGCGGCGGTGGACATCACGGTGAAGGCCACCGACACGGCGTAGCGCACGCCCCGCACAACACCGCGGCCCCGGGCATCACGCCCGGGGCCGCGGTACGTCGGGAGTCAGTCCTCGGCGAGCACCACGATCCGGTCCTGTGGGTTGAGCACCACCTGCTGCGCCTTGTCCGGGTTGAGCACCACGCCGTACTGCGGTGGCTCCTGGGCGTGGGCGGCGAGCCGGTACCCGATCGCCACCTCGCCGCGGCGCCGGGCCGCCTCCACCACTGTGTAGAAGCTGATCGCCCCACCCAGCCGTACGTAGTAGCCCGCGGGCTTGAGGTAGATCTCGGACCCGTCCGGGTCGAACAGGTCGGAGAACACGTCGCCGAGCCGGCGGTTCTCCGAGATCTGGGTCATCAGCAGGCTGATGAACTTGTCGCTGACCACGAAGTCGTCGGCCTTGGTGACCTGCGCCAACGTCCGGTTGCCGTCGTCGGCCATCTCGCTGACCACGGAGAACCGCTGCCCCGCCCGACGTTCCATGTCCCGCAGGTGCAGCAGGGTGACCAGGTTCCGGGAGTCGGCCAGCTGCGGTTCCAGGTCGTCCCGGCACAGCGCGATCACATGGTTGAACCGCGCCACGTCGAGCGCCTCCAGGACAGCCCGGTCGGCACCGTCGGCTCCTTTGAGGTTGACGGTGACGTTGCGCAGGTGCGGTATCAGGTTCGACACGTGCAGACCCGCATCGTCCCGGTCGCTCACCACCTGAATTTCGGAGCCACGCGTGACGTACGCGTCGAGCTCCCGGATGATCACCGGGGCGCGCTCGTTCCAGCCCAGGATCAGGGTGCGCTCGGGCGCGTTCGGCTGGCCGTGCACCGCGTAGATCGCCTGCTGGTCGATCACCGGTGGGTGCGGCGCGAGCACCAC
>JBOGDK010000269.1:0-6828 GCA_050701795.1 Micromonosporaceae bacterium
GCCGGGTCCAGCCAGCCCCGGTCGGTCGGCTCGGTGAACTCGTGGACGTACCAGACGTTCCACTCGTCGAAGCTGAGCTGGACCTTCTTCCGCTTCCGCAGCTTGGCGGCGACATGGTCGGCGGTCGCGGCGATCGAGTCGATGAACCGGTCCATCACCACGCCCGAGGCGAGGAAGTCAGCCCGCCGGGCCGCCTCGCTGTCCGGTCGACCGGCCGACCCGCCGGAGTCCCCGGCCCGCTGGCTGGGGTCCTCGGCCGGCTGGCCGGGGTCGAAGTAGTGGTGCAGCGACACGTAGTCGACCGCGTCGTACGCGTGCTCCAGCAGCGTCGCCTCCCACTCGGCGAACGTGGCCATGTCGGAGTTGGAGCTGCCGACGGCGACCAGCTCGATGGAGGGGTCGATGATCCGCATCGCCTTCGCGGTTTCGGCGGCCAGCCTGGCGTACTCGTACGGGGTCTTCTGCCCCACCTGCCACGGGCCGTCCATCTCGTTGCCGAGGCACCACAGCTTGATGCCGTACGGGTCTTCGACGCCGTGTTTGCGGCGCAGGTCGGACAGTTGCGTACCGGACGGGTAGTTGCAGTATTCGAGCAGGTCACAGGCCTCCTGTACGCCGCGGGTGCCGAGGTTGACGGTCATCATCGGCTCGACACCGGCATCGGCGGCCCAGGCCATGAACTCGTTCAGCCCGAAGGTGTTCGGCTCCAGGGTGCGCCACGCCAGGTTGAGCCGCTTGGGTCGCTCCCCGACCGGCCCGACGCCGTCCTCCCAGCGGTACGACGAGACGAAGTTGCCACCGGGATAGCGCACCACGCTCACCCCGAGCTCGCGGGTCAGCTCCAGGACGTCGCGGCGCAGCCCGCGTTCGTCGGCGGCCGGGTGCTCGGGGTCGTAGATCCCGCCGTACACGCACCGGCCCATATGCTCGACAAACGAACCGAACAGCCGGCGGTTGACCTCTCCGACCCGGAGTACGGGGTCGATGACGACGTCGGCCCGCAACACATTTTCGCTCACGGACCTAACCTTTACTTATCGCTTACAACGTTGTAAAGAGGTTCTGTGCCACGATGTACATCCAGTGACGGTGAGCTGGCGGGGAGTTCGAGATGCAGACCCGGCGAAACCGCACTCGCCCAGGGGCCGGTCGGAGCCAGGCGCCTGCGGCGAATCCGGGAGCCTGGCCCGATCAGGCGCCCGTCGCGAACACGGACACTCCACGGGGAGGAGCGGGACGGTGCGGGCTCGACTGAAGGACGTCGCGGAACACGCGGGTGTGTCGATCAAGACCGTGTCGAACGTGGTCAACGGCTACATCCACGTGCGCTCCGACACCCGGGAACGCGTCGAGCAGGCGATCGCCGAGCTGCAGTACCGGCCCAACCTGTCCGCTCGCAGCCTGCGCGCCGCGCGCTCCGGGGTGGTCGCCCTGGCGCTGCCGGAACTCGACGTACCGTACTTCGCCGAGTTGGCCCGCCACATCGTCGCCGCCGCCGAGGAGCGCGGCTGGACCGTACTGATCGACCAGACCGAAGGCTCCCGGGACCGGGAGCGGGTGGTGGTCGACGGAATCCGCCGGGAACTGATCGACGGCCTGATCTTCAGCCCGCTGGCGCTCACCGCCAGCGACCTGGCGGACCGTAGCGACGTGACTCCGATGGTGCTGCTCGGGGAACGGGTCGGAGGCAGCGACCTGGTAGCCGACCACGTCGTCGTGGACAACGTCGCGGCGGCCCGGGAGGCCACAGGGCACCTGATCGGGTTGGGGCGCCGCCGGGTCGCCGCGATCGGAGCACAACGGGCAGCGGCCGGAGTCACCGCACGGCTGCGGCTGGCCGGCTACCAGGAGGCACTGCGTAACGCGGGGCTGTCCCCCGACCGGTCCCTGGTGCGCCCCGCCACGGCGTACCACCGGGCCGACGGAGCCGCCGCCATGGCCGACCTGCTCGAACTGGCCGAACCCCCGGACGCGGTGTTCTGTTTCAACGACCTGCTCGCGCTGGGGGCGCTGCGCACCCTGAACCAGCGGGGGGTACGCGTCCCCGACGATGTGGCGCTGGTCGGATTCGACGACATCGAAGACGGCCGGTACGCCACTCCGAACCTGACCACCGTACGGCCCGACAAGGAACAGATCGGCCGCCTGGCGGTGGAGCTGCTGGCCGACCGCCTCGCCGGAGACCGGGACACCGCCCCCCGGGAACTGGTGGCGCCCCACGACCTGGTGGTACGCGAAAGCACCACCGGCCGCTGACCGCCCGCGCTTCAGCCCGGAACCACCCGTCCGCCCCGCCGTCAGTGGCCTCCCGCCCTCAGCCGTCAATGGGCTGGCCTCCCGCCCTCAGCCGTCAATGGACCCGAATCACGAGAACACAGAACGTGTTTCATGATCTGGGTCCACTGTCGCCGGCTTCAGGCGGTGTAGAGCTCGAACGCGGTCGCCAGGCGGCCACCGAATCGGGGTGCCGCCGCCGACGCCATCATCTGCAGGAAGCCCCTGGCGTCGGCCATCGGGTGCTCACCCAGCCCCTCCAGGTAGAGCCGGTGCGCCTGCAGTGACGCCACCGCGCTCTCGAGGGTGTCGGTGATGTCCACCGCGTGCGTCGCATGCGGCGAACCCGCCACCGCGATGTACTTCACCCCGGACCATGGGCTGAGCCCCTGTTCACCCAGCTCCTGGAAAATCCAGCGGTTGCCGGCATCCCCCACCGCGTCCATGGTGGCCCGACCGACCGCCTTGTGGTCCGGGGAGTTCCAGTTGGTGCCGCCGAACGTGTCGTGGAAGTTGCCCGCCACCACCAGCTCAGGCTTGTGTCGCCGGATCGCCGCGGCGAGGTCCCGCCGCAGCGGTACGCCGTACTCGATCACCCCGTCGGGGTGCTGCAGAAATTCCACGGCGGACACACCGACGATCTCCGCGCTACGGCGCTGCTCGACCTCCCGGAGCCTGGCCGCCTCCATCGGCGGCACTCCGTCGATACCGGCCTCCCCCCGGGTGGCCAACAGGTACGTGATCTCCTTGCCGGCCCGGGTCCAGGTGGCGATCGCGCCCGCGCCGCCGTACTCGAGGTCGTCGGGATGGGCCACGATAGCGAGTGCCCGCTGCCAGTCGGTCGGCATCGGTTCCAGTTGATCAGTCACCGGACCAGCCTAATTGGCCGACCGGCGGTATGGCCGCAACAACAACGGCCTGCCGCGGACACCTGAAGAAAGTGGCCAGTCGGGAAGGCGACGCACGCCCGATTCACGTGGAGAAGCCACCATTTCGGCGCTGGCCACAATCAGCACTCCCGGGTTGCAGCACGCCTTTCCAGCGTGTCCAGGTTAATCGGGCATTCGGGGCATCATTTCGGAGAATCCGCAGGTCGCGGAAAGGGATTTCGAACATTTACGCGGCGGCCTCCGATAAACGTTGCTCCGGCACGGCGGCTTTGCTAGTTTTCGATCCGCTTCGGGGGCGGCCTTCCTTTTCTCTTTTCAGTACGGGGAGTTCCATGAAGCCTGCATTCCGAACGGCTGTCGCCGCGCTTGTCCTGATCGCCGCCTCGTACGGCGTGGTCGCCGCGACCAACCAGACCGCCACCGCCGAGACGACCACCGACACCACCACGATCCGGCCGGTCACCGAGGTCGGCGCCACCGACACCACCACCCCGCTGCCAGGCGGGTCGTCCGGCGACCTGGTGATCGACGAGACCCACGGCCAGGTCTTCATCAGCCGCCCGAACCTCGGATCCGTCATCGTCACCGACCTCGACGGCCAGATCGTCAGCACGATCGAAGGCTTCGCGTACCCCACCCAGATGGCAATCTCGCCGGACGACGGCACCGTGTACGTCACCGAGCTCCACGCCACCTCCATCGGCGTGATCGCGACCGGTGACCTCACGGCGACACACGCGTCGCTGCCGGCCAACCAGTGCCCGCAATCGGTCGAGTACACCGGCGGCAAGACCTGGTACGTCTACCAGGACTGCGGCGGCAGCTACCTCACAGGCGGGATCGGCGTCCTGGATCCGGCCGGGGGGACAGGTTCCTCGGTGCTGTCGACGCGGCCCGGCAGCGTGTTCGCCCTACCGGACCGGCCCGACCGCACCGTGGTGATGGATGACTGGGGCCAGATCGCTGTGTACGACCTCACCACCACGCCCCCGAGCACCGTCGCTACGCTGCCGGACAGCAGCGGCCGGACTGGATGTTGGGATGCTGAGTTCCTGAACGCCGGCGACCTGGTGGTCACGGCCTGCAGCAACGTCTCCCACCACGAGGTTCTCCACACCGCCGACCTGACCAGCGCCGGCTCGGTTGCCTCCGGCGAGAGCCCGAATGCGGTCGCACTCAGCGCCGATGCTCGGCACGTCGCCGCCGGAACCGTCAACGGGGACGACATCACGGTCACGGACACGGAGGGCGGGCTACCCGGGCGAGTCGTGCGCACGTACCAGTTCGACGGGACGCTCGCCACCCACAGCCTGGCGTTCAGCGCTGACGGCCGGCTGTATGCCGTGGAGTTCTCGAACAACACGACCGCCGTACTGCACGTTCTTCACCAGGCGACGCTGACCCCGACCACAGTCTCGCTGGAGGTACCCAAGACGGTGAAGTACGGCGGCGCGGTCACCGGCACCGGGAGGCTCAGCGGAGCACCCGAAGGTGCCACCGTCACGGTGATACGGCGGGACCGCAACGGCGAGCACAACCTGGGCAGCGTCCCCGTCGCGGCGGACGGCTCGTACACGTTCACCGACCAGCCAGGCATCACCGGACCGGTCACGTACGCCGTCGGGTACGCCGGAGACGACAGCCACGCCGCGAGCGGGGTCAAGAAGGCCACCACGGTACGGCCGCTGCCGTACGACGTGAACGCCGACGGGTACGGCGAGACCGTGGTCGGCGCGTACGCCGAGAACATCGGCACCGTGAAGGACGCGGGAATGTTCCACCTGATGTACGGCGGCGCCACCGGTGTGAAGACCTCCGGCAGCCTGGGGATCGACCAGAACTCCACCGGTGTGCCGGGCACCGCCGAGGCCGGCGACATGTTCGGCTACTCCAACACCAGCGGCGACTTCAACGGCGACGGGTACGCCGATGTGGCGGTCTCCGCGGGCGCTGAGAACGTCGGTACCGCCACCGACGGTGGCGCGGTGTGGATCTTCTACGGGTCCGCGAGCGGCCTGCGTACCGACAACGTGGCCAGCCTCGACATCGCCGACACGGTGTGGACCGGCACCGACCACACGTACCTCGGAGACGCACTCACCGCCGGGGACTTCGACGGCGACGGCCGCGACGACCTGGCGATCGGCGCCGCCGGAGTGGACGAGGTGATCGTCGCCCGCGGCACCCCGGACGGCCTGGCGACCACGGACCTGAGGTACTTCTCCGAGAGCACGGACGGGGTACCGGGGACCCGGCACGAGGACGAACGGTTCGGTCACAGCGTCGCCACAGGTGACGTCAACGCCGATGGCCGGGACGACCTCGCGGTCGGCGCCGCCTACGACTACGACGATCGTGGCTGGTCCACCGGTTCTGTGACCGTGCTGTACGGCGGCACCGACGGCCTGACCGGCACCGGGGCGCAACGGTTCTCGAAGGACACCACCGGCGTACCGGGAGGCGGCGGGTCGTTCGACCAGGCCGCCGGGGACGCCTCCGACGGGTTCGGTCACCAGATCGCGCTGGCGGACTTCAACGGGGACGGCGGCGCCGACCTCGCGGTCGGGGCGCCGGGCTCGGCGGTCACCGTGGACGGCGTCCGTAAGCGGGACGCCGGCACACTGACGGTGCTCTACTCGTCCGGCACCGCGATCACCACCACCGGTGCGGTACAGGTCAACCAGCAGACCACCGGCATGCCCGGCTCCGCCGGTGCCGAGGACCAGTTGGGCACCACCCTCGCCGCAGGCGACACCGACGGCGACGGCAGCGCCGAACTCGCGGCCTACAGCGTCGGCGACAACTACGTCACCGTGGTGGCGGGAGCGTCCGGCGGGCTCGGCTTCGGTACGGCGAAAGGCTGGACCCAGAACACCACCGGCGTGCCTGGCGATTCCGAGACCGGCGACAACTGGGGCAACAGCCTGCGCTTCACCGACGTCAAGGGCACCGGGTACGCCGCCCTGATCGTCGGCGCGGACGGCGAAAACAACGGCGCCGGTGCCTGCACCGTCATCTACGGCACCAGCTCCGGCCTCACCGGCACCGGATCCGTCTACATCTCCCAGAACACCACCGGCGTACCCGGCACCCCGGAGGCCGGCGACGGCTTCGGCACCTTCTTCTAACCGCACATCGCCGGCTCTGACCAACCGGTGACAAGACGCAACGCCACGGCGCCGGACACCACCGAATAACAAGCGAGGACCATCCCATGAAGCCAGTTCTCAGGGTCGCCGCCGCCGCGGCGACTCTGCTCGCCACCGCGTACTGCGTCACCGCGGCGACGCATGACGCGGACGCTGAGTCCGATAGCGCCACCGCGGCCGCCAGTACCGTCCTGCACTCCAACGACGTTGACGACGTACTCGTCGACGAAATCCACGAGCAGGTACTGCTGAGCCTTCCGAAGGTCCACGAAGTCGTAGTGACCACTCTCGACGGCCAGATCACCCGGACCATCTCGGGTATCAGCAGTCCAGGCGAGATGACCCTCAACGCCGACGCGTCGGCGGCGTACGTGGTCGAGCAGAACGCGCGCAGGATCGCGCGGATCGACACCCGGACGTACGACGTCAGCCACGTCGAGATGCCAGACGGCGTATGCCCGTTCTCGGTCACGTACACCGCGGGCAGGGTCTGGTTCTCGTACGGAACAGTGTGC
>JBOGDK010000270.1:0-6789 GCA_050701795.1 Micromonosporaceae bacterium
ACACCACAGGGGCGGGCTCGTCGCCGAGGTTCCGTAGCGCACTGTCGATCCGCGCCGTCACATCCGGGGGCATCGGAGCGGGAGTGCCAGCGAACATCGCCAGGTCGGTACGTACCAGCGCATCGGCGGCGCGAAGCTCCTCCAGTGCGGTCGCCCATTCCGGATCGGTGCCGACCAGGCGGTCTACCCGCTCCCGCTCCCGGGCGTCGTCCAGCGCCCCGCCGGCGTAATCGGCCAGCAGGTCGATATCGACTCCCCGCCCGTGGCGGGGGTGCTCGGGGGTCACGGCTTGTCCTTCGTCATGTCGGCAGCAGACGTCCTTGAGGATGGGACGGACGGGCCTTCGCCCGGGTTCCGCAGGTAGCCAAGGATCACCGCGAGTCGGGCCCGGGCGCGACTGCACCGACTCTTCACAGTGCCCTCCGCGATGTCGAGGATCTCCGCCGTCTCCGTGACGGAGAAGCCGTGAAGATCCACCAGCACCAGCGCGGCACGCTGCTCGAGCGGGAGCTGGGCGAGCGCGTCCCGTACCACCAACGACGTTTCGCGCTCGCTCGTACGGTCAGCCACGGACGGTTCCTGCGCCGGGGTCTCGGGCAACGGCACGGTGGGGCGTACGGCGCGGCGGCGGGCCCGGTCCAGACAGGCGTTCACCACAATCCGGTGCAACCAGGTGGTGACCGCCGAGTCGCCCCGGAACCGCGGTGCCGCCCGGTACGCCGACAGCAGCGCGTCCTGCAGGGCGTCGGCGGCCTCCTCGCGGTCGCCGAGGGTACGCAGCGCCACGGCCCAGAGCCGATCCCGGTGCCGCCGGACGATCTCGTTGAACGCATCGCGGTCACCGTCGAGGTGGGCCCGGATCAACGCGTGGTCGTCGGGCTCCCTGGATCCGTTCATGGAGCGGGTCATACCTTCTCAGGCGCCAGAAAGAATCTGAATCTCCTTGATCTCGACCTGGAATTTGCCCTCGTAGGTGGGCAGCTCCGTGATCCAGATCAGCATGTACTGGGCGTTCACATCCACCGGGATCTTCGCGGTGGTCTCCACCAGCTTCGGTCCGTACGCCTCGTCGTATTCCTCGACGATCTGTTTGTCACCGTCGAAGTCGTCACCGTAGTCCTCGTCCCCTGCCCGGATGCTGATCTCGGCGTCCGGGGCGGAGAGCGTGAGGTTGACCGAACTGACCTTCCGTGCCTTCCCGAGGTCGATCAGCAGACCCATCCCGGCCTTCAGGTCACCGAACCTCGGCGAGTTGTACTCGTCGGTGGACCAGCCCGTACCGGGGTCGCTGTCGACCGCGCGTTCGATGCCGTCGGACTCGGTACGGTCGCCGCCCTTGGAATCGACCAGGCGCATCATGTCGGCGTTGAGCTTGATCGGTTTCGGCCCAGAACCGTCGCCGCCGGTATCACTGTTACCGGCGGCGTTGGTCTCGGAAGCTGACGGCGGTCCGTTGGACGAGTCCGTGGCGAACCAGAACAAGCCTCCGAGTAGCCCGGCCAGAATGATCGCCAGTAGTCCCGCGACGCCTACCGTGAGTTTCTTCATGACCGGGCGGGGCTCATCTGCGTCGGGATGGCTGGAGCCGGCGAACGGGAGCGGCCCGACGTGGTGACCGGAGCGGTAGCCGTTGTCGTGGTAATCCGGCTCGTCGTACGCCACGTCGTGGTAGCCCAGGCGAGCCAGTTCCACCGCCAGCTCGGCGGCGCCAGGAGCGGGCACCGCCGGGTCGAGCAGGTCCATCGTGAGCCTGTCGAGGGCGGCGGGGACGCCACCTCGTACCTGCCGGGGCGAGGCGAGCTGCCCGTTGTCGAGTCGCGGAGCGTCCGGGAGCGCCACCCAGCCGGACGGCCCCAGGTCACGGGGCCAGTGGCCGGTGAGCGCGCAGTACAGAAGCGCCCCCACGGCCCGTACGTCCGCTTCGGCGGTGGCCCGGTCGCTGGCCCGGGCATCGCCGAGTACCACCCGGTTGTCCACCGAGAGCAGCACGGTGCCGGGGTGCACGTTGCCGTGCGAGACGCCGGTGGCGTGGACCGCGGAGAGCGCGTCCGCGACGGCACGGGCCAGTGGGATCGCCTGGGAGGGGTGCAGCGGCGCGTCGCGGACCGTGTCGCGGAGCGCTTCGCCCTCCACCCATTCGCGGACGACGTACGCCCGGGTGCCCTCATCGATCGCGTCGTAGACCCCGACGATGTTCGGGTGGATCACCCGGCTGGCGGCGACCGCGGCACCCAACATCTCGTCGGCCTCGGCGCCGCCGGGCGTACGGAGCACGATCGTGACGGCGCGCCGCAGGATCACATCGACGCCGCGCCACACCTGACGGCCCGTGGAGTCGTCGTTGACGTGCTCCTCGATGCGGTATCGATCGGCGAGAATCTCACCGATTGCGGGCGCACCCACCTGGGTCAACCCCAGCCTCCCTCACAAGTGGCGCTCCGCGCGAATGGACGGATTCATAAGCTTAAGTCCCTCGCGCTTGTGCTCACCGTGACCCTACCCAGGGCGGGGCATGTTGTCGGCCCGCCGGTCGTTCCGCCTTCGTCACACACATGGGTAGGGGCGCAAACCGACATCCAGTTCACGCCCCCCGTACCCCAGTTCTACATGTGTGACACGCGCCGACCGCGAATCGAGTTGCACTCGTTGCTGGCCGTCGTGCGTGGCGTCACGCGACGAACGCGACGGGCGCCACCACCAGGCCCGTACCGAGCACAGTGGAGAACGCCAACAGGGTGAGTGTGACCTTGGTACGGAGAGAGCTGCGCTGCCGCTTGGTCGTCCGGCGTACTGTCCGGCGCTTCTGCATCGCTGCGGTTCCTTCCGGCACGCCTGCGAGGTGAGCTGTCGGGTTCGGGCGGGAAGGCTGCCCGGCCTGGCTGCGGCTGGCGCCGCGGTTCGGCTTCACCCCTAGGGACGGTGTTGCTGTCCCGGGACGGACACCGTGGTGTCCGCTGGTTCCCCCACTCCTGCCCGTTGCCCTCGGTTCGTTCCGGTCGTCTGCGAGGGCGGACAGGACTCGGCGTGACCCTCGCCAGACGGGCACGCGGTCGCGTACCTCCATGTCTTTGTAACTGATGAAGCGCCGCCGTGGTGACGTGACTTTCCGTCACCTTGCTGGTAGTGCCGAGCCGATTCGTGCTGTACGCCCGACTTATTCGAAAAGTAGAGTGCGTTCTGTAATTGATCTGTCACTACGTGCTCGTCGGATGTGATGTCAACTGTGCACGACGTCACACCCTTATCACACACTCCGGCTGGGGCCATCGCTGTGCGGTCCGGCAGGGCGTCTGCGCGGTGTGTGGTCACATCGCGCTGTCCCTGGTCCGGTGACAGCAAATCGACCACAAGCCGGGACGACGATGACCACCACGCGGTGCTATCGGTGCGGCCCCCCGCCGGGGTGCTGCCCGCCGTCCCGGTACGGAGGCTCGTCCCGGTACGGAGGCTCGTCCCGGTACCTGGGTGGCTCCCGGCGGGGCGGTCGATCGGTACGCGGATCAGGTGCCCGGCCCCGTTCGGTCGGCGTACGAGGATCCCGACCCCAGGGATCGGCACGGTCCGCGGATGGACGCGGCCCGGGCCGCCGCCGTGGCGGCGGATCACCGTACGGGTCCCCGGGTCGGTCCCGGTGCGGATCTCCGTAGGGATCACCGGGCGGCGGGTGCCGCTGCCGCCGAGGCTGGTCGTACGGCGGCTGGTCGTACGGGGGTGGGCGACGAGGATCGTACGGCGGCTCGGTGTCGGGGCCTGGGCCGCCGTACCGGGTGCCGCGTGGTGGTCGCCGATCGTCCCGAGGACGCCTGCCGGACGGCGCCGCGCCAGCCGTGGCGTCCCGACCCGTGGCGTCCCCACCCGGGGCCTCCCGCCCGCCCGGCCGGTCGGGCGACTGCCCGGGTGACGGGGAACCCCGCCGGCCCGGCACCTGCAGGCGGCCGCCGAGCTTCTTGTTCAGCATCTCCACAACGTCGCTGATCTCGCGTACCCGCATCGCCCATGCCGCGGCCAGATACACGATCATCAGGACGCCGCCACCGACGACGATCTGGATCGCGTCGTAGATCTTGCCTTCGCCGAGCATGCCCTTGAGCAACTGGACCACGCCGGCGCAGGCGAGGGCGCCCACCAGTCCCGCGATCGCCAGCCGCGCGAGCGTACGGAACACCGCCCCCTGCCCCATCGGGCCGAGCCGGGCGCGGAGCATCCTGGCCGAGATCATCGCCCCGAGGGTGTACGAGAACAGGTTGCCCACCATCAGGCCAGCGGCGACGTACCTGGCGTCGAGGGTGTAGTAGAGGAAGACATCGACGATCACCTTGGTGCCGACCACCGGGATGTTGATCAACGCGGCGGTACGGGTCTCGGTCAGCGCGTAAAAGGCGAACGTCTGTAACTGGCTGATCGCGAACGGCACCAGCCCCAGTCCGGCGACGGCCACCACCAGCCCGGCCGCCTCAGCGGAGGCCGCGTCGTACTCTCCCCACTGGAACAGCACCGAGGTGATCGCGCCGCCGAGCACCAGGTACGCGGCGGTCACCGGAATCAGCACCACGGAGGTGAGGCGGGTGCCGAGCGAGATGTTGCGCACCACCTGGTGGTATTCGTGGTTCGCGGCGGCGGCGCTCATCCGGGGCATCAACGCCGTGATGATCGAAACGCCCACGATCCCGTGCGCCATCATGAACAACAGGAACGCGTTGTTGTAGATCCACGGTCCGGCCGCCTTGCCGCCACCGGGGACCTCGGCGCTGCCGGCGGCGTACGCCAGACCGATGATCACCACGACGCCGATCTGGCTCACCGCGACGTAGCAGGCCATCCAGCCGGCGATCCGGCCCAACTCGGCCAGGTGCAGCTTCCGGAAGTCGAACCGCCAACGCCACCGGAAGCCGACCTTGCGCAGCGCCGGGATCAGGCCGATCGCCTGCACCGCGATTCCCAGCGTGGTCCCCACACCCAGCACCAGGATCTGGCTGGCCGTCATGTTCTCCGGGTTCAGCGTCGGCTGGTCCTTCAGCAGCAGGAACACACCGGCCGCGCCGATCACCACGATGTTGTTCAGGATCGGAGTCCACATCGGGGCCGCGAAGTGGCCTCGGGTGTTCAGTACCGCCTGGAGGATCCCCGCGATGCCGAAGAAGAACACCTCGGGCAGCAGCAGGTACGCCAACGACGTCATCAGCGACCGTTCCGCCGCGCCGTGGTTGTCACTGGCCATCACCGCGGTCAGCAACGGCGCCGCCACGACCGCCAGTACGGTCGCCGCACCGAGTGTGATCACTGCCAGAGTGAGCAGCCGTTGGGTGAATGCCTGGCCCTTGTCCGGATCGTGTTCCCGGGCGCGTACCAGCAACGGCACCAGGACGCTGGTGAGGATCCCGCCGAGCAGCAGCTCGTACATCATGCTCGGGATCGTGTTGGCCGTCGTGTACGTGTCGCTGACCGCTGCGGCGCCCAGCACGGCGCCGAGCACCGCGACCCGTACGAATCCCAGGAGCCGGCTGACGATGCTGCCCAGCGCCATGATCGCGCCGCTGCGGGCGACGCTGGCCGCCGCACCTTCGCGTTCAGCGTCGGGCCTGGCGGCGGCCTCGTCTTCCATCTGGGCACGGCTGGCGGCGTACGAGGTGTAGATCGTGCCGGTGTACGCGGGGGTAGCCGACGGCGCGAAGTACGGCACCGCCGACATCAGCATCGTGGTGTCGGCGGCGTTGAACTTCAGTTCGGGTATCGGGGTCGGTGGCGCCTGTGGCGCGTTTCGCAGGCTCGGCATCACCACCGTGGCGTCCGCGTCGGTGGGTGGCGGCCGGCGCGGCGGAGGGGGTGGCACGGCCGGCGGTGGATACTGCCGTACGGTCGGCTCGTCGGCCGGGTAGTGACGTACGGTCGGCTCGTCGGCGGGGTAGTGATGTGCGGTCGGCTCGTCGTCCGTGGGGTACCCGCCCTGGGCCCGGGCGTACGGCAGCTCGCCGGTCGGTTCGTCGGCGGGAGCGCCGTACGAGGGCCGGGCGGGTGGTTCGTCCGGCGGCCCGTACTGGGCGCTATGTGGCTCGTACTGGGCACCAGGTGAGTGGTACGTCTGGACCGTCGGCTCGTCGTCGTGATACCCCGCACCAACCCGCGAATGAGGCAGCTGGTCGGTGGGTTCCTCCCGGTACCCCCCGGGGGCGGGGGGCGGGTACTCCACGTGGCTCGCCGGCCCGTGGCCCGCCGGCCCGTGGCCCGCTGGTCCCTGGTCCGATGCCCCCGGGCCCGCTGGTCCCTGGTCCGGCGGGTGGCCGCCGCGCCTGTAGTGGTGGTCCTCGGTGGAGTACCGGCGGGGGGGCTTGTCGTACTCCGCCTCGCCTTCCTCGTACGCCAACGGGCCCCGGTCGATCCAGGAGGCACCTTCCGAGCCGTACTCCGGGTCGTAGTCCGGGTCGTCCTGTGATTTGCGGCGCCGACCTCTGTAATCAGGCATGCCGGGGCTCACGCGCTCTTCGCCAGCAGCTCGTGCACCTGTCCAATCAGGCGGCGTTCATCCGGGTACGCCAGTTGTCCCGCGATCTCCTTGAGCGGAAACCAGGCAACCTCGACCACCTCGACGTCGCGGTCTGAGAGCTCGCCGCCGACGCGGCGCAGCAGGAAGTGGTGCACCGTCTTGTGGATCTTGCGCCCTCCGAACACGAACCAGTAATCAACCTTCCCGAGCGCCCCGACCACCTCTCCGGTGACACCGGTCTCCTCGGCGACTTCACGGGCCGCAGTCTGCTCGAAGGTCTCACCGTTCTCGACGTGGCCCTTCGGTAG
>JBOGDK010000271.1:0-6783 GCA_050701795.1 Micromonosporaceae bacterium
TGCCGGCGGTGGCCGCGATCGGGTTGCCCCCGAACGTGGAGATCGAGTTCGCCTCGAACGAGTCCATCAGATCCGGACGGGCAACGACGCCACCGATCGCGATGCCATTGGCGAGGCCCTTGGCGAAGGTGAACGCGTCCGGGGTCACGCTGTGCGCCTCGATGCCCCAGAAGTGGCTCCCGGTACGCCCCCAGCCGGTCTGCACCTCGTCGGAGATGAACAGGATGCCGTACTCGTCGAGGATCTCGGAGAACGCGGCGAACATCCCCGGCGGTGGTACGGCGAAGCCGCCGACGCCCTGGATCGGCTCAGCGATCATGCACGCCACGTCGCCCGCTGTCGTGGTCTCGATGATGTTGCGCAGGTCGTCGGCGCAGGCGGCGATGTAGTCGGCGTCGGAGAGGTCCCGCCACGGGCTGCGGTAGCGGTAACCGCCGTGCACGTACGACACCTGGAACGGGCTCAACGACGACGCCGACCAGCCCCGGTTGCCGGTGATCGAGACGGTGCCGAACCCCCGGCCGTGGTACGAGTTGCGCAACGCCAGCACCTGGTTGCTGCGTCGCAGCTGGGTGGCGAGCATCAGGGCGAGTTCGTTGGCTTCGGTCCCGGAGTTGGTGAAGAACACCTTCGCGTCCCTGATGCCGGACAGCCGCGCGATCTTCTCGGCCAGCTGCACCTGCTGCCGCAACAGGTACAGCGTCGAGGTGTGCACGATCCCGGTGTCGAGCTGTCTGCGGATCGCATCGCTGATCTCGGCGATGTCGTACCCGAGACCGTTGGTGAGGATCCCGGCGAAGAAGTCGAGGTACGTGGTGCCGGCGGCGTCAGTCACCCGGCGCCCTTTACCGCTGACGATCTCGATCGGTTCGTCGTAGTAGAGCGCGAGCCAGGACGGCATCACGGCACGGTGGCGGGAGAGCAGTGTCATGAGCTGAGTCTCTGTTGGTCGCCAGCACGTCTCTATTGACAAGGTGTATTGAACTCTGCCGGATGAGGATACGGTGTGTTCACCCGTTCGTGCTGCCAGGGAGCGCCATGTACCCCACTGTCTCCGAGGTTCTCGCGCTGCCGGTGGTACGCGCCGGGGGAGCCCGGGTCGCGGCGGGATCAGCGGGGCTCGGTCGCCGGGTCCGCTGGGTGCACGTCGCCGAGATCGCCGACATCGCACACCTGCTGCGGGGTGGGGAACTCGTACTCACCACCGGGATCGCGCTGCCGGACGACGGCGACGGCCTCACCCGGTACGTGGACGACCTCGCCCGGGTCGGCGTGGCCGGCCTGGTGGTCGAGCTGGTACGGCGGTGGCACGACGACGTACCGGACGCGCTGACCGCCGCCGCGGACCGGCAGGGGCTGCCGCTGGTCACCCTGTCCCGGGAGACCCGCTACGTCACCGTCTCCGAGACCGTGATCTCGATGATCATGGATGCCCAGGTGGCCGAGCTGCGGGCGGCACAGCAGGTCCACGAGACGTTCACCGCACTGTCCGTGGCGGGAGCCGATCCGGCGGTGATCCTCCGGGAGGTGGCCCGGATGTCCGGCCTTCCGGTGGTGCTGGAGACGTTGGCGCACCACGTCCTCGGGTACGACGCCGCCGGTCAGGACCCCGGCGACCTGCTCGTCGACTGGGAGCAGCGCTCTCGCGCGGTCGCCCTGCCGGGGCGTACCGCGTACCACCCGGGGGCGGGCTGGTTGGTGACCACCGTGGGAGCGCGCGGCGACGACTGGGGGCGGCTGATCCTGATCTCGGCGGACGAGCCGCAGCAACGACACATCGTGGTGGCCGAACGTGGTGCCGACGCGCTGGCGCTCAACCGTCTCGTGGCCCGGGACCGCGACAGCCTGGAACGGCAGACCCACCGTTCGCTGCTGGCCAGCCTGCTCGCCGCCGGTCCGGCGCCGGCCGACCTCGCCGCCCGGTCCGCCGCGCTCGGGGTCCCGCTGGACGGCCAGCAACTGGTCGGGCTGGCGGTACGGCCGCACACCGTACCCAGCGGTGTCGCGGCCCGGCCGGCGCTCGGCACCCACGAGGTGCTGCGCGACCTGGCGGAAGCGACCGCGCTGGCGGCGAGGCGGGCACGTACCCCGGCACTGGTCGGGGTGGTCGACGACGTGAGCGTACGGGCGCTGCTGGCGCTGCCGCCGCAGCAGTCGGTGGACGGCCAGCTGCGCCGGGTCGCGAAGGAGATCCACGGGGTGGCCGCCACATCGGCACCGCTGCGGGGGCTGCCGGTCGTGGTGGCGGTCGGCACCACCATCGCCGGCCGGCCGGACGGGGTCGCGGACGCGGGGCGCAGCCTGCGGGAGGCGGCCCACGTCGCGCACGCGGCGTTGCGGCTGCCGCACTCGGAGACGGCCGACTTCCACGGGCTGGCAGACGTACGGCTGCGGGGCCTGCTGCACCTGCTCGCCGACGACGAGCGGCTCACCGCGTACGTGCAGCGCGAGCTCGGCCCGCTGCTCTCGCCTCACAACCCGCAGGGGGAGCGGCTGATCGAGGTGCTCCGCGGCTACTGCGAGCACGGCGGCAACAAGTCGGCCGCGGCCGCGGCGGCGCACACCTCGCGGACCGCGTACTACCAGCAACTGGCGCGGATCGAACAGATCCTGGGGGTACGGCTCGACGATCCGGAGTCCGTGTTGTCGCTGCATGTGGCACTGCTGGCACGCGAGGCCTGTGCGTAGCGAACGGCGTACCGGACAACCTGTCCATCTGGACCCGGCATCTTGGACACTTTGCCACTGCCCTGCGGTACGCCGTCCGCCAACGATGCCGTGATGGAGATCGCGCAGCCCGTAGCGGCAGCCCCGCAGCGGACTCTCGATGACGGACGGGTCGAGCTGACAGACCGGTCCGGGATCGAAGGCAGTCCGTACCACAACTCCGAACTGGCGCCGACCCCGATCGAGCGGCGGAACTGGACCACCTACAACTACGCCGCCCTGTGGATCGGCATGGCGTTCTGCATCCCAAGCTACCTGCTCGCATCCGGCCTGGTGAGCGAGCAGGTCGGGATGAACTGGCTACAGGCGTTCCTCACCATCACCATCGCCAATGTCGTCGTGCTGGTGCCGATGCTGCTCAACAGCCACGCCGGTACCAAGTACGGCATCCCGTACCCGGTTTTCGCCCGGGCGTTCTTCGGGATCCGCGGCGCCAACCTCGCCGCGCTGCTGCGCGCGTTCATCGGCTGCGGCTGGTTCGGGATCCAGACCTGGATCGGAGGCGAGGCGACGTACGCGATCGTCGGCAGCCTGGCCGGTGACGGCTGGTCGAAGGCAGCCGAGGTCGCGGGGCAGCCGTGGACCCTCTGGCTGTCCTTCGCCGTGTTCTGGGCCGTCCAGATCGTGATCATCTGGCGCGGGATGGAGACACTCAAGAGGTTCGAGAACTGGGCCGCTCCGCTGATGATCGTCGGCCTGCTCGCGCTTCTGGTCTACATGCTCGTCAAGGCCGGCGGCCTCGGCCCGGTGCTCTCGCAGCCCTCGAAGCTGGGCTGGGGCCTGGAGTTCTGGAAGGTCTTCGCGCCGTCGCTGATGGGCATGATCGCCTTCTGGGCCACCCTGTCGCTGAACATGCCGGACTTCACCCGCTTCGGCGCGGGGCAGCGCAAGCAGGCGGCGGGTCAGATCCTCGGGCTGCCCACCTCGATGTCGGCGCTCGCGCTGCTGTCGATCCTGATCACCTCCGCCAGCGCGGTGGTGTACGGCAAGCCGATCTGGAACCCGGTGGAGCTGATCAGCGGTTTCTCCAGCCCGGTCGCCGTACTGGTGGGCCTGTTCGTCCTGATCATCGCGACGATCTCCACGAACCTGGCCGCCAACGTGGTGAGCCCGTCGTACGACTTCTCCAACGCGCTGCCGAAACTGATCAGCTTCCGTACCGGCGGCCTGATCACGGGTGTGATCGGCATCGTGATCATGCCTTGGGAGCTGGTGACCGACCCGAGGATCTACATCTTCGCGTGGCTGCAGTTCTATGGTGGCGTCCTGGCCGCGGTCGCCGGGGTGCTGGTCGCCGGGTACTGGATGATCGCCCGTACCCGTCTGGAACTCACGGATCTGTACCGCGAGGACGGCCGATACTGGTTCAGTGCGGGGTGGAACTGGAACGCGATCGTCGCGACGATAGTGGGCGCCGTGCTCGCCGTCGGCGGGGCGCATTCCGGCCCGTTCCCGGATGCCGGGTTGATCCCGGTCCTGAAGGGCCTGTACGCGTACAGCTGGGTGGTCGGCATCGTGGCGGCGTTCTTCGTGTACCTGGCGTTGAGCGCGTTGCTGCCGGGACGCGCCGGCAAGGCGGTACCGGCACCGGAGACGGTGCCCCAGGAGGGAGAGGTCAGTGCCTGAGATCGTTCGCGCCGGTCTGGTGCAGCAGAAGTGGACCGGCGACAAGGAATCGATGATCAAGAACGCGGTCGACGCGATCGCGAACGCCGCATCGCAGGGCGCGCAGGTGGTCTGCCTGCAGGAACTGTTCTACGGGCCGTACTTCTGCCAGGTGCAGGACGCGGACTTCTACTCGTACACCGAGCAGATCCCGGACGGGCCGACCACGAAGCTGATGCAGGACGTGGCCAGGCAGCACCACACCGTGCTGATCGTCCCGATGTACGAGCAGGAGCAGCCTGGCGTCTACTACAACACCGCCGCGGTGATCGACGCCGACGGCAGCTACCTCGGCAAGTACCGCAAGCAGCACATCCCGCAGGTGAAGGGGTTCTGGGAGAAGTTCTACTTCAAGCCCGGCAACCTGGGTTACCCGACCTTCGACACCGCGGTGGGCCGGATCGGCGTCTACATCTGCTATGAGCGGCATTTCCCGGAGGGCTGGCGGGCCCTGGGACTCGCGGGAGCGAAGATCGTGTTCAACCCGTCCGCCACCAGCCGGAGCCTCTCGGAGTACCTCTGGAAGCTGGAGCAGCCCGCCGCCGCGGTCGCCAACGAGTACTACATCGGGGCGATCAACCGGGTCGGGGTGGAACCGTTGGGCGACAACGAGTTCTATGGGACCTCGTACTTCGTCGACCCGCGTGGTCAGTTCGTCGGCGAGACCGCCTCCGACACCGAGGAGGAGATCGTGGTACGCGACCTCGACATGGACGCCCTCGCCGAGGTACGCGACCTTTGGGCCTTCTACCGGGACCGGCGGCCGGACACGTACGACTCGCTGACCACGCCGTAAGTTGACCGGGCCGTAAGTTGACCGCGCCGTAACCGGAGGGCAATTGATGAGCACCCTGATCCGCGGCGGCACCGTGGTGTCGCCGACCGGCAACCATAGCGCCGACGTCCTGGTCGAGGGGGAGCGGATCGCCGCTCTCGCCTCGCCCGATGCCGGACTGTCCGAGGCCTGGGCGGCCAGCGCGGACAGCGTGATCGACGCCGCCGGCAAGTACGTGCTGCCCGGTGGGATCGACGTACACACCCACATGGAGATGCCGTTCGGCGGTACCCAGTCCAACGACACGTTCGCCACCGGGACCCGGGCGGCGGCCTGGGGGGGCACCACTACGATCATCGACTTCGCGGTGCAGCCGAAGGGGCAGTCACTGCTGTCCACACTGGACAAGTGGCACGCCAAGGCCGACGGCAACTGTGCCATCGACTACGGCTTCCACATGATCATCTCCGACGTGAACGAGGGCACCCTCAAGGAGATGGACGCCTGTGTCGACGCCGGGGTGAACAGCTTCAAGATGTTCATGGCGTACCCCGGCGTCTTCTACGCCACCGACGGGGAGATCCTGCTGGCGATGCAGAAGGCCGCCGACAACGGCTCGCTGATCATGATGCACGCCGAGAACGGCATCGCGATCGACCAGCTCGTCGCGCAGGCGCTGTCGAAGGGGCAGACCGACCCGGTGCACCACAGCCTCACCCGGCCACCGGAGCTGGAA
Source organism: Micromonosporaceae bacterium (assembly GCA_050701795.1). GTDB lineage: Bacteria > Actinomycetota > Actinomycetes > Mycobacteriales > Micromonosporaceae > WHSM01. The sequence continues at coordinate 5,904 of JBOGDK010000271.1, forward strand.
GGCGAGGCGACCCACCGGGCGGGCGTACTGGCGAAGGTGACCGGGGCGCCGTTGTACATCGTCCACCTGTCCTCGGAGCCGGCGCTCGCCGCGGTACGCACCGCCCGTGACGCCGGTCAGAACATGTTCGCGGAGACCTGCCCGCAGTACCTCTACCTGTCCATCGAGGACATGGCGAAGCCGGAGTTCGAAGGCGCGAAGTACGTGGCGTCGCCACCGCTGCGGCCGGCTGAACACCAGGACAGCCTGTGGCGTGGGCTGCGTACCAACGACCTGTCCGTGGTCTCGACCGACCACTGCCCGTTCTGTTTCAACGAGCAGAAGGAGATGGGGCGTGGCGACTTCTCCAAGATCCCGAACGGCATGCCGGGTGTCGAGCACCGGATGGACCTGATCCACCAGGGAGTGGTACGCGGCGAGATGTCCCTCGCCCGCTGGGTGGAGGTCACCTCGACCACCCCGGCCCGGATGTTCGGGCTCTACCCACGCAAGGGTGTGATCGCCCCGGGCGCGGACGCCGACATCGTGGTGTACGACCCGGAGGCGGCCCAGACCCTGTCGGTCGACACCCATCACATGAACGTGGACTACTCGGCGTACGAGGGCATGGAGATCACCGGTAAGGTCACCACCGTGTTGTCTCGGGGACGCGCGGTAATCGCCGACGGTGCCTATCACGGCAGTGAAGGCCACGGCCAGTTCCTCAAGCGCGGCCTCAGCCAGTACCTGATCTAGTCCTTCAGCGACCGGGCGAACCACCCCGCCCGGCCGCCGCATCGCACGTGACCTGGGAGGATCAATGGACTTCGGCGTCGTACTCCAGACCGACCCGCCGGCCCGTGATGTTGTCGAGGCGATGCGGGTCGCGGAGGACTGCGGC
>JBOGDK010000272.1:0-6773 GCA_050701795.1 Micromonosporaceae bacterium
TCCCGGCACCAGTCGTGTTCCCGGCACCAGCAGCGGTGGCGGCTACCTGAGTCGGGTCGCTGATCGGGTCGCGGCCCGGTACGGGGTGTGCGTACGGTTCCCGATCGTTGCCGGCACCGTCCGGCGGCCCCCTGGACGGGAGCAGCCGCTCCTCGCCGAGGTACTCGACCAGATGAAGGACCACGTGTACGGCGCGTTCCTCCGCGAGGAGTTCGCGAGCCGTCCATGGGCCAGGGCGGACGCCGTACTGGGCCGGTTCGACGGGTTCCTGGCCGGTCGCGGGACACCTGATCCGGGGTGGTTCTGGCGGCTCTACCTGGTCGAGCAGTGGCTCCGGGTGGTCGGTGGCCGTGCGCGGCGTGATGCCGCGCCGCCGCCGCGGGGCACGTTCGCCGCCCACCCCGGCAAGCAGCTGGACACCACTGTGGAAGGACGGCGTTGGCTGCGTTTCCCGGTACGTAGCAACCGGTTCGCGCCGGGCGACCAGGTGGGCCGGAAAGTCGCCGGGTACGTTGCCGAGCTGGTCGCCGGGGCGAGAGAGGAGCCAGCGTACCGGGACGTGTTCAGCCATCCGTGGTACGTGGTCGTCGCGGAGAAGCCGGTCGCGGTGGCCCAGGGGCGGGCGCACCTGCTGTGGCGGATCCGGCCGGGGTGGTGGGCCCGGGGGCTGGCGCGACTGGCCTCTCGCAGGCCGTACGGGGCGGGCTCGGCGAGCGCCTGGATCCTGGAGTTGGCGATCCGTGAGGTGGGGCGCTGGCGGGTGCTGTTCGGGGTGCTGGCAGGCCTGGTGGGACGGCTGTTCGGGCGTACCGACTGGTACCACTCGGTGGTGGGCCCGTCAGTGGCGGAGATCGGCGGGCCGCAGACCCGTGCGGTGTATCCGGCGAACCTGTCGGCGATGCTGGGCGCGGTGGATCCGGCTCAGGTTGCCGCGGAGATCGCGACGGCGTTGCGGTCGGCACTGCCCGGCGACGTCGCCCGGCACCTGGCCGGCTGCGTGGTGGTGGCCGCCCGGGACGATGGCTGCCGGGTACGTGGTCTGTGGGGTGACCGTACGGCCTCGTTCTACGAGGCGGTGTTCGCGGACAACCCGTTGGGCCAGGGTGTCGAGCAGACCCCTGTCGCGGCGATCGTGGCCGCCTCGGCGGTACGCCGTCCGAAGCGCGGAAAGGCCCGTACGGGCAAGCGCCAACCTGCCCGGAGCGTCTAGTTCGCGTTCGGAGCAGGCGCCAGTCGGATCGTGGTCAGTCGTGATCACCCGCGTGGTGTCCAGCAGGCCGGGCCAGTGGTACTCGGGCAACGAGTGGCCGCACCAGGCCGGCCGGCGGGCGCCAGCGTCATCAGCCTGGGCGGCCCCAGGGCCTGAGGATCTTGCCTACCTGTCCCATGATCAGGTTCTGGCGTAGCCAGATGCGTACTCGTCGATGCTTGATAAAGCGTGTAATGCTGTAAGCAGGCGTGCACACATGGTCTTGGGAGGGGTAGCGATGCGAGGGAAACGTGGGCCGGGCCCCTGGGGTATGGGCCCCGGTTGGGGTGGTCGTAGTGGTGGCTGGCAGCAGGCGGACCTGCCGCCCGCCGAGGACGTTGCCGGATGGGTCACCGGACGGCTCCCCGAGGGGTGGTTCATCGACCACCCGGCGGTCACCGTGGACCGCGACGAAGTACTCGTGGTGGGTCGTTTGGCGGAGCCGGAACTCAAGGAGGACGTGGCCGACGCGGAACGCTCCGGGGCCGAGGGAGGCCGGATCGCGCGGTTCCGGGAAGACACCCGGGGAAAGCGGATGGAGATCTCCCAACAGGCCGAACACCGGTACCGGCGGCGAGTCAGCTGGGGCGCGGAGTGTGGTGGCACCCGTGAACTTTTCACCACTCAGTCGGTGCCGGTGATGACCCGGCTCCGGCAGCCGGAGCGCCAGGTGCTCGACACGCTCGTGGACGCCGGGGTGGCGAGGTCTCGTTCCGACGCGCTCGCCTGGTGCGTACGGCTGGTCAGCGAGCATACCGAGGACTGGCTCGGTCAGCTCCGGGAAGCGATGGCGTCGGTGGACGAGTTGCGCAAGGCGGGCCCCGAGGTGTCGTAGGCACCCTCGCCGTGGTCGTGGCCCGATCTTGGACGTCTGTGGTCGTCGGAGCATCCGCAGACGTCCAGGATCTGGGCCGGAGGCTGGGGCGATGCGGGCTAAGTTACTCACGGGTTGCGAGATGTTGCATCGAACTGTCGCCTGGTGCGTGAATCTCGCACGCTTCGCGCAGCGTTGCGCGGGGGATTTCCAGCTTGTGCAGTTCTTCACAAACCGCCAGCGTGCCCGCCCCGGCCTGCAGGTTTACGCTGAGGCCACCCTGGTCGCCAGTGGCGTTTCCGCGCCGTTCCCGTGACGCCCGCCCGCACCGCGCGACGCACCATATGGCCCCGGGGACCGCGCATCCGCCACACCGGTCAGCAGACCGGTCAGCGCCGACCTCAAGGAGATACGCGATGAGTGCTCCGGCCACCGTTCCCGGACTCGACGCGGCGCCGACCGCCCACCCCCAGATCCTCACCTGGGTACGCGAGGTCGCTGAGCTGACCACCCCCGAGCGGGTGGTCTGGTGCGACGGGTCCGACTCCGAGTGGAACCGGCTCACCGATCAGCTGGTCGAAGCCGGGACCCTGGTCAGGTTGAACGACGAGAAGAAGCCGAACTCGTTCTGGGCACGTACTGACCCGGGGGACGTGGCGCGGGTCGAGGAACGTACCTTCATCTGCTCGGTTGACGAGGCCGACGCGGGGCCGACGAACAACTGGATGGCACCCGCCGAGATGAAGCGCACCATGACCGAGCTGTACCGCGGCTGCATGCGCGGACGGACCATGTACGTGATCCCGTTCTGCATGGGCCCGTTGACCGCCGAGAACCCGATGTTCGGAGTCGAGATCACGGACTCCGCCTACGTGGTGGCCAGCATGCGGATCATGACCCGGATGGGCGCCACGGTGCTGCAGAAGATGGGGACTGACGCGGAGTTCGTACCGGCGCTGCACTCCATCGGCGCGCCGTTGCAGCCGGGGGAGCCGGACGTACCGTGGCCGTGCAGCGAGAACAAGTACATCTCGCACTTCCCCGAGACCCGGGAGATCTGGTCGTACGGCTCCGGGTACGGCGGCAACTCGCTGCTCGGCAAGAAGTGCTACTCGTTGCGGATCGCCAGCGTGATGGGGCGCGACGAGGGCTGGATGGCCGAGCACATGCTGATCCTCAAGCTCACCTCGCCCGAGGAGAAGGTCTACTACGTCGCCGCAGCGTTCCCCTCGGCCTGTGGCAAGACCAACCTGGCGATGCTGGAGCCGACGATCCCGGGTTGGAAGGTGGAGACGCTCGGCGACGACATCGCGTGGATGCGGTTCGGCGACGACGGCCGGCTCTACGCGGTCAACCCCGAGTACGGGTTGTTCGGCGTCGCCCCCGGCACCGACTACAAGACCAACCCGAACGCGATGCGCACCATCGCCAAGGGCAATTCGCTGTTCACCAACGTGGCGCTGACCGACGACGGCGACATCTGGTGGGAGGGCATGGGTTCCCCGCCCGCACACCTGACCGACTGGAAGGGCCGTGACTGGACTCCGGACTCAGAGGAAGTCTCCAGCCACCCCAACTCGCGGTTCTGCACCCCGATCACGCAGTGCCCGATCCTGGCCGACGAGTACTCCGACCCGAAGGGCGTACCGATCTCGGCGATCCTGTTCGGTGGCCGCCGTAAGACCACGATCCCGCTGGTGACCGAGTCCCGGGACTGGGCGCACGGTGTCTACATGGGCGCCACCCTCTCGTCGGAGACCACCGCCGCCGCGACCGGCAAGGTCGGGGTGGTACGCCGCGACCCGATGGCGATGCTGCCGTTCATCGGCTACCACGGTGCCGACTACTTCCGGCACTGGCTCGAGATGGGCAAGGGTGCGGCCGGTGGCGCGGACAAGCTCCCGAAGATCTTCTACGTCAACTGGTTCCGCCGGAAGAAGACAGCGGACGGCGCTGCTGGGTCATTTCTCTGGCCGGGGTTCGGCGAGAACTCGCGGGTACTCAAGTGGGTGATCGAACGCATCGAAGGCAAGGTCGAGGCCGTCGACACCCCGATCGGGCGGGTGCCGACTCCCGGCGGCCTGGACACCTCCGGCCTCGATCTCAGCCGGGAGGACGTCGAGGCGGCCCTCGCGGTCGACCCCGAGGAGTGGAAGGACGAGATCCCGCAGATCCAGGAGTGGTTCGACAGGTTCGGCGACAAGCTGCCGAGCGTGCTCTGGGCCGAGCTGGACACCCTGAAGGCGCGGCTGGACCTCCACTGAATCTTCACCTGTCCGGGGGGACGAGGTCCCCGCGGCGCCGGATAGGCTTCCAGCCGTGACGCTCCGCGACCTCCTCTATTCGGTGTATGAGCGCCGGCTGCAACGGCGACTGGCGTCCAGCGAGACACCCCGCCATGTCGGCGTGATGCTCGACGGCAATCGCCGCTGGGCACGTTCCGTGGGACTTGACGACCCGAACGAGGGGCACCGTGCCGGCGCGGCCAAGGTCGAGCAGCTACTCAGCTGGTGCGACGAGGCCGGCGTGGAAGTGGTCACGCTCTGGTTGTTGTCCACCGACAACCTCAACCGGGCGACGACGGAGCTTGATCCGCTGCTACGGATCATCGAGGGCCTGGTGACCGAGCTGGCCGATGAGGCGAACCCGTGGCGGCTGCGGATCGTCGGCAACCAGGACATGTTGCCGACCAATACGGCTGAGGCACTCAAGGCGGCGGAGGAACGCACCCGGGACCGTACGGGGGGTGCCCAGCTCAACATCGCCGTCGGGTACGGCGGGCGCCAGGAGATCGCCGACGCCGTACGGTCACTGCTGCAGCAACACGCCAAAGCTGGCACGTCGATCGAGGAGCTCGCCGAGCTGTTGGACGTCGACCACATCGCCGACCACCTGTACACCAAGGGCCAGCCAGATCCTGATCTGATCATCCGTACCAGTGGTGAGCAGCGGCTTTCCGGATTTCTGCTGTGGCAGAGCGCGCACTCGGAGTTCTACTTCTGTGAGGCGTACTGGCCGGACTTCCGGCGGGTGGACTTCCTGCGGGCGATCCGCTCGTACGCATCCCGGCACCGCCGGTACGGCAACTGAACTTCTCGGGTGAACGACGGGGTGTGCGGGACGTGGCTACTAGCTCTGCGAGCGTTGCCAAGCTAGCGTCGTTCCCATGGCGTGGGGTTCACCCGCGCCTCCGGGAGGCCCGGTTGGTAGATCTGCCAAGGGGGCCGGCACCCGGTCCCTCGGGGCCGGGAGCCGGAAGCCAGCGTCGCCCAGGTCCACGTGCCTTGGCGACGCGAGAGACACGGGCGGCGGTCGTTCCGACGCCACGCGGCCTGACTCAGGGCCGGTGCGTGGCGTCGAACGGTCCGGCGGGTGTCCGCCCAGTCGGAGCAGCGCCGTGACCAGTGACCTTCACGACGACCGCCGGAGCGGCTCGGGCCGTACCGCCGGATCAGCCCAGAAGACGACTCGCCGTGGCACGCGTACCCCCCGGGCGAAGCGGAAGACCGCGGACGCTGAGCCGACTCGGCGCACCTACGTGGTCGACACCTCCGTCCTGCTGTCCGACCCGGCGGCCTTCCTGAAGTTCGACGAGCACGAAGTGGTGCTGCCACTGGTGGTGATCGGCGAACTGGAGGCCAAACGCCACCACCCGGAGCTGGGGTGGTTCGCTCGCCAGTCGCTACGGCTGCTGGACGAGTTGCGGGTCACGTACCAGCGGCTGGACGACCCGGTGCCGACGAACGAGATCGGTGGCACGGTGCGCGTGGAGCTCAACCACGCCGAGCCGGACGTACTGCCGCCGGGTTTCCGCGCGGAGACCAACGACGCCCGGATCCTGATGGTGGCGATGGCCCTTGCCGCCGAGGGGCGGGACGTCACCCTGGTCACCAAGGACATGCCGCTTCGGGTGAAGGCCGCGTCCGTGGGGCTGGCCGCCGACGAGTACCGGCACGGTCAGGCCGTCGATCCGACCTGGACCGGCACCGCGGAGCTGGACGTCACCGAGGAGGAGATGAGCCAGCTTTACGCGGGCGAGCAGATCGATCTGGTCGCCGCCCGGGAGCTGCCCTGTCACACCGGTCTGGTGCTGCTGTCGACCAAGGGTTCGGCGCTGGGGCGTACGTCGCCGGACAAGACAGTTCGGTTGGTACGCGGCGACCGCGAGGCGTTCGGGCTGCGGGGTCGATCAGCGGAGCAGCGGATCGCACTGGATCTGCTGCTCGACGAGAGCGTCGGGATCGTCTCGCTCGGTGGCCGGGCCGGCACCGGCAAGTCGGCGTTGGCGCTGTGTGCCGGTCTGGACGCGGTGTTGGAGCGCCGCAACCACAAGAAGGTGATCGTGTTCCGCCCGCTGTACGCCGTCGGCGGCCAGGAGCTCGGGTACCTGCCCGGCGGCGAATCCGACAAGATGGCCCCCTGGGCGCAGGCCGTCTACGACACGCTCGGAGCGGTGGTCTCCGACACCGTGATCGAGGAGGTGCTCGACCGCGGGATGCTCGAGGTGCTGCCGTTGACCCATATCCGGGGGCGCTCGCTGCACGACGCATTCGTGATCGTGGACGAGGCACAGTCGTTGGAGCGCGGCGTACTGCTGACGGTGTTGTCCCGGATCGGGACCGGCTCCCGGGTGGTGCTGACTCACGACGTGGCGCAGCGTGACAACCTGCGGGTGGGCCGGCATGACGGGGTCACGGCGGTGATCGAGGC
>JBOGDK010000273.1:0-6770 GCA_050701795.1 Micromonosporaceae bacterium
CAGACCTTCCGCGGCGGGTGTGCCAGATCGAGAACGCGCTCGATGCTGTCGGGCAGCGCCATGTTCACTCCTCAGTGTCGCAACCAATCAGTTGCAACGGAGACTAACGCAACTAGTTGGTTGCGACCATGACGCACCTCCCGGTTCCAGCCGCTCAGCGCACCCGAAGCCGCCATAAGGGCTGGGCGGAGGCCACGATCATGCGTGTAAGGGCCCGGCGGAGCCGTCCAGCAGTTTCTCGAACGGCACCGGCTCCGCGTACGGGTCGGGTCGCTGTGCCGGCATCGTTGCGGCGATCAGGGCGGCGAGTTCCCCGGCCGCACGGTCGATCCGGTCGGTGAGTGCCTGTGCCTGGTCGTCGGCGCTGCCCCAGTCCGCGGTGGCGGCGTACACCGAAGTCGGTACGACCACGGCGTGCAGGTACGTGAACAGTGGTCGTACCACGTGCTCCAGGGCGAGCGAGTGCCGTTCGGTGCCGCCGGTCGCCGCGATCAGCACCGGCTTTCCGGCCAGTGCGTCCGGCTCCAGGACGTCGAAGAAGGTCTTGAACAGCCCGCTGTACGACGCCGCGAAGATCGGGGTGACGACGATCAGCCCGTCCGAGGCCGCGAGGGTGTCGATCGTCTCGCGTAGCTCCGGGCTGGGGAAGCCGGTCAACAGGTGGTTGGTGAGGTCGTGGGCGTGGTCGCGGAGCTCCACCACGTCAACCTTCACGTCTTCTCCGGCGCCCGCCGCTGATCCGTTGACGCCGGCCGCCGATCCTCCGGGGTCGCCGGTGATCCCGGAGGAAGGCCGGCGGAACGCGGATTCGGTGGCGGCGGCGAGCCGGTCGGCGAGCAGCCGGGTAGACGAAGGCTGTCGCAGTCCGCCGCTGACGACGGTGAGGGTACGTGTGCTCACCGGGCCCTCCGGTCCAGTGTCGCGGGCCTGCCGACGAGCCGGCCGGCGCCGGTGGCGGCGGTGGCGCCGTATGACGCCTCGGAGTCCGCGGAGTCGCCGTTGCCGGTGTCGTCGGACGCGGCTTCGGCGGCCGCCTTCAGGCTGGCGTGGGTGGGCGCTTCGGGTACGTGTGCCGGCTTCAGAGCCGCGAACTCCTTCCGCAGCACGGGCACCACCTCTTCGCCCAGGATGTCGAGCTGCTCCAGCACGGTCTTCACCGGCAGGCCGGCGTGGTCGATCAGGAACAGTTGCCGCTGGTAGTCGCCGACGTACTCACGGAAGGAGAGGGTGCGGTCGATCACCTCCTGCGGTGAGCCGACGGTGAGCGGGGTCTGTTCGGTGAATTCCTCCAGGGAGGGGCCGTGCCCGTACACCGGGGCGTTGTCGAAGTACGGCCGGAACTCGCGTACCGCGTCCTGGGAGTTCTTGCGCATGAACACCTGTCCGCCGAGCCCGACGTACGCCTGGTCCGCGGTGCCGTGGCCGTAGTGTTCGAACCGCCGCCGGTACAGCCCCACCATCCGCTCGGTGTGCTCCGCCGGCCAGAAGATGTGGTTGGCGAAGAATCCGTCGCCGTAGTACGCGGCCTGTTCGGCGATCTCGGGGCTACGGATCGAGCCGTGCCAGACGAACGGCGGTACGCCGTCCAACGGCCGCGGCGTGGACGTGAAGCCCTGCAGTGGGGTCCGGAACTTGCCTTCCCAGTCGACCACGTCTTCTCGCCAGAGTTGGTGCAGCAGCGCGTAGTTCTCGACGGCGAGCGGGATGCCCTGGCGGATGTCCTTGCCGAACCACGGGTACACCGGTCCGGTGTTGCCGCGCCCCATCATCAGGTCGACCCGGCCGTCGGTGAGGTGCTGCAGCTTGGCGTAGTTCTCCGCGATCAGTACCGGGTCCGTGGTGGTGATCAGGGTGGTCGCCGTGGAGAGGATGATCCGTTCGGTCTGGGCACCGATGTAGGCGAGCGTCGTGGTGGGCGCGGAGGCGATGAACGGTGGGTTGTGGTGCTCGCCGGTGGCGAAGACGTCGAGCCCGACCTCTTCCGTCTTCCGGGCGATGGCGACCACCGCCTTGATCCGCTCCGCCTCGGTGGGGGCCCGCCCGTTGGTGGGGTCGGGCGTGACGTCTCCGACACTGAAGATCCCGAATTGCATCTGCAAGTCTCCGTTCCGGGTGTCCGGTTCGTGGTCCTGTTGTGTTGTCGGCGGACCGTTCGTCCGCATTTCAGGTCGTACAGATGATTGAACTCTCAATCACCTCTTGGCACGTCCAACCAACCCGGCGGTCCTGATATTCCACCGTAGGCAGTGCGGCCGGCAGCCACCGTGCCGCCCGCGATCTTGAAGCATAGGTCGTTAGAAACCGTGACTAATGCTTCAAGATCGCGAGTTTCGCGGCCCCGTGCGGGCGAGCCGGACCAGTCGGTGTGCTGGTTGGGGGGGTCGGGTGCGGGGCTGCCATACCGCGCGTAGGGGGCGGGTCAGGTCGAGGTCGGCGACGGAGACCTCGACCAGGCGGCGTTCCCGGAGCTCGGCGGCGACGGCCAGGGCGCTGAGTACGGCCGGCGCGACGCCCGTCTCCACCGCCACCTTCACCGCGGCGTTCGATGACAACTGCAACGCCGGTACCGCGACCGGATGTTCGGCGAGCGCGCGCTCCAGGGCGTACCGGGTGCCGGACCCGGGCTCGCGTACCACCAGGGGAGTGGTGGCGAGCTCGTCCGGCCGCAGTGGCGCTCGCCGCCGGGCCCACCGGTGCCCGGGTGCCACCACCACGACGAGCCGGTCGGTGGCGACCCGCTGACTGGTCAGGTCGGCCGGTATGTCCGGGGACTCCACGAACCCGATGTCGATCTCGGCGTCGCGGACCAGCTGGCAGACCTCGTGGGAGTTGGCCACCCGCAGCGACACCTCGACGTCCGGCCCGGTACGCCGCATCGCCACCAACCAGCCTGGCATCAGGTACTCCGCGATCGTCATGCTGGCGGCGACCCGTACCGAACCGTGGCGGTGGCGCCGCAGCGCTCGTACCCCTTCGCGCAGGTCATGGCACGCGTCCAGGACCGTCCGCGCCCAGTCCACGACCACCTGACCCTGCGGTGTGAGCCGGGACCCGGTGGTGGACCGGTGCAGCAGCGGTACGCCGAGCTCGGCCTCCAAGGTGTCCAGTCGCCGGCTGGCGGACGCCTGGGTGATGCCGTACCGCGACGCGGCCTTCCCGAGGCTGCCCTGCTCGGCCACCAGGAGGAGCAGCTCCAGGCTCGCCAGGTCCGGCCAGCGGCGTACGGCCATGCACTCACCGTATGGCCCGTTGCGTCGCGCCCCGGTACCGGGGTGGTCAGACGTCTGCCACCGTCACGGGATGACCGGATTGGAACCGGGCAAGGACCTGTTGGCCGGACCGGGAGAGCCCGACATGGCCGCCGGCCCGGATGCCCAGGATCCGCCGGGTGAGTCCCGGACGTCGTTGCTGCCGGGGCTCGCCGTGGCGGCCGTCGCGGTGGTGGGCTCGCTCGGAGTCAACGCGATGGTCCCGGCGGTCAGCCCGCTGATCGTGGCGTTGCTGCTCGGCGCCGTCCTGGGCAACACGGCGACACCGGCGCCCGCGCTCGAACCGGGCCTGCGATTCGCGTCCCGGCGGCTGCTCCGGATCGGCATCGTGCTGCTCGGCGTACAGCTCGCGGTGCCGGACGTACTGAAGCTTGGACTTCCGGTGCTCGGCCTGGTGTTCGCCACCGTGGCGGCCAGCTTTCTCGGCACCCGATGGCTGGGCCTACGGCTCGGTCTCGGACCGGACCGCGCCCTACTCGTCGCCACCGGAGTCTCGATCTGCGGCGCCGCCGCGGTCACCGCCATGGACGGCGTCACCGACAGCGAACGCGAAGACGTCGCCAACGCCGTCGCCGTGGTCACCCTGTACGGGTCGGTCGCGATGCTGGTACTGCCGTTACTGCAGGTCCCACTAGGGTTGACCGGCGCGGCGTTCGGGATCTGGGCTGGCGGCAGCGTGCACGAGGTCGCCCAGGTGGTGGCCGCCGCAGGCACGGTCGGTACGGCGGCGCTGGGCACCGCGGTCGTGGTCAAGCTGACCAGGGTGGTGCTCCTGGCGCCGCTGATCGCCACGGTCGCGCTGGTACGGCGGCGTACCGCCCCGGCCGACGGCGGTCACAGGCCACCGCTGCTCCCGCTGTTCGTGGCCGGGTTCCTGGCGATGATGGCGCTGCGCAGCCTGAGTCTGGTGCCGGAGGTACTCCTGGATCCGCTCACCACCCTGCAGACGGTGCTGTTCGCGGCCGCGCTGTTCGGGATGGGCGCCGGCGTCAAGGTGACGTCCCTGGTACGCACCGGAGCCGTACCGATGCTGGTCGGGGCACTCGCGTCGGTGCTGATCTCCGCCGTGGCCCTGGGCGGGGTGCTGCTGCTCGGGTGAGGCGGCCCCGGAGACCGCTGCCGTAGCTGCTGCCGGCCGCCGCGCCGCGTGCCCGGGCTCACAGCGCCGAGCCCTCCGTGCCTGCCGTCCCGTTATGTGGACTAGAACCGAAGTCGTCCCAGTGCCGAAGTTAAGGGGCCGACATGGACGTCGCGCTCGCTGACCTGGTCACCTCCGTCAGTTCCGGTTACGCCGGGGCGCTCAGCTCCACCGGCGTGACCACGGCGGCTCCGCCCGGCCTGACGGTCGCTGGTCCGCCTGGCCTGACATTCGCGGAGGCGGCCACCCCGGCGGACTTCGGCGCCGCCCGGATCCAGATGGCGCTTTCGCTCGGCTGGCACATCATCGTGGCCTGCTTCGGTGTGGCGATGCCGGCGTTCACCCTGTTCGCGGAGTGGCGGGGGCACCGTACCGGCGAGGTGGCGTACCGGCTGCTGGCCCGGCGCTGGGCTCGCGCGATGGGGGTGCTGTTCGCGGTCGGCGCCGTCTCCGGGACCATCCTCAGCTTCGAGATGGGGATCCTGTGGCCCGGACTGATGGGCACCTTCGGTGAGGTGATCGGGCTGCCGTTCACCCTGGAAGGGTTCGCCTTCTTCATCGAGGCGATCTTCCTCGGCATCTACCTGTACGGCTGGGACAAGCTCTCGCCACGGGCGCACCTGCTGTCGGCCGTACCGGTGCTGCTGGCCGGTGTCGCCGGCACCTTCTTCGTAGTCAGCGCCAACGCCTGGATGAACCAGCCGAAGGGCTTCGACCTGGAGTCCGGCGAGGTGGTCGGTGTCGACCCGTGGGGCGCGATGTTCAATCCGGCCACCGGCCCGCAGTCGGTGCACATGCTGGTCGCCGCGTTCATGGTCGCCGGCTTCCTCACCGCCAGCGTGTACGCGGTCGGCATGCTGCGCGGCCGCCGGGACCGCTACCACCAGCTCGGATTCCTGATCCCGTTCACCGTGGCCGCCGCGCTCTCGCCGGTGCAGGTGGTGGTGGGGGACTGGGCGGCGACGTTCGTAGCGGAGTACCAGCCGGTGAAGCTCGCCGCCATGGAGGGCGTGTACGACACCGAGCGCGGCGTACCGCTGCATGTCGGCGGGGTCGTGGTCGATGGCGAGATGCGCTACGCCGTGGAGATCCCCAACGGCCTGTCGCTGCTCGCGTTCCATCACCCGGACGCCGAGATCAAGGGGCTCAATGACGTGCCCGCCACCGACCACCCGCCGGTCAACGTGGTGCACCTGTCGTTCCAGCTGATGGTGGCCGCCGGGTTCGCGATGCTCGGCGTCGCCGCCTGGTACGGGTTCGCGGCGTGGCGGCGGCGCGGACCGCCGTCGCTCGGTCCCTGGTTCCTGCGCGCCGCCGCGTTGTGCGGCCCGGCGGCCGTGGTGGCGCTGGAGGCGGGCTGGACCACCACGGAGGTCGGCCGCCAACCCTGGGTGGTGTATGGCGTGATGCGTACCGCTGACGCGGTGAACCCGGCGCCGGGTCTGACCGTCGGGCTGGCCGTGGTCGTGGCCGTCTACACCGCGCTCACCGTCGCCACGGTGTACGTGCTGCGCCGGCTCGCCGCCGACCAGCCGGCACCGGTCGCGCCACAGGAGGCCGACGTCGAGACGTTCCCGGTGCCATGAGCGGCGGGACGCGGGCGCTGCCGGCGACGCGACGGGCGAGGGGGCCAGCGTGAGCGCCACCGACGTGGTCGCGGGACTGTTGTTCGCTTCCCTGACGGCGTACGCGCTGCTCGGCGGGGCGGATTTCGGCGGCGGCTTCTGGGACCTGCTGGCCGGTGGCGCCCGCCGGGGACGCCAGGTACGCACCCTGATCGAGCATTCGCTCGGCCCGGTCTGGGAAGCCAACCACGTATGGCTGATCTTCACCGTGGTGCTGCTGTGGACGTGCTTCCCGAGCGGTTTCGCCGCGGTCGCGTCGACGTCGTACATCCCGTTGACCGTGGCGGCCCTGGGGATCATCGGGCGGGGCGCCGGGTTCGCGTTCCGGAAGACCAGCACCACGCTCGGCACGCAGCGGCTGTTCGGTGCCGGGTTCGCGATCTGCTCGGTGCTCACCCCGTTCTTTCTCGGTGCGGTCGCCGGTGGCATCGCCTCGGGACGGATCCCGCCGGGGATCACCGAAGGTGACCTGGTGACGTCCTGGTGGAACCCCACGTCGGTGGCGACCGGAGCGCTCGCTGTCGGCGTCGGGGCGTACCTGGCCGCGGTGTTCCTCACCCGGGACGCTGAGACAGCGGCCCCTGATCTGGTGGAACGGCTCCGACGCCGGGCTCTCGGTGCCGGTGCCGTGGTCGGTGTGCTCGCGATCGTGGGGCTGCTGGTGGTGGCCACCGACGCGCCCGCGCTCGCCGACCGGCTGACTCGCCCGGTGCCGGCGGTGCTGGTCGTGGTCTCGGT
>JBOGDK010000274.1:0-6723 GCA_050701795.1 Micromonosporaceae bacterium
ACTGGCCGCGACCGTCCCCGCCTTCCCCGTACCGAGTGCGCCCGAACTGGGCGCGCTAGTGGCCACGGCCCACGAAGCCGCCCTGCGTGACCTTGCGGGCGAGCCGGCCGTCTCTCCTGACTGATCTCGTGCAGCGCCCTGGCCAGCTTTCCAGCTGACCGGAGCACACGCGGCGTACCAACGCCGCAGCACATTCCCAGATCAGATCAACGCACACCCTCAGGGCGATCGCAGCCCGACCCGTTCCGGACAACCGGTACGGCAATAGGTCTCTTCGTAAACATCATCAGGAAGGTTCATGAGAATGAAGTCTTGGGTTCGTAACTCGCTCCGCGCAGGCGTCATCGCCGCTGGGTTCCTGCTCTTCGCCTCGTCGCCGGCACACGCCAACGACCAGGTCAGCCTGTACAACAGCGGGATCGCGTCCGGCAACAATGTCAGCGTGCCGATCGCCGCGGCGGCGAACGTATGTGGCAACGGCATCGGCGCGCTGAAGGGCGTCGGTGTCGGTGGGAGCGGCATCTGCCTCGCGAACGCCCAGAACGAGTCGGGCAGCCGGACGGAAGACGGCCAGGTCAGCGTCGGCAACAGCGGAATCGCATCGGGCAACAACGTCAGCGTGCCGATCGCCGTGGCGGCGAACGTGTGTGGCAACGGCATCGGGGTGCTCGGTGGCGGTCAGGGCGGGGACGGTGTCTGCCTCGCCAACGCCCAGAACGGCGCCGACGACAAGAAGAAGCACAAGGGCAACAACGGCTACAAGCCCGCCGAGGTCGGTACCGAGAACGTCATGGGCCCGAACGGCGGTAACGGTAACGGCGGTAACGGCGGGGGCGGCCAGCTCTCGGCGTTCAACAGCGGTGTCCTGAGTGGCAATAACGTCAGCGTCCCGATCGCTGCCGCGGCGAACGTGTGTGGCAACGGGATCGGTGCCCTGTGGGGTGGCGGTGCTGGCGGTTCGGGTGCGTGCCTGGCCAACGCCCAGAACGAGTCGGGCAGCCGGCACGAGGATGGCCAGGTCAGCGTCGGCAACAGCGGGCTGCTGAGCGGCAACAACGTCCACATCCCGGTGGCGGTCGCGCTCAACGTGTGCGGCAACGGCATCGGAATTGCCGGCACCGGGATCGGTGGCGACGGTGTCTGCGTGGCCAACGCCCAGAACGACGGTGACGACAAGGGCAAGAAGGACGGCAAGAAGGACGGCAAGAAGAACGGCAAGCACGCCAAGAAGGAAGCCCTTCCGTCCGTCTCGACTCCGCTGACCGGTCAGGCTTCCAACCTGACCCAGCCGCTGGACGCGGTGACCGCTCCGGTCACGGGCGGCTCGTCCGGTCTGAACAACGCCGACGTGCAGCTGCCTGCCAGTGGCAACACGGTGGCGGTGCCTGGCCTGAGCTGATCCCTGCTCCACCGGAGATCCGGCACTCGGTCCCCAGAAATGTGAGCGTCAGATCTCCGTAGAAGGTAACTCCACAAGTAACACCCACAACAGTGAGGGCCCCCGCAACCAGCGGGGGCCCTCACTGTCGGTACGGCTAGAGCGTCAGGTTCCAGGAGTCGATGTATCCGGTGTCGTAGGAGTAGACGTCGCGTACCTGAAGCTTCCAGGTGCCGTTGGCGACCTCCGCGGACGCGTTCACCGTGTACGTCGTGATCACGTTGTCGCCGGAGTCGCTGGAGCTGGAGTTCTTCAGCCGGTACGTCGTACCGTCCGGCGCGACCAGGTCGATCACCAGATCGCCGCGCCAGGTGTGCTTGATGTCCACGCCCACCTTGAGCGTGGCGGGCGCGTTCCCGGAGACCCCGGTGACCGGGATCGAGCTGGTCACGGCGGCCCCCGCGTCCGGGATGGACACGTTGTTCAGGTTCTCGAAGTACTTGCCGGTCGGTGGCGGCGTACCGTCGCAGGTCGCGCCGATGATTCGGCGCGGGCAGTCGGAGTACTCGAGCAACCGCAGGACCGCCTCGCGGTTACGGGTGGTCTCGCGGCCGATCACCTCGTCGGGTGGGTAGAAGCCGCCTTCCCAGGGACTACTCGGGTACATCTCGAACGTGTAGCCGAAGACCTTGTGGGCGCCCCACAGGTAGTCATCGATCGACCCGTCGGTGATGTAGAGGTCGGAGGACTGTTCGGGGGTGTAGCCGTTGGTGCCGGCCATGTTCTGGCCCAGGGTCCGGAACACGTTGGCGTCCTCGGCGGTCATGCCGGGTGCGGTGTCGTTGTAGGTGTAGCCGTACGGCCAGAGCACCAGTTCGGAGTACGTGTGGAAGTCGATCCCGGTCTTGATCTGCTGAACACCGCCGACCACTCGTGACCGTACGAAGTTCGCCACCACCTTCACCTCGGGCGCGGATTCTGGGGCGGCACCGCGGTACGTCTCCGACGACGGGCTTCCCGAGGAACCGCCGCAGCAGCCCCACTGGTAGTCCCAGTTGCGGTTGAGGTCGGTGCCGATCGCGGAGGAGCCGGAGTTGGGCTGGCGGTTCTTCCGCCACGACCGGTACGAGCCGGTGGCGACGTCGTATTCGGCGCCGTCGGGGTTCATGGTCGGCACGATCCAGATTTCCCTGCTGTCGACCAGGCTCCTGATCCGGGAGTCACTGGCGTACTTGCCCGTGAATTCGTTCAGCAGGTAGATCGCCATTTCGACGGTGAGGTGCTCGCGGGCGTGCTGGTTATGGGTGAACAGCACCTCCGGCTCGGACTCGTCGGTGGCCACGTTGTCCGAGATCTTCACCGCGATGATGTCGCGGCCCTGGTACGACGTGCCGATCACCTGCTTGCGGGCGAGCGACGGGTGGTTCGCGATGACGGTGTTGACCACCGTGTTGAGCTCGGCGTAGTTGTGGTAGCCGGAGTCGGACGGTGGGAAGTCGTACGTGGACGGGCCCGACGGCTTCGGTGCCTTGGTGGGGATCGCTGTGACCGTGAAGCCCAGCTTCTTGATCTTTCGTACTTCGGCGGGGGTCGCGGTGACGTACAGCGAGCCGTGTTCGTAGAGGTTGACCGCGGCACCCGTCCGGGCGACGGTACTCCGTTCGCTCTTCAGGCGTACGCCTTCCACGACGTACTCGGCTGAGAGGGTGCTCTCCACCACGGTGGGCGCCGCGCTGGCCACAGGGGGCGCGATCAGTGAGCCTGCCGCTAACGCGACGCAGGCCACGACGGACACACGTCTGTATTTCATGAAACCTCCCCAGGTTTGGTAGCGCGCAGAGTACTCCGATGATCAAGGAAGTCCCAGACCTTCTGTCGCGGAGTCCCTGTGCGTGGTGGCGTCCGCTGCGCTACCCTAACGATCGTTCAGGTCGCGGACCTGGACGACGACCGGGGTCGAACAGGAGCACACAGTGACGCTGGACAGCGAGGCTCTCGAACAGCTCCGCAAGCGGATCCAGGCCGGTGGGGCCGAGAAGTACCACCAGGCCAACCAGGCCAAGGGCAAGCTCTTCGCCCGGGAACGCATCGCCCTGCTGGTCGACGAGGGCTCCTTTGTTGAGGAGGGTGCGTACGCCAACGCGCTCGCCACGGTCGGCGATGGCCTCGCGCTGCCAGCTGACGGGGTGATCACCGGGGCGGCCACGGTGGATGGCCGGCCGGTGTGCCTGATGGCCAACGACTCGACCGTCAAGGCGGGTTCGTGGGGGGCACGTACCGTCGAGAAGATCATCCGGATCATCGAGCGGGCGTACGGCGAAGGCGTACCGATGGTCTACCTGGTCGACTCGGCAGGCGCCCGGATCACCGATCAGGTCGACCTGTTCCCCGGGCGGCGGGGTGCCGGGAAGATCTTCTGGAACCAGGTGCGCGCCTCCGGATCGATTCCGCAGGTCTGCGCTCTGTTTGGCCCGTCGGCGGCGGGTGGCGCGTACATCCCGGCGTTCTGCGACGTGGTCGCGATGGTGGACGGGAACGCGTCGATGTACCTCGGTTCCGACCGGATGGTCGAGATGGTGACCGGGGAGAAGACCACCCTGGAAGCGATGGGCGGCGCCAAGGTGCACTGCACCGAGTCCGGCTGCGGCCACTTCCTCTGCAGGAACGAAGAAGAAGCGATCGAGGTGGTACGCCGCTACCTGTCGTACCTGCCGGCGAACTGGACCCAGCCGCCGCCCAGCGGACAGGCCCACGACCCGCACGCCACCGACCTGGCGAAGCTGGTGCCGGACAGCGAACGGCAGGCCTTCGACATGCGCCGCTACGCACGTGGGTTGGTGGACGAAGGCTCGTTCTTCGAGATCCACGCGCTGTGGGCACGCGAGGTCGTGGTCGGCTTCGCGCGGCTGAACGGCGAGGTGATCGGCGTGGTCGGCAACAACTCGATGTTCAAAGGCGGGGTGCTCTTCGTCGACTCGGCCGACAAGGCCAGCCGGTTCGTGGAGCTGTGCGACGCGTTCAACGTGCCGCTGCTGTTCCTGTCGGACGTACCGGGCTTCATGGTGGGCAGCGCCGTGGAGAAGCAGGGCATCATCCGGCACGGCGCGAAGATGATCTCGGCCGTCTCGGCGGCGACCGTGCCCAAGATCTGTGTCGTCGTCCGGAAGGCCTACGGCGCCGGGCTCTACGCGATGGCCGGCCCCGGGTTCGAGCCGGACGCGACGATCGCGCTGCCCACCGCGAAGATCGCCGTGATGGGCGCCGAGGCGGCCGTCAACGCCGTGTACGCCAACAAGATCGCGGCCCTGCCCGAGGCCGAGCAGGGCGCGTTCGTGGCCGCCAAGCGTGCCGAGTACGAAGCCGACATCGACATCGTCCGGCTCGGCAGCGAACTGGTCGTCGACACCATCGTGCAGCCCCACGAACTGCGCGGCGAGCTGATCCGCCGGTACGCCGCGGCCCGCCACAAGGACCGTACGTTTTCCCGACGCCGCCACGGCGTGACACCTGTGTAGAGGGGACCACCATGGACTTCACACTCAACGACGAGTACGAAGCACTCCGGGCCTCGGTACGCGAGTTCGCCCGCGACGCGGTAGCCCCCGTGATCGGCGACCTCTACGAACGCCACGAATTCCCGTACGACATCGTCCACCAGATGGGGAAGATGGGCCTGTTCGGGCTGCCCTTCCCGGAGCAGTACGGCGGCATGGGCGGCGACTACTTCGCGCTCTGCCTCGCCCTGGAGGAACTCGCCCGGGTTGACTCCTCCGTCGCCATCACCCTGGAGGCCGGGGTGTCGCTGGGAGCGATGCCGATCCACCGGTTCGGTACGGACGAGCAGCGCCAGACCTGGCTGCCGGAGCTGTGCCGGGGCGACAAGCTGGCCGCGTTCGGGCTCACCGAACCGGGGGGCGGCTCCGATGCCGGGGCGACGCGTACCACCGCGCGACTCGACGGCGACGAGTGGGTGATCAACGGGTCCAAGTCGTTCATCACCAACTCGGGCACCAGCATCACTTCCGCCGTGACGGTCACCGCCGTCACCGGGACCACGCCGGACGGGCGTAAGGAGATCTCGGCGATCCTCGTACCGTCCGGGACGCCGGGCTTCACCGTCGCCAAGGAGTACTCGAAGGTCGGCTGGCTCGCCTCCGACACCCGGGAGCTGTCGTTCGACGACTGCCGGGTACCCGCCGGCAACCTGATCGGGCAGCGGGGCCGCGGGTACGCGCAGTTCCTGCAGACCCTCGACGAGGGCCGGATCGCGATCGCCGCGCTCGCCGTCGGACTGGCGCAGGGCTGCGTGGACGAATCCGTGAAGTACGCGCGTGAGAGGCACGCCTTCGGCCAGCCGATCGGCTCGTACCAGGCGATCCAGTTCAAGATCGCGGACATGGAGATGCGTACCCACACCGCGCGGTTGGCGTACTACGACGCGGCGGCCCGGATGCTCGCCGGCAGGCCGTTCAAGCGGCAGGCCGCGATCGCCAAGCTGCACGCGTCCGAGATCGCGGTGACCAACGCCCGTGAGGCGACCCAGATCCACGGCGGGTACGGCTTCATGAACGAGTTCCCGGTCGCCCGGTTCTGGCGGGACTCCAAGATCCTCGAGATCGGGGAGGGTACGTCCGAGGTCCAGCGGATGCTGATCGCCCGCGACCTGGGTCTTTAACCGGAAGCTACGGCGTCTGGCAGCGGCACCACACCGCCGCGATGGAACGTTAGGTTGAAGCCGACCACGGCGCAGGAGGCGTCAGCGTCGGGTCCGAGTTTCTCGGAGTTGACGGCGTGCACCGCGTAGAGGTACCGGTGCGCCGGATCGCCCTTCGGTGGGGCGGCACCCGAGTAGCCTTGGACGCCCGTGTCGTTGCGTACGTGAATCGTGCCGGGGCCTGGCGTATCCACATCACGGCCTGGCGTCACACACGTGCGGGGTTTCCGCTCCGCACCGTAACGTTCGGAACCTCGCTCGCGCGATGCACCCGGAGCGTGTCGTGGTGCCGCGGGCCCGGGGGCACTGCGGCTGGCGGCGGCGTCGTACACTTCTCGTGTCGATCGTTACGAACCCGACACGAACAATTCTCGGCCCGACACCGCGAGGTGTTGACCGGGACGCCCGGCCGGGCGGCTGGGCACATAAGCCTTATCCCCCGCCCCCATGGCGCCGGGGGGCCGACTGGACTCCCCGTACCCGGGTCGGCCCCCCGGCGTCACCCTTGTGGGGACCCTTCAGGAAGGGGACCCGAGACATGGCTGACCGCGACGCCGACGGCTCCTTGACCAGAGCGTTCAAGGCGCCGGTACGGGCGGTGTCACGGATGATTCCGCGCGGCAACTCCACC
>JBOGDK010000275.1:0-6717 GCA_050701795.1 Micromonosporaceae bacterium
TACCTGGGCGCGGTGTTCCCGTTCGCCCGGCCCCGGGGACGACTCGCCGGCACCCTCGCGAAACTCGTCCGGTACGACCGGCTCGGCGGGGTACGCGCGTACCAGAACCGGCTCACCGCGATGGGCGCCGACGTCGCCGGGCTGGAGCCCGACCAGATCAGGTTCATGGTGCAGAGCCTGCGCCGGGACACCCACCACGCCGAGGAGTACTTCACCCGACTGTTGAACGCCGAGGTGGCGCCGCTCCGCGCCCCGGTGATCTCCGTCGTGGGCGAACGCGACCCGGCCACGGACTTCTACCGCGAGCGGTACCGGGAGTGGCAGTTCCTGACGCGTACCACCGGGCTGGTGATCGTGGACGAGGCGGGCCACTACTTCCTCACTTACCGCGCCGGCGACCTGGCCGAGGTGCTGACGGCGACCCGCCCCGCCGTGACGTCCGGTGCGCCGACCCGGCAGGCGCGCGGTACGGACGGCCGTTGGTGGGTCGAGGAGACGTCATCACGCGCCACGCCGGAGCCGCCGCCCAAGGGCGGGCCGGAGCCGAGCTTCTGGCGGTTCCTGGTGGTGGCGCTCAGCCAGCTGATGTCCTTCGTCGGCACCGCGGTCACCGACTTCGCGCTGCCGGTGTGGATCTACACGAAGACCGGGTCGCTCGGCCAGTTCGCGCTGTTCATGATGCTGGCGGTGGTGCCGGGCATCCTGGCGGCCCCGTTGCTCGGAACTCTGGTCGACCGGTCCAGCCGGCGCACGATGATGATCGCCGGAAGCGCCGCCGGTGGCCTGACCCAGGTGGTGCTGGGGGTGCTGGTGTGGACCGGCAGCCTGCAGATCTGGCACACGTACCCGCTCGTGGCGTGCCTGTCGGTGGCCTTGACGATGCACCGGCTGGCGTACGTCTCCGCGGTGCCGCAACTGGTCCCGAAGCGCTACCTGGGGCACGCCAACGGGGTGGTGCAGCTTGCCGGCGGGGTGGCCCAGTTCGTCGCGCCCCTGGCGGCGGTCGCACTGCTCGCCACGGTCGGGCTGGAGGGTATCCTGATCTTCGACGTGGTCAGCTTCGGGGTCGCGATCGGGGTGGTGCTGCTGCTGAAGTTCCCGGCCACGCTGGCGTACGTACCGCGGGAGTCGCTGGCGACCGAGATCGCGGAAGGGTTCCGGCAGTCCCTCGGACACCCGGGTCTGCGCGCGATGGTCGGCTACTTCGCGGCGCTGAACATCCTGCTCTCACCGTTGCTGATGTCGCTGCTGCCGTTGTCGCTGTCGTTCGGCACCCTCACCACCGCCGGCACGGTCGCCTTCGCCGGTGGCGTCGGCGCCGCGCTCGGCGGGCTGGCAATGGTGGCCTGGGGTGGGCCGGCACGGCGCCGGATGCGCGGCATGCTGCTCGCGTCACTGATGTTCGGTGGTTTCGCCGTGGTGACCGGTGTGCAACCGTCGCTGCTCGCCGTGGGTGTCGGCGCTTTCGGCTTGTGGGCGACGTTGTCGCTGGTCAACGGGGTGTATCTGACGATCATCCACGTCAAGGTGCCGCAGCGCTACCACGGCCGGGTGATCGCGCTGAACCAGGCGGTCGCGTGGTCCACGCTTCCGCTCGGGTTCGCGGTGGTGGCCCCGTTGGCCGAGAGTCTGCTGCAGCCGTTGCTGGCGCCGGACGGCGTACTGGCCTCGACGGTCGGTGCGGTGATCGGCACCGGGCCCGGTCGGGGCCTGGGGTTGATGTACCTGCTGTTCGGCGTGGCGATCATCGGGCTGGTGCTGGCCGCGCTGCGGCACCGTACGCTCGCCCGGTTCGACGAGGAGGTGCCGGACGCCGTACCGGACGACCTGGTCGGGGCACAGGTGCTGCGGGACCGCACCCGCTGAGAAGATCGCGGCGCGTCGAACCCAGCTACCGCCGTGACCGCAGTCCTGGCCGGTATTCGTTCCGGAACCTCCAGAGCAGCAGGACGATCCGCAGCGGTGACATGCCCTGGTCCATGAACCGGAACATCTCTTCGGTACGCAGTCTCGGCCTCACGCGCCACGACGCCCGGGCGGTGTCGGGCCCCGCGTTCCACATCCGGTGCACCGCCCCGCGCGGTACGTCGAGCGCGTCACCTGCCCGCAGCACCCGCCGCTCGCCATTGACCTCGACGGTCAGCTGACCGTCGATGACCTCGAAGCGCTCGTCCTGCCGGGGATGGTAGTGGCGGGGAGGCTTCGACCCGATCGCTGTCCACGTCGACTCCAGCTCCAGGACCTCGGCCGAGGAGGAAACGATCCGGAGACTCTGGCCGGAGCCGAGTTTGACAACGTCACCGGTCACTGCCTACCCCCGAGATCCGCCGATCAGGCAATACCCATTAACGACCTGGTGCACGATAGGTTGCCGGGCCGCGCCGAGCGACACTGGGATACTGCGCTGGTGGCAGTTGATGTGACGCGCCGGGCGACGGCGGGCGCGGTGGCCTTCAGCGCGGTGATTCCGGTGATGGAGGTTATCCTGATCGGGCACCGGGTGGGGCTCGAAACGATGCTCTGGGCGGCGGGGATCACCGCCTGTTACCTGCCTGGATTCCTGCGTCTGGTGCATCATGCGGCCCGGGGCACCAGCACCCGCCATGCCGGCTGGATGCTGTCGCTGGTGGCGGCCGCGGCGGTGGTCTCCAAACCGGTTTCGGGCGGGTGGGTCGCCATCGTCGCGCTCGGAGTGGCTGCGCTGCTGGTGCTGCGGATGCCGTGGTCGCTGTTGCTGGCGGCCGCCGGGATGGCGGCACAGCCCATCTGGACTCTCTGGTACGGCGCCGGCCTGGGACCGGCGGTGTGGCGGGGGTTCTCGCTGGTCTGGTCGGTGGCGGCGGTGTACTCGGTGGTGTGGTTGGTCGGGGTGATGCGCCGGCTGCGGGTGGCGCGCGCCGCGTTGGCCGACAACGCGGTGGCCAGTGAACGGGCGCGTGCCGAACGCGACCTTCGGCACAGCATGGGCAACGCCCTGGAGGCGATCGCCGACCAGGCCGACCGGGCAACGGCGCAGCTGCGGGACGAGCCAGCGCTCGCCGCCGGCACGATCGCGCCGCTGGTCCGGGACTCCCGCGCCACCCTGGCTGACGCCCGCCGGATCATCAGCGAGCTGTCCCGTACGTCGGTGCGCGCCGAGCTGGACACCGCGCGATCGCTGCTGGCGGCGGCCGGCGTCGAGGCCATGGTCACCGCGTCGGCGGCGAATGTCGACGCTGCCGACGAGCGGGCCCGTCTGAGCCTCCGGTCGGGGGTCGCCGAAGTGCTCGCGCGGCCGCCCCGGCAAGGCGCCGTGGTCACGATCGGCCGGCGGGACGGCCGACTCGTCCTCACCACCGCGCACCCGGGGGCCCCGTCGTGAGCGTGGTGTCGAGCCCGCAGGCGGGTTTCCCGGTCTGGGTGGTGCGCCACGGCCCCTGGTTCCTGGCTGTCCTGGTAACCGCGTCGGCGGCGATACCGGTGGTGGCCGCGATCGGGGATCTGGACCACTCGTTCCCGGCGGCCCCACCCCGCACTCAGAGCCCCGCGCTGGCGATCACCGCGGGCCTGGCGATCTGGGCGCTGCAGATGCGCCACAGTCTCGCCGCGGCCCGGGGGGTACGTCCCGCCGGCTGGCCGTTGACCCTGCTGGCGCTGGCGCTGCTGGCCGGTACGCCGATGTGGTGGTTCAGCGTGAACTGGATCTCGGCGTTGTGGTTCCCACTCGCTTCCGCGGTGATGGTGCTGCGCGGGCGTACCGCGGCGGCGTTGATCGCCGTGGCGCTGGCCGCCCAGGGCGTCATCGCGGCGGGGGCCACCGTGCTCAGCGGTGGTGGCGCCGTCGACGTTGTGGCGTTCACGGCGTACAACATGGTGTTCCTGGGGTTCGGGGTCGGGGCGCTGTACTGGTCCGCGCTGCTGGTGAACCGGATCGAGTCGCTGTTCGCCACCCGGGTCGACCTGGCGCGGTCGGCGGTCAGTGGTGAGCGGCGCCGGATGTCCCGGGATCTGCACGACCTGCTTGGCCAGAGCCTGTCGGCGATCTCGTTGAAGGGCGATCTGGCGCTGCGGCTGGTGCCCCGCGACCGCGACGCCGCGCAGCGGGAGGTGCGTGACATCGCCGGGATCGTCCAGCAGGCACAGCAGGGGGTACGTGCGATCGCCCGCGCTGAACACGAGGTCACGTTCGACACGGAGTTCGACGGCGCGGTCGCGTTGCTGGAGGCCGGCGGCCTCCAGGTCCACACCCGGCTGGAGCTGCCGCCACTCACCGACCCGGTCAACGCGTTGTTCGCCTGGGCGGTACGCGAAGCCACCACCAACATCCTGCGGCACAGCCAGGCGCAACGCTGCTGGCTGACCGGTCACAGCGACGGCGGCCGGCTGCGGCTGGTGATCGCCAACGACGGCGCCGCCGGGCTCGCCCCGCAGGACCGGCCGACCAGCGGCAGCGGCCTGAACGGGCTCGCCGAACGCGCCGGGGATCTCGCCGGACAGGTCCGCCAGGAACACCACCGGGGCCGCTTCCGGCTGGTGGTCGAGGCGCCCGCAAGCACCTCGTAGCCCCGCCAATGACGAATGTCATCGGCCAGCGATGACATCGCCATCTGGGCACTCCGGTCGCCGCCCCCGAGTCTGATGGGGCCGGCCTCGGGCGACGTCCGCCGCCGTTCTGGAACGCCGGCTCGGCAACCTGACAGCGGTTAGGAGCAGACCATGAGCGAGATCCGCACTATCGAGATCACCCGGACGTACGACGCGCCGCCAGCCACGGTGTTCGCGGCGTGGACCGAGCCTGAGCAGTTCGCAAGCTGGTTCGGCGCGCCGGTGGACACCGTCGCCATGGACGTACGTCCGGGCGGGACCTGGAAAGCCACCCTGTCGTACGAGGGCGCGGAGATCCCGTTTCACGGGGTCTACCTCGAGGTCGTCGAGCCGCGCCGGCTGGTGTTCACGCTGGTCGACCCGAACGACCCGGACTTCGCGACCA
The DNA here is from genome assembly GCA_050701795.1 of Micromonosporaceae bacterium. Lineage (GTDB taxonomy): Bacteria > Actinomycetota > Actinomycetes > Mycobacteriales > Micromonosporaceae > WHSM01. The sequence continues at coordinate 4,970 of JBOGDK010000275.1, forward strand.
GGCAGACGGAAGGCACGGCCGAGGAGGCGGTGACGCTGCGCTTCACGGAGGCCAACGGCGGAACCGTGATGACGTTCGAGCAGAAGGGCTCGCTTCCAGAGGAGGAGATCGAGCAGGCCAGGGCGGGCTGGATCGGCTGGTTCGACGCGCTCGGCCAGCACCTGGCGTCACACCCGTCCTGACCTGGACCTACCGCAACGAATGGCGGCCGTACTCATCGCCACCCCCGCGAGACCTCTGGAGGAACCCATGACCACCCAGCACACCACCGGCCACGCGCCGGCCCCCGGTGCGCGCGGCTCGACCGCCTCCGCCGGTCAACTGCTTGCCGCTGGTGCCGCGGCCGGCCCGATCTTCATCGTCGTCGCGCTCATGCAGGCCTTCACCCGCGAAGGATTCGACTGGACCAGGCACCCGACCAGCATGCTCGCTCTCGGCGACAAGGGCTGGATCCAGATCGCCAACTTCGTCGTCGCCGCCGCCCTGTTCTTCGCCAGCGCGATCGGCCTGCGACGGGCCCTGCGCGGTAAGCCGGGAGGTACGTGGGCGCCAATCCTGGTCGGTACGTTCTCGGTGGCCCTGCTCATCGCCGGGGTCTTCCCGACCGACGCCGGCCTCGGCTTCCCGCCAGGGGCCCCCGAAGGGTTCCCGGAGTTCAGCTGGCACGGCATCGTGCACACCATCGGCCCGACGATCGGCATCAACTCGCTGTTCGTGTCGTTCTTCGTCTTCGCCCGCCACTTCGCCTGGTCGAAACAGCGACCCTGGACGTTCACCTCCATCGCGGCCGGGATCGTCGGCATTGCCCTGGGGTTCGCCACCAACCTCACCGGCACTGGCGAGATCACCGATCCCTTCAATTTCCTGCCGCTCTGGTTCGCCATGATGACCGGCTGGAGCTACCTGTCACTGCTGTCCTGGAAGGTACGGTCCGAGCTGCCACCGCACACCGAAGAGATCGGCTAGAACCCCGGTCTGGCGGCGGGCAGGCTCAACTGCCCGCCGCTCGTTGGACGCCTCCCGAGGGGACACTAGTCAGATGATCAGGGTGTTGATCGCCGAGGACATGCACATGATCCGCAGCGCGCTGGTGGCGCTGCTCTCCCTCGAGGACGACATCGAGGTGGTCGCCGAGCTCTCCCGTGGCGACCAGGTGATGGAGGCCGCGGCGCGGACCCGGCCCGACGTGGCGGTGCTGGACATCGACATGCCGGGGATGGATGGGCTCACCGTCGCCGAACAGTTGCGGACCCGGCTGCCCGGCTGCCACGCGTTGATCCTGACCGGGCTGAGCCAGCCGGGTCATCTGCTGCGCGCCCTGCAGGTGCACGCGCGGGGGTTCATCGTCAAGGACAAGCCGGCCGACCGGCTCGTCGACGGGGTACGCCGGGTCGCGCGCGGCGAGCGGGTCATCGACCCCGACCTGGTCGCGGCGGCCCTGGAAACCGGGGGCAGCCCGCTGACCCCGCGGGAGACCGACGTGCTGCGCGCGGCGGACTCCGGCAACTCCACCGAGGAGATCGCCAAGGCGCTCCACCTGTCCCCGGCCACCGTGCGCAACTACCTGTCCAACGCGATCACCAAGACCGGCGCGCGGAACCGGATCGACGCGATCCGGATCGCCCGCGACGCCGGCTGGTTGCCGTACTAGTGCCTCTCCCGGTGACGTTGGCGTTGTAAAGGACACGCCTGCTGACCGAGGCATGGCTGGCCCCAGGTCCAGAGCTGGACGTCAACATGGACTCGCT
>JBOGDK010000276.1:0-6701 GCA_050701795.1 Micromonosporaceae bacterium
TTGAACGCCCGGCCGCGGACGTAGCTGCCATCCATGATCAGGGAGCGGCGCGCGAACTGCTCAGCCTGCGTGTGGTCGTCGAGTGCCTTGAAGCAATGCCCAAACTTCGCGGACAGGTACGCCTCATCGAAATACCCAATCCACTGTGGATCGCTCGACCGGTCAGCACGGTCTAGCGCGGTCTCGGCCCGACCAAGCGCCCGTATCGTCGCCGGCTTGTCCCCGAGGGTCGCCTCGGCGTGTGCCTCCATCACTGCTGCCTCGGCGACGAGCGCTGCCACCCCAGCCCGCCGGGCGGTGGTGGCGGCTGCCTGTGCGAGGTTCGCACCCTCCTGCCCGTACCCGAGGTACACAGCCTGTTGACTCATGCCGGCCAGCACTTCAGCGCCGAGCGGCCGGTCGTCGCCCGACATCGCGAGCTGCAACGCCTGGATCAGGTACCGCTGCGCGAGCCCGTGCTGACCGAAATCGTGCGCCATCCATCCCGCAAGGTGGGTAAGTTCCGCAGTCGCTCCGAGCAGCGCGCGCCCGGTGGCCGCGTCATACCGGCCGTCCCGGAGCAGCGGCGCAACCTCGCCGTGTAGGAAGCGGACGACCGCGGCACGCGACTGTCCGCCGCCCCACCGGTTGTCGACGCGCCGGAACGCCGCAGTCATTTCCCGAATTGACTCGACATCGGCGGCGCCCACCAGCCGCCGGCCCGCACCGTTGAGGGAGGATCGACGTTCGGACAGCCACGCAAGCGCTGCGGCACTGGTCGCGCCGGCTGCGTAAGCAGCGTCAACCAGCAAACGGCGTCGCTCCATATCCCCCTGCCACAGATCGGTCACCGTTTCGACGGCGTCTGTCCACTGCGGCACTACCGCCAGCCCGGCAGCGGGGTCGACGGTCGCGCCGCTCTCCATCAGCGACACCAGCTCACCACCGACGCCGAGCGCGTCGTCGAGAAACCTGGCCACGCCCGGCGTCCCGGCCTTGCGTCCGGTTTCCAGCTCCCACAGGTACGTGAACGTGTACGGGATCTTGTCAGCGAGAGCGCGGAGTGACAGTCGAGTGCGTTGACGGTGCCGGCGTAGCGCCCCCCGAAAGTGTCTCCTGCCATCGCGGCCCCCTGCGCGTCTGCTACGTCGGCCGTCAGTCAGCCAACACTCAGCCGACGCGGCGCGTCTATACGCGCTGATGGTAGCCCGCAACGCTGGGTCCATACCCCCGCCGCCGGGTGAGGCTATGGGCCCTCGGCGGACCGGGAGGCCACGAGGCAGGTCGAGCCGGGTGCCCCCATCGTTCGGCTCGACCGCCGGATACGGGAGGGGAACGTCGTGGGCGTCTACCACAGCAGTCACAGGCAGCGCCGGTGGAGGTTCCGGGACACCCTCGACCCACAGGACCGGCGAGCCCTTTACATCGCAGCCGGCCTGACCGGGATGGTGGCGGTCGGGCTCGTACTCACCACCGCCCCGGTGATCTGGGGTGCGATGTGAGCCGGTACACGCTGGACAACCCGCCACCCGCCGAACCGCCGGCCGAACTCAGGTTGGCCCGCGGGAATGGGCTCGGGATCTGGCGCGTCATGTACTCGCAGTGGATGGACCACCGCCCCACCCCCAAGGGCGACAGGTGCAAGGAGCCGCGATGCGGCCGGCGCTCGCCGTGCTGGGGACTCACCGGCGCGGCGAGCACCCTGGAGCACCTGCACCGGTACCCGCAGGGTGCTGGCCTGGTCGGATACCACCCCCTACCGCCGGTGCTGCTGCCAGGTGCGCCGCGGATCACCCGGGTGCCGGTGCGCCCGTGACCCCCGAGCGGTATACCCCCGACCTCGAAGCTGCCGAGCGCGCCCGCAGCGCTTACGCTGCGCATCAGCCGCCCATGCTCCCCGCAGAGGGGCCATTACGGGCCCGACCGTGTCTGGCATGCGGCCAGCCATGGCCATGCAGGCAGTACCGGAATGCGGGCGTCGCGTACGACCGGGCCACCCGGTTCTACGAGGTCATCCCAGAGCTGCCGGATCGGTTCGCTGACCGGATCCCTGCCGAACCCCTCTCATGTGTTCGATGTCCCGCCGAGGCCGGCGAGTGGCGTATTGCTCTCGAGGAGCTGATCGCATGCCTGAGGCACTTCGACGTGGCAGTCACCGCCGACGAGCGTCAACTATTGGACACGCTGGTTGAGGTGATGAGACTGCCGACGAGGGTGGGCGAGCCGACCAGGGTCCGCGCGGCTCTCAGATCCATCTGACAACACGCAAGCAGCCCCGAAGGCGCAAGGCGAGGGGGACCGCCACCGACCAGCCCGATGGCAGCTTCGTCGATGATGGCCCAGCCTCCGGCTGACGCTGTACCCCGTACCAGGGGAAACCCCGAGATCAATCCCGGGGACGGGTACGGGGTCGTTCCCCGATGTGCCGAGCCCACCAGCCCAGCCAGTCTGAGTGGCATGAACGAGCTGACGGGGAGCCGGCCACTGCTGCTGCCGCGTACCGCCGCTGTGGTGGCGATCGGGGCGGTGACCGTGTCACTGGCGTCGATGGCGCTGCTGCACGCGGTGGCGGCCAGCCGGATCAGCCCGCTCGGCGACACCGTGAGCAGCTACGTACACGCCGACGGTGGGGCGGAACTACTCGCGGTCGGCACCCTGGCGCTCGCGTTCGGGTTCGCCGCGGTGGCGTACGGGCTGGTCGCGACCGGGGTACGGGTCGACCGGGCGACCCGTACCCTCGCGGCGGTCTGGCTCTTCGCACTGGTGTGTGTGGTGTCCTTCCCGGCAGACGTGGTGGGTGGACCGCGAACCTTCCCGGGGGTGCTGCACAACTGGGCCGGCGGCTCGGTGTTCGTCTGCCTGCCGGCCGCGGGCTGGCGACTGTCCGGCGCGCTCACCGGTCACTGGCAGGGCATCGCGCGGACGGTGCGCGTTCTGGCGCTCGGCGCCGGCGTGGCGTTGCTCGCCTTCGTGGTCACCCACCCACCGATCACTAGGTGGTACGGGGGCACCGCGCTGCACGGGCTGTCCGAACGGGTCCTGCTCGTGCTGCAGGTCGGGATCGTGCTGGTGCTCTCGCATCGGCTGCTGCGGTACGCCGATCCCCAGCAGACGCCCGCCCGGGCCGCTCGTCCGGAGGTGCTCCGATGATCACGGCGATCGCGATCGGGCTGGCCGTGCTGGGGGCTGTGTGTTTCGCGGCAGCGGCGTACCTGCAGCACGACGCGGTACGCCGGGACCGGATACGGCACGCGGTACGCCGTCCCGCCTGGCTCGCCGGCCTGGTGCTGATCGGCCTCGGTGCCACCCTGCACGGGGTCGCGCTGGCGTTGGCACCGCTGGTGCTGGTGCAGCCGATCGGGGTCCTGGCGCTGCCGCTGGTGGCGGTGCTGCACGTGCGGGGCCAGGCCCAAGCCCGGGCCCAGGGCACGCGGCTCGGGGTTCCGACACTGGCGGCGATCGCGGCGACGGCGGTCGGGGTGGCGTTGTTCGTCACGGTGGCCGCCACCGTCACCACGTCCGGTACGCCATCGCCCGGCGGGTACGTCCGGGCCTGCTGGTTCGCCGGGTTCGCCGTGATCGCGCTGGTCGGAGTCGGCATCGCGACTGTGGGGCGGCGCCGGTGTCTGGCGTACGCGGCGGCCGCCGGTGTCGCGTTCGCGCAGGTCTCCGTACTGGTCCGGGCGATCGGTCAGCCGTTGGCCGCGGGCACCTGGCAGATCCCGTTCGTCGCGCCGATCGGGATCGTGGTCGCGCTGGGCGTCGGTGGCGTCCTGGTGCAACTCGGGTACGCCAGCGGGCCGCCCGCGGTGGTCGTCGCCTGCCTCACGATCGTCGACCCGCTGGTCTCGGTGGGTGTCGGGATCGGGCTGCTCGGCGAGACGTCGCCGGTGACCGCCTGGATCCTGCTCGCCGGTGCCGCCAGCGCCCTGATCGCTGTCGCCGGCACGGTCGCACTCGCCCGGCACCACCCCGAAGTCGCCGCGCGTTCGTCGCACCGTCCGTCTGCTGAAGGCGATCGGCCAGCGACGGCCGGCAGCATCCGGGCAGTGGGCACGACGGACACAGCTCGGCACACCACATCGGGGCCGGCCCGGCCCAGCTTGTCCGGGGGCACCGATCGGCACACCACGTCGGGGCTGACCGGTCCCGGGCCGTCTCAGGCACTCGAACCGGGGTCCGTCCGGGCCTCGTGAACTCCGGCCCACGGTGGCCGCCTCACTTGGGAGAAGTCATGTACCTGAGCCACCTGCGCGTCGTGATCGGCGCGGACACGTTTCCGCCTGACGTCAACGGTGCCGCCCGATTCGCGCACCGGCTGGCGGTTGGCCTCGCGGGGCGCGGACACGATGTCCACGTGGTCGCGCCGTCACCGACCGGTCCGGCGACCGTGGAGGTACGCGACGGGATCACCGTGCACCGGCTCCGCGCGTACCGCACCGGGGCGCACCCGACGTTCCGGGTGAGCCCGCCATGGCAGACCACCGCGGCCGGGACCCGGTTGCTCGCCGAGTTGAAGCCGGACGTGGTGCACGTACAGGCACACTTCTCGGTCGGCCGGGGCCTGGCGCGGGCCGCGGCCCGGGTCGGGGTGCCGCTGGTGGCCACCAACCACTTCATGCCGGAGAACCTCTTCGGGTACGCCAAGGTGCCTCCGTGGTTACGGCGTCAGGCCGCCCGGCTCGCCTGGCGTGACCTGGTACGCGTGTTCAGCCCCGCGGACGCGGTCACCGCGCCGACGCCGAGGGCCGTACAACTGCTGCACGACAACGGGCTGCACCGGCACGCGACGGCGATCTCGTGCGGCATCGATCTGGACCGCCACGCCGCGGCGCCGCGACCGTACTCGGGGGCGAACCGTACGGTCCTGTTCGTCGGCCGGCTGGACCAGGAGAAGCGGGTCGACGAGATGCTGCGGGCGCTGGCGCTGCTGCCGCCCTGGATCCGCGCCGAGATCGTCGGCCAGGGAGCCTGCCGGCAGACCTGGGAGGAGTTGGCCGGTTCGCTCGGGTTGGCCGAGCGGGTGCGTTTCCTCGGGTACGTCGACGACGCGGAACTGCTCCGCGCGTACGCCCGCTGCGACGCGTTCTGCATGCCGGGGGTCGCTGAGCTGCAGAGCCTGGTGACCCTGGAGGCGATGGCGGCCGGCAAGCCGGTGGTCGCCGCCGACGCCATGGCACTGCCGCATCTGGTACGTCCCGGCGAGAACGGCTACCTGTTCCCACCGGGTGATGTGGCGGCGCTCGCGGACGGGCTGCTCGGCGTACTGGCCGATCCGGCCGTCACCACCCGGATGGGGGCGGCCAGCCGGCGGATCGTCGCCGGACACGACCTCGGGAACACCCTGGACGAGTTCGAGAACCTCTACCTGCGGGTGCTCGGGGAGGACGCCGCGGTCCCGGTGCCAGCTGGCATGGCCGCCTGAGAAGTGACATCGGGTACGTCGGCGGGTGGGCCCCGCGGCGGGACGTGCCCGCGCATGTCACTGTTGTCGCTGGGTCAGCCGTCGTGGACGTGGGAGTCGGCCACGACCTGACGTGGATGGTCTGCCGGGTTGCCTCCGCCTCCGGGGCGGGGGTGCCGGGGCAACTCGGCAGACCAGCGACGCCTCACCAGGCGTGGGGTACGGGATCCAGCCGCCGTCCCGGGAACCGTTGGTACACCGGGTCGACCCCGGGCCGCCACGGAAGCGCCGCGATCAGTACGACCACCACCACGATGAAAGCGTTCTCGATCAGCATCCCGTGGAATCCGTCGGCCCAGTGGGACTCGAACTTGTGCTCGTACCACCACATCGGACTGGTGACAAAGATGGCGTAGCTCGCGATCGTTGCCAGCCCGTACCGCCAGGACCGGTGGTGCAGCGCGGTGTCGCCGAGCACCAGCAGCGCCGGTGCGATCCACACGATGTGGTGGGTCCAGGAGACCGGCGAGAGCGCCACCGTGGTCAGCCCCACCAGCGTGAACGCGGTCAACTCGTCCTGCTCGCGGTGCGCCGCGATCGCCCGGCTGATCCCCACGGCCAGCAGGAGTAACCCGAACGCCAGCCACAGCAGCCGTGGCGTGGTGCCCTGGTCGTACAGCCGGGCCAGCCAACCGGCGAGGGACTGATTCGGGGTGAGGTCGGTCTGGCCCACCCGTTGGGTGTCCCACAGCACGCCCGTCCAGTACTCCCAGGAGACGCTGGGCGTCACCAGGAATCCCAGCAGGGTCGCCGCCGCGGCGGTGCCGGCCGCGGTGAGCGCGGCGCGACCCTGCCGGCTGACGGCGAAGTAGACGATGAACAGCGCGGGGGTCAGCTTGATCGCGGCGGCCAACCCCACCCCGACCCCGGCCCACCGGTATCCGTTCCGCAGCGCCACCAGGTCGGCGAAGATCAGCCCCAGCAGGATCAGGTTGACCTGGCCGTACCCGAGGGTTTCGCGTACCGGGTCGGTGGCCGCGACGATCGGTACGGCGAGCGCGACGGCGTACCACCGGGGCCAGCCGTACCGTGCGGCGACCGGGCCGAGTAGCCACCAGGCCACGACGGTGGCCACCACCAGCCCCGCCGCGAAGTTGATCCAGCCCGCGGCGGTCCCGGACATCAGGGTGGTGGGCAGCAGCAGGATCGCCGAGAACGGCGGGTAGGTGAATCCCAGCCCGTACCTGGGTTCGGTGAACGCGTACAGGTCTCCGCCGCCGAGCCACCACGCCACCGCGTCGTGGTAGATCAGCATGTC
>JBOGDK010000277.1:0-6624 GCA_050701795.1 Micromonosporaceae bacterium
GTCAGATCCTCGGCGGTACGTACGGTCACCGCCTCGAAGCCGTACCCGCGCGCCACCGCGGCGATGTCGGTCGGCGGGAACTCCACGGTGTCGAGCGGGTGGCCGCCGGGACCGAAGTGATGCACCTCGGCACCGTAGGCGTCGTCGTTGTACACGACCACCAGCATCGGCAGCCCGAGCCGGCGTACCGTGTCGAGCTCCGCCGCGCCCATCAGCGCGCCACCGTCGCCGAGCGCGGCAACCGGCAGCCGGTGCGGCTGCGCCAGTGCCGCGCCGATCGCCGTCGCCAACCCCAGGCCGATCGACTGGAACGCCTGGGTGAAACAGAAACCGTTCTCATCCGGCACGGACAGGTACCCGCTCGGGTAGCCCATGAAGTTGCCGGAGTCCACACCGATCACCCGCTCGGCCGGCAGGATGTCGTCGAGCGCGATGCTCAACGTACGGGGGTCGATCCGTTCCGCCGTGCTCTCGTCCCGGTACGGCACGTCCCGCCAGCGCACCTTGGCGGCGATCTCGGCACCGACCTGTGCCGTCCGGTAGCCCTCGCGCGGAGCGCCGGCCGCCGCGAGTACGCTCCGGGCGGTCAGCTCGGCATCGCCGGTGACGCCGAGCTGGACCGTACGGTGGGCGCCCAGGGCGGACGGATCGTCGTCCACCTGGACCACCACCGCGTCCGGCCCGATCAGCCGGCCATGCCGCATCGTCCACATGTTCAAGGCACAGCCCCAGCCGGCGATCAGGTCGGCGTCGCGGATCAGCTCGGCCGCCAGCGGCGAGGCGAAGCCGCCGGAGATGTCCAGCGACCACGGGTTGCCGTGGAACAGCCCGTGTGCCACGGCCGAGGTCGCCAGCAACCCGCCGTACCGCTCCGCGAGCGCCTCGACCGCCTCCCGGCACCCCGGCCCACGCGCTCCCCGACCAGCGATGAACACCGGCCGCCTGGCGCGCTCCAGCAGCCTCACGAACCCGGCCACACCGGCCTCGTCCGGGGCCACCCGGCTCGGCTCCGCGGAGGGCGGCCCGGCGGCCAGAAAGGAGGGCGGGGCGGCAGTTTGAGCGGCGGCCAGGGCCCCATCCGGCACCGGCATCGCCTGCACCTGGAGCGGGACGTTGAGCAGCACCGTACGCCGCTCGTCCCGGGCCGTGCGTACCGCTGAGAACGTGTCCCGCACCGCGCTCTCCGGCGAGGCGACCCGCAGCGGCACGGCGCCGACGGCGCGCGCCAACCCGTCCTGGTCGACATGGAAGTTCGACTTCGGCTCGGTCGCCTCCGCGGCCACGACGATCAACGGTGTCCGGCTCTTCGCCGCCTCGGTGACACCCGTCATCGCATTCGTCAGGCCACAGCCCTGGTGCAGGCTGACAGCGGCGACCGAGCGGCTCATCCGGGCGTACGCGTCGGCCATCGTCGCGGCACCACCCTCGTGCCGGGCGGCGACGTACCGGGCGCCGCCGGCCACCAGGGCGTTGGTGATGTGGAAGTTGCCGGAGCCGACCACGCCGAACACCTGGCCGACGCCCGCCGACGCCAACGCCCGGCCGACGGCCTCGGCGACCCTCATCCGCGCTCGACCAGGGCGAGCACCCGGGCAGGGGCCCCGGATCCGGTGACGATGGGCAGTGGCCCGGCGAGCACGACGGACCCGGTCGGCGGCAGCGCGGCCAGGTTCTGCAACTGGGTCAGCCCGTACTTCCCGCTGCCCATCAGGTACGAGTGGCACGGGAAGGCCGGGTCGAACGAGTGGGCGCGCCCCGCGTCGGTGCCGACCGTCTCGACGCCGAGACCGATCACCGGGGACTCCTGCGCCACCCACCGGGCACACTCCGCCGACAGACCCGGGGTGTGTGGTCCGTTCTGGTCGGCGTTCAGGAACGCCTCCTGCGTCCCCGACCGGGCGTCCCAGCCGGTACGCAGCAGCAGCCAGCCACCGTCGGGCAGCGGCCCGTGCTCGGCCTCCCAGGCCCTGATGTGGTCAATCTCGACCAGGAAGTCGGGGTCGGTTCCCGCCTCGGCGGAGAAGTCCAGCACCACCGCGGGCGCGACCAGCCGGTTCGGCGGGATCGACGCCACGTCGGACCCGTCCTTGCCGGTGACCCAGTGGACCGGGGCGTCGAGGTGGGTGCCGGTGTGCTCGCCGCTGCGGAAGTTGTTCCAGTACCACGCCGGGCCACGGTCGTCGTACCGGCTGATCTCCTCCAGCTCGAATCTCGCCGTCTGGCCGAACTCCGGCGGCAGCGCGATCACCGGCGTGGTCGCCGACAGCGGCGAGGTGAGGTCGACGACCTCGATCGATCCGTCGGCGACGGCCGAGACGAGCGCGGCGAGGGTTGACGACATCGTTGCCTCCAGGGAAACGGCTGAGTTTCGACGCTATGGCAGCACGGTGACAGCCGTCTAGGAGCCTGCGACATCCGGTGCCGCGCCCGACCCGCGGGCCGCCAACTCCTCGGCCAGTGGATCGTTCGCCTCCGGCTCGTGACCCCGGTAGCGGATGACCGCGAAGACCACCATCAGCACCACGAAGAACGGGAGACCGAACTTCCAGGCCGGGTCGAGACCCTCCACGAAGAATGTCGAGGCCAGCACGCCGACCAGGAACAGCGCCGCCAGTAGCGACGTCACCGGGGCGCCCCACAGCCGTACCGGTGAGGACGGCAGGCCGAGACCGCGGCGCTTGGCCCGGAAGGTCGCGTGGGTCGCCAGGATCAGGATCCAGACCACGAGCGCGGCGAACACCGAGATGCCGAACAGCACCAGGTACGCCTGCGAGTCGGCCTGCCACGACAGTGCCGCCGCCACCGCGAGGCCGGCCGCGGACAGTGCCAGGGCGTTACGCGGTACGCCGTGCCCGGACAGCCGCCCCGCCCACCGGGGTGCGAACCCGTGGCCGGCCAGGGAGTGCAGCATCCGGGTGGTGAGGTAGAGGTTGGTGTTGGCACTGGACAGCGCCGCGGTGATCACCACGAAATTCATCAGCGCGGCCGCGAACGGCACCCCCGCGTACGCGAACACCTTGACGAACGGGCTGGTCTGCACCGCGTCGCCGGCGGCGGTCACCGTCCACGGCACGACCGTGGCGACGACCGCGATCGCGAGCACGTAGAACAGCGCCAGCCGCATGATCATCTGACGAGCCGCCCGCGGGATGTCCTCGGTCGGGTTCTCCGACTCCGCCGCCGTAACCGCGACGACCTCGGTGCCGATGTAGCTGAAGATCACGAACACCATCGCCATCCCGAGTCCGGAGACCCCGTTGGGCAGGAATCCACCGTGGTCGCTCAGGTTCTGCAGACCGGTCGCGTCATGGTCCGGCAGCCCCACGAAGATCAACGCCAGGCCGAGCAGTATGAAGACCGCGATCGCGGTCACCTTGATCATCGCGAACCAGTACTCCACCTCACCGAAGAGGTGCACGGCGGCCGCGTTGATCGCCAGCACGAGAACGGCGAACACCACCACCGGCAGCCACAACGGCAGCTGCGGCCACCAGAACTGCACGTACAGGCCGGCGGCGACCACCTCGCCGCCGATCGCGATGACCTGCATCGCCCAGTACGTCCAGCGCAGCCCGAACCCCGCCCAGGCGCCCAGGTACGAGTGCGCGATGGTGCCGAACGAGCCGGCGGTCGGGTGCACCACCACCATCTCCGTCAACGCCCACGAGATCACCAGGGCGACCAGGCCGCAGAGGACGTACGCGATGATGACGGCGGGTCCGGCCTGACCGATCGCCAGGCTGGAGCCGAGGAACAGCCCGGTGCCGATCGCGCCGCCCAGCCCGATCATGGTGAGCTGCCGGCTGGTCAGCCGCCGCCGCAGCTGGTGGCTGTCGGTGCTCGTTGCCGTGGTCATGCGACTGATCCCTTCGTCGCCCGGTAGGCACGGATCCCGGCGACGACGGCGTCCAGGTCATCCGGGTTGTTGTAGTAGTGCAGCGAGAGCCGCAGCAGGTCACCACGCGGGCTGGTGACGATCCGCCGGGCGGCCAGGAACGCCGCCAGATCGTCGGGGTCCTCGTCCCGGACCGCCACCTGCGGACCGCGCAGAGCGGCATCCGCCGGAGATCCGATCCGCTCCCCCGCGTCGACCAGCCGCTCGTGCAGCTGGGTGGCCAGACCGGCCACGTGCGCTGTGACGGCCGCCGGGTCGACCGCGGCGAGTACCCGCATCCCCGCCACGGCGCCGAAGGCGGACGGGACGGACGGCGTACCGGTCTCGAACCGGCGCGCGTGGGCCGGAAAGTCGAGCTGCCGGGGGTCGAACGCGAACGGTTCGACTCGCCCGAACCAGCCCGTGAGCTGGGGAGCCACCGCGTCCACGACACCGGAACGCACGTACAGGAAGGCGATTCCGGGGATGCCCAGCAGGTACTTCAGGGACCCCGACACCAGGTAGTCGCAGCCGAGTGCCGTCACGTCGACCGGCTCGACGCCCACGGCCTGGTAGGCGTCGATGAACACCCGGGCGCCGGCCGCCCGGGCGGCGCTGACGACGGGCTCCACTGGCAGCCGGACACCGTTGCGGTACGAGATCAGCGGGATCGACACCAGGCCGCAGGACCCGTCGATCAACGCGTTGTAGTCCTCGGCGGGCACCACACCGTCCCGGTCCGCGACGTGGACCACGTCGGCGCCCCGGCGCTGCTGGGCCAGCCAGACGTGGGCCACCGACGGGAACTCCATGTCGGTGGTGACGATCCGGGGCCGCTCGGCCCAGTCCTGCGTCGACGCCACCTGGAACGCCGCCTCCGACGCGCACGACACCACCGCGATCTCGTCGTGCGCGGCACCGATGTGGTCAGCGAACATCCGGCGTGCGGTGTCGACCTCCCGGATCCAGCGGTCCCACGGGACACCGTCGTCGCCCAGCGTGCGCTGGTACTCCAGCATCGCGGTGGCCAGCGTGTCCGACAGGGCACCGTGGCTGCACGAAGCGAGGTGGGCGGTGTCACCGAGGGCCGGGAACCTTGCCCGGAACTCGGCGGGAGTCGGGTTCGGCATGGTCGACATCTCGGTACGCATCGGGCCTCCGCTGAGAGGTGTCTGCGAGTACTGTCGTTCACCCTGGCTGAACGCCGAGTATCATGACTACATGTCGTTGTGTCAACGCCCGTCACGTACACGGCAGATCCCGCACACGGAATAATGGCGGCGTGGTCGCGACGCGGATCCGGGAGTACCGGCAGATCAAGGGCATGACGGTGCGGGAGCTCGCCGGCAAGGCGGGGGTTTCCGCCGGGCTGGTCAGCCAGGTGGAACGCGGGATCACCGATCCCAGCCTGGAGACGATGCGGCGGATCGCGGAGGTTCTCGGCGTACCGCTGTTCAGCCTGTTCCAGGACGGCGACGCCAGATCAGTCGCGGTGATCCGTCGCGATGATCGTTTCCAGATCTCCTCGCCCCACAGCTCCATCAGCTACGCCAGGGCATCCCGAGGCAGCGCCCGGCTCGAAGTTCTCGAAGGTTCCCTCGAACCCGGCGCCACCTCGTCGGACGCGCTCCGCTCGCATCCCTCGGAGGAGTGCGTCGTGGTCCTTACCGGCCAGCTCACCGTCGAGGTCGGTGACGAGACCCACGTACTCGGGCCGGGTGACAGCTGTCATTTCGACTCGAACCTCCCGCACCGCTTCGGCAACGCCGGCAAGACCCCGGCCAGGTACCTGATCAGCGTGGCTCCGCCGAGCTACTGACCTCTGGAGGTACGCAGCAGGGCCAGCGCCGCCTGTTTGGCGGTCTCCGCCGCATCGGCGTCGCCCCGGAGGTCGGCGAGGACGGTGGCGCCCTCCATCAGCGCCAGCAGTTGCCTGCCCAGACCGTCGGGATCCCGGGCACCGGCGCGGCGGGCGATGCCGGTGAACAACCCGGTGTGGCGATCGAGGTGACGAGCCGCGATCTGGCGCACCGGGCCGGCGTGGTGCTGTGTCGCCGCGTTGACGACCGCACACCCCCGGAATGTGGGCTCTTCGTACCAGCGCCCCAGCGCGTCGAACACTGCGGCCAACTGCGCGGCGGGGTCCCCGCCCGCGGCGGCCGCGGCATCGGACAGCCACCGCACCACCTGGTCGCTACGCGCTTCCAGGACCGCCGTGACGAGGCCTTCCTTGGACCCGAAGTGACGGTAGAGGGTCTCCTTCGACACACCGATCGCGGCGCACAGCCCGGCAACACCGATCCCGTCGATGCCCTGCTGGTAGAGCAGGCGGGTGGCCGCGCGCAGGATCGTGGCACGGGTCTGCTCCGGGTCGAGGATCGCGCCCTTCGCCACTGGCATAGGTAGATGGTACCGATCGGTTCGCTGTGCTGCTACGGTCAGATCGAACCGATCGGTACGATCTGCGAGGTGTCTGTGACAAGTGACTTCCTGGCATCCGACCCGCCACCGGAGCTGATGCCACCGGCGACCACACCGCCCGTGACGTTCCACAGCGGTGGTGAAAGTTTGCTCGGGACGCTGCACCTGCCGGCCGGTCCCGGGCCACACCCGATCGTGGTCTTGCTACACGGGTTCCCCGGCATCGAACGCAACTTCGACCTCGCCCAGGTGATGCGCCGTGCCGGCTACGCGGCGCTGGTGTTCCACTACCGCGGTAGCTGGGGCATGGGCGGCCGGTGGTCGTGGCA
>JBOGDK010000278.1:0-6603 GCA_050701795.1 Micromonosporaceae bacterium
CGTGCTGCTCCTTCGGGATCGCCTTTATCGCGCCGCGCACCACCTCGGCACCGTATGCGCCGTAGTTGGTGGCCATCGCGATCACGCCCGCCGCCAGCGGCTCCAGCTGGATACCGAGGAATGGCAGCACGTAGAACCACCAGAACAGCTGCACCAGCAGTGATGTGCCACGGAAGAACTCCACGAACACGACGCTGATGCCACGCACCACCAGGCTGCGCGACAAGCTGGCCAGCCCGGCGATGAACGCCACCAGCAAGGCACCTATCGCACCGTACGCGGTCACCTCGACGGTGACCCAGAACCCCTCCATGACCCGGGGTATCGCTGTGAGAACCGCCTCCACAGCCCTATGCGCCTCTCGCCCCGGTCAGCCGCACAGCGACTTCGTGGTCATATCGGCCGGTGGAATCTCCGACTCGGTGAAACCGAACGGCTGGATGATCTTCAACAGCTCGCCACTGTCCTTGAGCTCCTTCAGCCCCTTGTTGTACGCCTCCAGAATCGATGTGTCCTTCTTCCGGAACACCGAGGCGCCCGCGCTCTTCTCCTCCTCGCCGTCGACCTCCGGGAAGAACGGCTCGGTGACCTCGAGCTTGTCGCTGGGCTTCTCCTTGAGATTGGTCCGGAGCGTGATCGCGGTCAACGCGATCGCGTCGATCCGGCCAGACTCCAGAGCCTGCCTGGCGCTCACCACATCGTCGTAGGACTGCGTGCTGGCGCCGGCGTCCTTGGCGTAACCCTCCTCGACCGCGCCGCCGAGCACACCAAGCTTCGCCTTCGCCTTGGCGGCCGACGGGAAGTCGGTGATCTTCTTCGGGTTGCCCTTCGGCACCATGAACGCACCCGGCGCCGTGTACTCCGGCTCCGAGAACGCGGCCTCGGCACAGCGCTCCGGCGTGATGAACATGCCGGCCGCGACGGCGTCGAACCGGTTCGCGTTCAGACCCGGGATCAGCGAGCCGAACTCGACCACCTGCCCCCGCACCTCTTTGATCCCCTGCTTACCCCAGATCGCCTTGTGCAGCTCTGGCGCCTGCCCGGTGATCTTGTCGCCCTGCTTGTAGCCGTACGGACGCTCGCCGGCGAAGCCGACCGTGATGTAGCCCTGGTCCTTGATCTTCTTCAGAGTGTCCTCTGTCGACTCTCCGCTGCCGGGCTCGGTCCGGGAGCAGGCCGCGAGCCCGGAAGGCACGAGCAGTCCCGCGCCTACGATCGTCGCGCTCCGTACCAGCAGTCGTCGTCGGCTCAGGTTGCTTTCCAGCACCGTTGACTCCTCTTGATCGTTATTGAGAACTACCCGAGGCTAGGAGTACGCCGCAGCGTCTGCAAGACCGTTCCACCTACGCTGGGTAGCCGTTATCTCCCGGTGTCCCCTGGGCACCGAGTGAGATCAGCATCCCGCGCCGGGACGCTGCGCGCGACCGGAACGGCCAATCCGGATCAGCCGGCGCACAGCCCCTTCATGGTCAGATCATCCCCCGGAAGCATGTCCTCGGTGAACCCGAACGGCGCCAGGATTTTCAGCAGCTCACCGCTGGATTTCAACTCGGCCAGGCCCTTGTCGTACGCCTCCCGGAGCGACGTGTCCTTCTTCCGGAACACCGACGCACCGGCACCGTTCACCTTTTCGCCGCCGATCACCGGGAAGAAGGGTTCGGAGACCTCGAGCTTGCCGCTCGGCTTCTCCTTCAAGGAGGTACTCAGCGTCAGCGTGGTGCCCGCGAACGCGTCGATCCGGCCGGACTCCACCGCCTGCCGCCCGCTGACCACGTCATCGTAGGTCTGCACCCCACTGATCTTGAACTCTTTGGCGTACCCCACCTCGACCGCGCCACCGAGAGTGCCCATCTTCGCTCCGGACTTCTTCAGCGATTCGTAATCGGTGATGTTCTTCGGGTTGCCCTTGGCCACCAGGAAGCTCTCCGGCATGTTGTACTCCGGCTCCGAGAACTGCGCCTGGGCGCAGCGCTCCGGCGTGATGTACATGCCTGCGGCGACACTGTCGAACCGGTTCGCGTTGAGCCCGGGGATCAGCGACCCGAATTCCACCAGCTTGCCGCGCACCTCCTTGACGCCGAGCGTGGCCCAGATCGCCTTGTGCAGCTCCGGACCCTGGCCCGTGATCTTGTCTCCGTCCTTGTACCCGAACGGTCGCTCCCCCGCGAATCCGACGGTGACGTAGCCCTGCTCCTTGATCTTCTTCAGGGTGTCCTCGGCGGACGCGCCACTGCCCGGCTCGGTACGGGAACACGCCGCGAGTGCCGAAGGGATCAGCAGGCCGGCTCCCGCCATGGTGGCGGTCGAGGTCAGTAGACGTCGTCGGCTCAGATTGCGGTTACGCACGATATGGCTCCCTCTGGTCTTCGGATCAGTAGCGGCGCCGCCGATCGGCTGCCGCGAATTGGGAGAGGTTAACGGGTACGCCGTAGGACAGCCAGAAACATCGCGTCCGTGCCGTGGCGGTGCGGCCACAACTGCACCGTCGGGCCCTCCCCGAGCGACGGCACGTCCGGCAGCAGTGGACGAGCATCGACATACACCACCGAATCGCCCGCCGATGCGCTTACCGCGGCGACCGTGGCATTTGTCTCCTCCGGGTGCGGGGAGCAGGTCACGTAACCGACCACGCCACCCGGACGTACCGCCCGCAACCCCGCGGCGAGCAGCTCGCGCTGCAGTGCGACAAGTCCCGGCAGATCCTCGGGAGTACGCCTCCACCGCGCCTCCGGACGGCGTCGCAACGCGCCCAGGCCGGTGCACGGGGCGTCCACCAACACCCGGTCGAAGCCGCCCTCGGCCAGCTCCGGATGGCTGCCGACCTGGCGTCCGTCGCACTGCAGCACCCGTACCGGCAGGTCCGTGGTGGCGGCCGCGACCAGTCGGGCACGGTGTGGCGCGACCTCCACCGCGAGGACGTCGGCACCCCGCTGCCCGGCCAGCGCGCCGAGCAGGGCCGCCTTCCCGCCAGGGCCGGCACACAGGTCCAACCATCGCGCGTCCGGCCCTTCAAGTGGCGCCGCCGCTGTCGCCAGCGCCACCAGTTGGCTGCCTTCGTCCTGCACCGTGGCGAGCCCTCCGGTCACGGCGGCCAGCTCTCCCGGCGCGCCACCCGGCAGGTACACCGCGTACCGCGAATAGCGCCCGGGTTCCCCTCCCGCCTCGGCCGCGACGGCGTCCCGGTCGGCCCTGCCCGGCAGCACAGCCAGGTGTACGGCGGGCCGTTCATTGTCCGCCGCCAGCGCCGCAGTTACCTGTTCGTTATCGCCGAGCGCCTGCTTCAAGGCACGCACCAGCCACTCGGGGTGCGCGTGGGCGAACGCCGAACGGCCGATCGGGTCCGCCGGCGCCAGCCTGTCCACCCAGGACAGCAGGTCGCGCTCGGCCACGCGTCGCAGTACCGCATTGCCGAAACCCGCGGCGCGCTGGCCACGTTCGGCACGTACCAACGCGACGGTGGTGCTCACGGCCGCATGCGGCGGCACCCGGGTGTACAGCAGTTGGTACGCACCGAGCCGCAACGCGTCGAGCACCGGTGCCTGCACCCGACCCAGCGGACGGTTGCTCGCCGCGGCGAGAATCGCGTCGATGGTGCCGAGGCTGCGCAGCGTGCCATAGCACAACTCGGTGGCCAGTGCCGCGTCCCGGCCCGTGATGCCACGCTCGGAGAGCATCGACGGCAGCACCAGGTTCGCGTACGCGTCCCGCTCGGCCACCGCGCGCAGCACGTCGTACGCCGCCCGCCGCGCCGGGTCCGGTGTGTCCCCCCGCGGGCCGGGCGGTGCGGTGGCCCGCCGCGGTGTCGCGCCGCCCCGAGTTCTCATGTGAGCCGTTCGCCCGGAGTCAGCCGGGCACCCCGTAGCCAGGCGTCCGCAGGCATCCGCTTCCTACCGGACGGTTGCACCTCGCTGAGCGCGACCGGCGTGGTACCGGTGCCGACGAACACCGTGCCACGGGCCATCCGTAGCTCACCGGGCTCGAGTCGGTCAGTGGCCGCCTGCTCATCGGCCTTCAGATCAACCGGGGCGAGGCGTACCCGGTCGCCCCGGAAGGTGGTCCACGGACCCGGGGCAGGGGTGCAGGCGCGGATCCGCCGGTCCACCGCGAACGCCGGCTCGTGCCAGCGCACTTTCGCATCCTCGGTGGTGAGCTTGGGTGCCATGCTGACCCCCTCGTCAGGCTGCGGTACGGGACGTGCGGTGCCCTGCTCGATCGCGTCCAGCACGTCGAGCAACAGGTGGGCACCGCCGTCGGCGAGCTGGGACAGCAGGTCGCCGGCGGTGTCGTGGGGGCCGATCGGTTCGGTCAGCGAGCCGTAGACCGGGCCAGTGTCCAGACCGGTCTCCAGGCCGAACACACAGGCGCCGGTGATCTCGTCGCCGTGCAGTACGGCGTGCTGCACCGGGGCGGCGCCACGCCAGGCGGGAAGCAGCGAGAAGTGCAGGTTGATCCAGCCACGGCGGGGTACGGCGAGCGCCACCGCCGGCACCAGGGCGCCGTAGGCCACGACAGGTACGCAGTCCGGCGCGATCGAGCGCAGCCGCTGCAGGAACTCAGGCTCGCCGGGCTTCGCGGGAGTCAATACCTCAACACCGTGCTCATCGGCCCACTGCCCGACCGGGGAACGCATCAGACGCCGTCCCCGCCCCGCCGGGGCGTCCGGCCGGGTCACCACGGCGGCCAGTTCGTGGCCGGAGCGGGCGATCAACTCCAGGGACGGTACGGCGACCTCGGGGGTCCCGGCGAACACCAGCCGCATCAGCGGAACAGTCCTCGCGGCGGATGCGGGGTCGGCTTCATCGTCGGCACTGTTCCGTCGTACCAGTCCGCCGCGCGAATCTCCTTCATCGCCTGCTTGCGGGTCTCCCGGTCCAGCCGGTCCAGGAACAACACCCCGTCCAGGTGGTCGGTCTCGTGCTGGACGCATCGCGACATCGTGCCGGTGCCCACCAGTTGCACCGGGTCGCCGTGCATGTTGAACCCTTTGGCCACCACGTTCATCCGGCGTTTGCAGTCGAAGTACAGGCCCGGGATCGACAGGCAGCCTTCGGGGCCGTCCTGTTCGTCGGAGTCCGGGAAGCTCAGCTCCGGGTTCACCAGGTGCCCGATCGTGTCGTTGACGTCGAAGGCGAACACCCGTAGCCCGACTCCCAACTGCGGCGCCGCGAGGCCCGCGCCACCTTCGTCGAGCATGCTGTCGGTCAGATCCTTGACGAGCCTGCGCAGCTCTTTGTCGAAGTCCACCACCGGCTCCGCCGGGGTGCGGAGGACGGGGTCGCCGAAGAGGCGTATCGGCTGAACGGTCACGGGTCTCCTTACAGGTCGAGCGCCGGTGTCCAAGTGTACGAACCGCGCTGGCGACCTCCCGGCTCAGCCTCCGGCGGCAGGGGCAGGATGTCCCTCGCCTGGCGGCGGGGTGTGGAACATCCACCGGTGCCCGAACGGGTCCACGACCACACTGTTGCGGCCGTACGGCTGGTCCTCGGGGTCGCGCTCCACGCGCCCGTCGTGGTCGGCGGCCCGCGCGGTCGCGGCGTCCACGTCGGCCACCTGCAGGTGCAGGGTGTGGCTGTGGAGGTCACCGCTGGGCGCCGCCACCGGCACCTGGCGGGACACGTCGGCGAGCATCAGCACCGCGTTGCCGATACCGAGTTCCGCGTGCCCGATCGTGCCGTCCGGCATCACGTACGGGTCCCCCCTGCGGCGGGCGCCGAGGACCGTCTCGTACCACTCGATCGCGCGGCGGGCGTCCGCCACCACGATGTACGGGGTCAACGTCGGTGGCCAGCTCTGTGTCATGTCCCCTCCTCAGTGGTGCACCGAGTCACCGCACTTCTACCCGCCGGGTGCGACAAAACCTCACAGCAGGTCGAGCGGATCCACCTGGACGCGTACCGGGTCCGTGGCCTTTCGCGCGCTGCGTACCCCGGTCGCGGCGTGCAGGGAGGCTGCCAGTGCGGGGCCGCCGGTCCGGGAGACCCGTACCAGGGCACGTTCGGACTCCCCGTCCTCGGACAGCGGCACCGGGCCGAGCACGTCGGCCTCAGCCGGCAGTTCCGCCAGCTCCAGCAGATCCGCCACCGCGTCCGGAGCACCGGTGAGGCTCGCCATCCGGACCGCGGGCGGGAACCCCAGAGCACGGCGTTCGGCGAGCTCGCGTGCGGCGTACCAGCCGGGATCGAGCCGGATCAGCGCCTGTACCGGGACCAGGCTGCCGTCGGCGACCACCACCACCTGGCCACCCCGCGCGGCGGGACGTACCAGGCATGCCGCGGTCAGCCACCGCCGCAACGCCTCCTCCCCCGCCCGCAGGTCGGTACGGGTCAGCAGCGCCCAGGTGTCGAGCAGCAGAGCGGCGCCGTACCCGCCGTCGGCAAGCGGCTCGGCACCCGGCGTGGCGACCACCAGCGCGGGGCCGGACGGCACCGTGTCCAGCATCCCGTCCCGGCCCGACGTCCTGACCGGGATCTCGGGAAACGCCCGTCCCAGTTCCTCGGCGGTGCGGTGGGCACCGATCACGGCTGCCCGTACCCGCTGGCTGCCGCAGTGCGGGCAGCTGAAGTCCGCGGCGAGATGGCCGCACCAGCGACAGGCCGGGGTGGC
>JBOGDK010000279.1:0-6558 GCA_050701795.1 Micromonosporaceae bacterium
CCGACGAACAGGTCGAGGAGACCAGCTCGGTACGCCGCCGGCGGCGCCGCCGGCGCAAGGGCTCAGGGGATTCCGAGCCGTCCGACGAAGACGGCGTACAGACCGTCGTCAAGGTGCGCGAGGCCCGGGCGGCGAAGGACGAGGTGCAGGGCGTCGCCGGCTCCACCAGGCTGGAGGCCAAGCGGCAACGCCGCCGGGACGGTCGGGAGCAGCGCCGTACCAAACCGCCGATCCTGACCGAGTCGGAGTTCCTGGCCCGCCGTGAGGCGGTGGACCGGGTGATGGCGATCCGGAGCACCGGCGACAAGACCCAGATCGGGGTCCTGGAGGACGGAGTGCTGGTCGAGCACTACGTCTCCCAGCAGTCCAGCAACACCATGGCCGGAAACGTCTACCTGGGCAAGGTGCAGAACGTCCTGCCGAGCATGGAAGCGGCGTTCATCGACATCGGCCGGGGCCGCAACGCGGTGCTCTACGCCGGTGAGGTGAACTGGGACGTCGCCGGTCTGGAGGGGCGTACCCGTACCATCGAGCAGGCTCTCAAGCCGGGCGACTCGGTATTGGTGCAGGTCACCAAGGACCCGGTCGGACACAAGGGGGCGAGGCTGACCAGCCACGTCACGCTCTCCGGCCGGCACCTGGTGTACGTACCGCACGGCAACGCCTCCGGGATCAGCCGCAAGCTCCCCGACACTGAACGCAAGCGGCTCCGGGACACCCTCAAGAAGCTGGTGCCGGAAGGCGCCGGGGTGATCGTGCGTACCGCCGCCGAGGGCGCTTCCGAGGACGACCTGGAACGCGACGTGAAGCGGCTGCAGGCGCAGTGGGAGGGCATCGAGGAGAAGGCGAAGAGCGCCAAACCCCCCACCCTGGTGTACGAGGAGCCGGACCTGGTGATTCGGGTGGTCCGCGACATCTTCAACGAGGACTTCAAGGAGCTGGTGATCCAGGGCGAAGACGCCTGGAACATGGTGGAGCCGTACCTGGAGCACGTCTCTCCGGAGCTGGTGTCCCGGGTACGCCGCCACAGCGGGGTTGACGTGTTCGCCGACCTGCGGGTCACCGAGCAGCTGCTCAAGGCGCTGGACCGGAAGGTCTACCTGCCCTCCGGTGGGCACCTGGTGATCGACCGGACCGAGGCGATGACCGTCATCGACGTGAACACCGGCAAGTTCACCGGCAAGGGCGGCAATCTCGAGGAGACCGTCACCCGGAACAACCTGGAGGCCGCCGAGGAGATCGTGCACCAGCTCCGGTTGCGCGACCTGGGTGGCATCATCGTGATCGACTTCATCGACATGGTGCTGGAGTCCAACCGCGAGCTGGTGCTGCGCCGGCTGACCGAGTGCCTGGGGCGGGACCGTACGAAGCACCAGGTCACGGAGATCACGTCGCTGGGCCTGGTCCAGATGACCCGGAAGCGGGTCGGTCAGGGCCTCCTGGACTCCTTCAGCGAGAACTGTGAGCACTGCCGGGGCCGGGGCGTGATCGTGAACTCGGCCGCCCTGGAGGCGCGACCCGACAAGTCCAGCGCCGCCGAGGTCAAGCGGGTCGCCGCCGCGAGCAACGGTGAGGCCAAGGCGAATGGCTCTGCTGGTGCCGAGGGGGGATCGCCGACCGACTCCTCGGAGCCTGAGAAGGGTGCCGGGTCGTCCGCTGGGGGCTCCCGGTCGCGGGGCAGGCGGAAAGCCGCGGAGCAGCCGGACGGCCATGCTGACGGCACCTCTGACAGCGGGGCCGGTGAGGCGACCGGCGGCTCGAACGGACCGGGCGCCGAGGGCGACGCCGAGGCCGGTGGCGGGGGGCGCAGTGGTGGTCGGCGTCGCCGGAGGAAGGCGAGCGGCGACGAGCCCGCCAAGGCAGCCGAGCCCGAGTCGGCCCAGGAGGTTGCCGACCAGGAGGTTGCTGGAGCGCCACCGCAGGAAACCGCGGCGGCCCCGGACGGGACAGTTGACGAGCCAGCTTCCGGGCAGTCCGCGGAACTGGCTTCCCGGCAGTCCGCTGGGCCGGGTGACGATGAGCACGCCCCGGTTTGATGGTCAACCCGCCGATGACGTACGCTTGCCTGCGGCGTACTTCCGTCCGCCAGTCTTGCGTGCCGGCAGGCAGTGACACGGCAGCGGCTGCGACAACTCCGATGGCGCAGTCAAACGCGAGAAGCCTGAGCAACCTGTGGACCATGAGGAGAGCTGCGTCGATGTACGCGATCGTCAAGACCGGCGGCAAGCAGTACAAGGTCGCCGAGGGCGATGTGATCGAGGTCGAGCGGCTCGCTGTCGAGCCGGGCGAGGCGGTGAGCCTGCCTGCCGTACTTCTGGTGGACGGCGAGGGCGATGACGTCTCGGTGACCACCGATGCCGGGGCGCTCGCGGCGGTGACCGTGACCGGTGAGGTGGTCGGCCACGGCAAGGGCCCGAAGATCAAGATTCACAAGTTCAAAAACAAGACCGGCTACCACAAGCGGCAGGGCCACCGGCAGCTGCGGACGCAGGTCAAGGTCACCGGCATCAAGAGCGGAAAGTAGGCGCCGAGATGGCACATAAGAAGGGTGCGTCGAGCTCGCGGAACGGTCGCGACTCCAACGCCAAGCGACTCGGTGTCAAGCGGTTCGGTGGCCAGGTGGTCAGCGCCGGCGAGATCCTGATCCGGCAGCGCGGCACCAAGTTCCACCCCGGCGACCTGGTGGGACGTGGCGGTGACGACACGCTGTTCGCCCTGGCGAACGGCAGGGTCGAGTTCGGCTCGAAGCGGGGCCGGAAGACCGTGAGCATCGTGACGTCCGAGGCGTAACCTACGCGACGACCAGCGAAGCGGGCCGGGTGACCACCCGGCCCGCTTCGTCGTGGCGGACCGGCGTACCGGTCAAGGGGAGGCTGGGCGTGTGAATAGCGGACCCGGACCATGCAGGAGCGGTACGTTCAGCCGGCTCCACCAGGAGTCGGCGAGCCGCGGTAGAGGATGCGATTGTGACCACGTTTGTTGACCGGATCGTGCTGCATGTCAGGGCCGGTGACGGCGGGCACGGCTGCACCTCGATCCACCGGGAGAAGTTCAAGCCGTTCGGTGGCCCGGACGGCGGGAACGGCGGCAAGGGCGGCGACATCGTCCTGGTCGTCGACCCCGGGGCACACACCCTGCTGGACTTCCACTTCCGCCCGCACGTCAAGGCGACCAACGGGACACCCGGTCAAGGGTCGAACCGGCACGGCGCCAACGGCGACGACCTGGTGCTCCAGGTGCCCGACGGGACCGTGGTGCAATCCCTGGACGGTGAGGTGCTCGCCGACCTGGTCGGTGCGGGCACCGCGTACGTGATCGCCGAAGGAGGCCGTGGCGGGCGGGGCAACGCGGCGTTGGCGAACACCCGTCGCCGGGCGCCCGGGTTCTCCGAGCTGGGCGCGCCGGGGGATCTGATCGATGTCGTACTGGAGCTGAAGAGCGTCGCTGACGTGGGTCTGGTCGGCTACCCCAGTGCGGGGAAGTCCTCGTTGATCTCGGTGATCTCAGCGGCCCGCCCGAAGATCGCGGACTACCCGTTCACCACCTTGGTGCCGAATCTCGGGGTGGTACGGGTCGGCGACGACACCTTCACCGTGGCGGACGTACCGGGCCTGATCGAGGGGGCCGCGCAGGGGCGGGGTCTCGGGCTGGAGTTCCTGCGGCACGTGGAGCGCTGCGCGGTGCTGGTGCACGTGGTCGACTGCGCGACGCTGGAGCCGGGGCGGGACCCGGTCAGCGACATCGACGCGATCGAGCGGGAGCTGACCTCGTACGGAGGGCTCGCCGACCGGCCGCGGATCGTGGCGCTGAACAAGGTCGACGTACCGGACGGCAAGGAACTGGCCGCGATGGTACGGCCGGACCTCGAGGCGCGCGGGTTACCGGTGTTTGATATCAGCGCGGTAACTCGGGAAGGGCTCGCACCGTTCAGCTACGCGCTTGCGGAAGCGGTACGGCGGCACCGCGCGGAGCAACCCGCCCCAGAGGCGACCCGGATCGTGATCCGGCCTACAGCGGTGAACGACTCGGGCTTCACGGTGCAGCCCAACAAGGACGGTACGTACCGGGTGGTGGGCCGCAAACCCGAACGGTGGGTACGCCAGACCGACTTCTCCAACGACGAAGCTGTGGGGTTCCTCGCGGACCGACTCGCCCGTATCGGAGTCGAGGATGAGCTGGTCAAGCAGGGGGCGGAGCCTGGCGTAAGCGTGCAAATCGGTGATATCGAGTTCGAGTGGCAGCCGACGCTCTACGCCGGCGAGGAGTTCGTCCCCGGCAACCGTGGGACGGACTACCGGCTCGACAGCACCACCCGCACCGGCGCCGCCGAACGGCTCGAGGCGCGGAAGGCCCGGCGTCGCCGTACCGACGACCACGATGCCGAGTCCGATGACGGCGAGGATGATCACCCGGGCTGACGCCGGTCCCTCACCACCCGGGCATCTGGAGTACTCTGCCGCAATCTGTTCCCGGCCGACCGCGTCCGCGGTGGAGGAGGCATGTCCCTGCTCGTCAAGCGTGGCGACTCACCGGAAGACCGGTTCGCCTCCGAAGTCCTTGACCTGTTCCGTTCCGACGGGCGGGTGGAGGACGCTTGGTACGACCGCGAGCAGTTCGCGATCTCCGTACGTCCGGTGGACGGTGCTCCGGTATGGGCCCGGCTG
Source organism: Micromonosporaceae bacterium (assembly GCA_050701795.1). Lineage (GTDB taxonomy): Bacteria > Actinomycetota > Actinomycetes > Mycobacteriales > Micromonosporaceae > WHSM01. Next base: position 4,665 of record JBOGDK010000279.1, read on the forward strand.
GCAGAGGTCTACGAGCAGTGGGGTCTCGCGGACACCGCCAGCCGAGCCACACCGTTACAGCGGTTCGTGGACTCGGCGGTGTTGCCACCCGAACTGCCCGACACCTGGGAGCTGGCAAAGCCGCTGGTACGGCCCGTGCTGCGGGGCATCTCCGCCGCTCTGCCGCCGCGCAGCGAACCCGAGTCCGGCGCGCTGTGGCGGCGCAGCCTGCCGTACCTCGCCGAACTCGTGGAACTCGACCTGCAGGGCAGCCCGCACCTGACCATCGAGCAGATCGCCGCCTGGGGGGTCTCCGCGGACCAGGTGTACTCGGCCGCGCGGGAGAACCTCGCCGCCCGGGTGATGCAGCCCCGCCCCTCTGGACCGGTCGGGCCGCGGGCGCTGCGGCTCGTGGACGACGGCGGGATGTACTGCGTGTCGCAGCTGCTGATCGATGGCTGGCTCGCGGGCTTCTCCTGGTACCTGGAGGGTCGCCCGGTCGCCTTCGCCCCCGATCGCTCCACGCTGCTGATCGCCCCTGACGATCCACGGGTGCTGGCCAGCGTTTTCGAGATGGTCGAGGAAGAGTACGACCAGTCGGCGCGGCCGGTCTCACCGGTGGCGTACACGGTTGACACGGCGGGGCGGCTGGCGCCGTACGCGGCTCCCGCGGGGCATCCATTGCACGCCCCCGCGGGACGCGCTGAGCGGGTGCTTGCCGTGGCGGAGTACGGCCGGCAGAAGCGCTGGCTGGACACGTCCGGCTCACCTCATCGTGCCGGCACCGTGATGCTCGCGGGACGCTCGGACGGCTCGGTGTTCTCGGTCGCCACCATGCTGCGGGACGCCGCGACGCTGCTGCCACGTACCGACTACGTGGCGGTGATGCCCGACGACGCCGACCTGTTGTTCGTGTCGTGGCCCGACGCCGAGCAGATCCTCGGTCTGAAACCGGAACCAGATCTGGAGCCAGCGCGGTTCCTGGTCGAACCGTGGGTGGCTGGCGGATCGCACGAGACCCTGCGGTCCGCCGCTGTCGATCCTTCGGCACCGACCCGCTGACGCGGTACCCGCGGCGCGCCCGGCATCCCGGTGGGCGGGCGCGCCACAGGTCGCCGTCAGGTGTTCAGCAGTCCGATCGCGCGGTTGGCGCGTTGCAACGTGTCGGCGGCGTACTCCCGGGCGAGTTTCGCGCCCGCCCGCAGCCGCGCCTGAACGTGGCTCGGGTGCTCGGCGAGATCGTCGTACCGCCGCCGCAGCGGCTCCAGCAGAGCCACCACGGCGTCGCCGGTGGCGTCCTTGAGCTCCCGGTACGAGTCGAACCCGGCAGCGAGGGCGCGCGGGGAACGCCCGGTGCAGACGCCGAGAATGTCAAGGAGGTTGGCGACACCGGGCCGTTCGGCAGGCTCGTACGCCACAGTCGTACCGGTGTCGGTGACCGCCCGGCCGATCTTGCGGCGTAGCACGTCCGGCGGGTCGAGCAGGAACAGCACCCCGGACCGGGACGGATTGGTCTTCTCCATTTTGCGACGCGGATCAGCCAGATCCATGATCCGGGCAGCTACCGGTGGATTCACCGCGACCGGCAGCGTGAACGTGTCGCCGTACCGCCGGTTGAACCGGGTCGCGACGGTACGGGTCAACTCGACGTGCTGGCTCTGGTCGTCCCCGACGGGTACCTCGTCGATGTCGTACAGCAGGATGTCCGCGGCCATCAGCACCGGGTACGTCAACAACGACAACCGGGTGCCGCGGCGCTCGTACGTCGCCTTCTGCTTGAACTGGATCATGTTGTGGACCTCGCCGTACCTGGTCGTGGCCTCCAGCAGGTAGTGCAGCCCGGTGTGCTCCGGTACGTGGGACTGCACGGCCACCGTGGCGTTCTCGTCCAGGCCCGCTGCCAGCAGCAACGTGG
>JBOGDK010000280.1:0-6538 GCA_050701795.1 Micromonosporaceae bacterium
CCCGATCCCGAAGCCGGTACGCCGCACCACGTCCTTGACGGTGTAGAAGAGGTCGGACGCCCGCTTGCCTTCGGGGATGGTCTCCAGGTACCGCCGCAGCGCCGCCAGCACCTCGGCCCGTTCGGCAACGTCGAGTTCGAACACGCCGGCCCCGCCACGGCGGAACGTACGCTCCACGCCCCGTAGCTCCGAGACCCGGCTCAGCAGAGCCAACCGGTTGCGGTGCCGGGCAGCCCGGAGCACGCTGGCGATCGGCCCGGTCGCGGTGTCCAACCGGAGCGAGAATTCGTAGTCGTCGGTCGCCTCGACGTAGTGACGTACCTGGGCCACGTACCCGTTGAGGTACTGGTGTATCAGGCGGCTGATGGTGTCGTCGGAGAGTGCCTTCTGCCACCCCAGCAGGGCCAGACTGGCGCAGAATCGCCTCAGGTCCCAGGTGTAGTGCCCCAGGTACGCCTCGTCGAAGTCGTTGACATCGAACACCAGCAGACCCTGGTCGTTGAGGTACGTACCGAAGTTCTCGGCGTGCAGGTCGCCATGGATCCACACTCTGCCGCTGCGCTCGTCCACCCACGGGTCCGGCTCGGAGGCCACATCGGTGTAGAACAGGCAGGCACTACCTCGGTAGAAGGCGAACGGATCCGCCGCCATCTTCCGGAACTTGGTACGGAACGCCGCCGGGTCGGAGGCGACCAGGTCACTGAAGGCCGCCACCAGGACGTCAACGATCTGCCGACTCCGGGAATCGTTTGGGGCGGTTGGGGACGCCGGATGCGCGTGAGGGGTGTGTTGATCGGTCACAGGTACCAACGTAGGCGACCGCCGCCCGTGTGTCGGTCCGGCGCTCCCACCGCGGTGGCCCGATCAGCCCGTGACCGGTGCGGGTTCCGGTTCCGGCTCGTCAGAAGGGACGACCAGTACGGTACCCGTGGTGAACCCGCCCCGATCGGTCTGCTTCGCGACACGCAGTTGCTCAAGCTTCTCTGGTTCGACGCCTTTGTCGCGGGCGAGGGCGTGCACCACCTCGATGACGTCCACCAACTCGCCGGCGTCGCCACTGTCCAGGAACTCCTGGACCTCCTCAAGCAGCTTCAGCCTCAGCAGCGCCGGATATTCCTCGCCCTGTGCGATGCGGGTCTGCGGACTCTCGCCGTCGGCTTTCATCAACTCCGGAATCCGATCGCGTACCAGCTTGACGGTGCCCTCCAAGGCTCCTCCTCAGGATTTCGGTCGCGCGCCCGTGGCCCTCGGCCTGGTAGCGGCCTCGCCAGCAGAGCGGTCTCCACTTGTCAGGCCGCAACGGCGCCACCTCAGCGGCACGGCTGCCGCTTTCGCTGGTGCGCACTACATAACGGCGCAATCAGACGACACGTCTGTATAGGTCATCTGGTCGGGAGCATACGTAGTGACGTCCATAACCGGAAATATGTTGCGACGAATGTAATTAAACCGGGCATATAGCCAGCATCGCCCAGGCGCCTGGCTCGGCGATGCAGCGCCCGGCCGGGCCAGGCAGGTGCCTCGGCCAGCACAGCGAGGCGCCGCCCGGGCGTGTGGCCCGGGCGGCGCTATCAGTGCATCTCGTCACCGGTGAGGACCACCGGGCGACATCGGTCAGCTGCAGCCGGAGGTCGAGCCGCAGCCCTCGCAGACGTAGCAGCTACCCGCCGGACGCATCTTCGTACCGCAGGTGAAGCACAACGGCGCGTCCGCCAGCATGTGTGGCGGTGTCGGCTTCGCGACCTCCGCGGGCACCACCGACACACCCGGCTGCTCCACCGACGCGATCACCTCCGCCGCCTGCGGGTGCGCCTCCACGGACGTCGACGAGTCGACTTCAATCGGGGCGGACGCCGCGAGTGCCGCGAGGTCCACCTGGTCATCTCCACCGTGCACCGACGCCGGGTCCTCACCTCGTACCTGTGCGGCCCGCTCGGCGGCGGAGAAGATGCCCAGCTCAGCGCGCCGCTCGTACGGAAGGTGGTCCAGAGCGAGCCGCCGGAAGATGTAGTCCATCACCGAGGTCGCCATCCGGATGTCCGGATCGTCGGTCATACCCGCCGGCTCGAACCGCATGTTGACGAACTTCGACACGTACGTCTCCAGCGGAACGCCATACTGCAGGGCGATCGAGATCGCCACCGAGAACGCGTCCATCACCCCGGCGAGGGTCGAGCCCTGCTTGGACATCTTCAGGAAGACCTCACCCAGCCCGTCGTCCGGGTAGCTCGACGCGGTCAGGTAACCCTCCGCCCCGGCAACCGAGAACGACGTGGTGGTGCTGGGCCGCGACTTGGGCAACCGCTTGCGAATCGACCGGTACTCGATCTCCTTCGCCGGCTCGGCCTGCTTCGCCTTGCTCTTGGCCACTGACAGCGGCTGACCCACCTTGCAGTTGTCCCGGTAGATCGCCAACGCCTTGAGCCCCAGCTTCCAGCCCTCGAAGTAGATCTCCTCGACCTCTTCGACGGTCGCCGACTCCGGCATGTTCACCGTCTTGGAGATGCCCCCGGAGACGAACGGCTGCACTGCGGCCATCATCCGTACGTGGCCCATCGGCTTGATGGACCGATCGCCCATCGCGCAGTCGAAGACCGCGTAGTGCTCCTCCCGAAGCCCCGGCGCGTTCACCACGTGGCCGTGATCGGCGATGTACTCCACCACCGCCTCGACCTGCTCCTCCGGGTACCCGAGGGAGCGCAGCGCACGCGGCACGGTCTGGTTCACGATCTGCATCGAACCGCCGCCGACCAGCTTCTTGAACTTCACCAGCGCCAGATCGGGCTCGATGCCGGTGGTGTCGCAGTCCATCATGAAGCTGATCGTGCCGGTGGGCGCCAGCACGCTCGCCTGCGAGTTGCGCCAGCCGTTGCGCTCCCCGGTCCGGATGCCCTCCTGCCACTGCTTGAAGGCTTCGCGCAGCAGCGCCGCGTCGTTGCGTCCGTGGGTACGCACCGCGTCGCTGGCCGCCGCGTGCTTGCGCATCACCCGCTGGTGCGCGTCGGCGTTGCGGGCGTAGCCGGCGTACGGACCGACGATCCCGGCCAGTTCCGCCGACCGCCGGTACGACACTGCGGTCATCACACTGGTGATCGCGCCGGCCAGGGTGCGACCCCCGTCCGAGTCGTACGGGTGGCCGCTCGCCATCAGCAACGCACCCAGGTTGGCGTACCCGATGCCGAGCTGCCGGTACGCCCGGGTGATCTCGGCGATCTTCTCGGTCGGGAAGTCCGCGAAGCAGATCGAGATGTCCATCGCGGTGATCACCAGCTCGACCGACTTGACGAACTTCGCCACGTCGAAGGTGGAGTCCGACCCCAGGAACTTCAACAGGTTCAGCGAGGCGAGGTTGCAGGAGGAGTTGTCCAGATGGAAGTACTCGCTGCACGGGTTGCTCGCGGTGATCCGGCCGGTCTCGGGGCAGGTGTGCCAGTCGTTGATCGTGTCGTCGTACTGCAGCCCGGGGTCGGCGCATTCCCACGCGGCGTTCGCGATCTTGTGGAACAGCCCGTGCGCGTCGACCGTGTCGATCACGCTGCCGTCGAGCCGGGCCCGGCGTTCGAACTCGGCGCGGTCGGAGACGGCGCGCATGAACTCGTCGGTGACCCGTACCGAGTTGTTGGCGTTCTGGTACTGCACGGAGACGATGTCCGTACCGCCCAGGTCCATGTCGAAGCCGGCGTCCCGCAGCGCCCGGATCTTGTCCTCTTCCCGCGCCTTGGTCTCGATGAACTCACCGACATCGGGGTGGTCGACGTCGAGGATCACCATCTTCGCCGCCCGCCGGGTGGCGCCACCGGACTTGATCGTGCCAGCGGAGGCGTCCGCGCCACGCATGAAGCTGACCGGACCGGAGGCCGTACCGCCGGAGGAGAGCAACTCCCTGCTGGAGCGGATCCGGGACAGGTTCACCCCCGAGCCGGAGCCACCCTTGAAGATCAGGCCCTCCTCCTTGTACCACTCCAGGATCGAGTCCATCGAGTCGTCCACGGACAGGATGAAACACGCGCTGACCTGCTGTTTCGAGGTGGTGCCGACGTTGAACCAGACCGGCGAGTTGAAGCTGAACACCTGGTGCAGCAGCATCCAGGCCAGCTCGTGCTCGAAGATCTCGGCGTCACCGGGGGTGGCGAAGTATCCGTGCTTTTCACCGTTGGCGCGGTAGGTCTTGACCACCCGGTCGATGAGCTGCCGAAGGCTGGACTCCCGTTCCGGCGAGCCGACCGCGCCACGGAAGTACTTCGAGGTGACGATGTTGGTGGCGTTGATGCTCCAGAAGTCGGGGAACTCCACGCCACGTTGCTCAAAGTTGACCGTGCCGTCGCGCCAGTTGGTCATCACCACGTCGCGGCGTACCCAGGTGACCTCGTCGTACGGGTGAACGCCCTCGGTGGTCCATACCCGCTCGATCCGCAGTCCGGTGGCCTGCCCGCCCTGTCCGGCTGCCTGGTTCGGGTCACCGTCCGGGCCCGCCGTCGCCCCCGACGCCGTACCCACTGACTCCGTCATCTCGCTCCCCCTCTGTGCCCGACGCGCCTGTCGCGTCGCCGCCCGGCGGCGGTTCTGCCTGCTATGCCAGTTCACTGCTGTTCTTCTCTGCCGCGCCGGACTCTCTGGCCACGTTCGCCGCGGTCAGAGCCCGACTGTTCCGTCAATGGTCATCTGCGCAAACCCGGCACCTGCCGGTCGTACGGTTACCGCTGTTACGTCGTGGCCGGCTCGGACCGCAGCGTGTCGATCTCCCGCTCGAAGTCCTCCAGCGACTCGAACGACCGGTAGACGCTGGCGAACCTCAGGTACGCCACCTCGTCGAGCTCCCGGAGTGGGCCCAGAATCGCGAGTCCGACCTCGTTGCTGGGGATCTCCGCGGTACCGCGGGCGCGCACTGCCTCCTCGACCCGCTGCGCAAGCAGCGCGATCGCGTCGTCGTCGACCGGACGGCCCTGACACGCCTTGCGTACTCCCGAGGCGATCTTCGATCTGCTGAAGGGTTCGGTCACTCCGCTTCGCTTGACCACCGCGAGGACCGCCTCCTCCACCGTGGTGAAACGCCGCCCGCACTCCGGGCAGGCCCGGCGGCGCCGGATCAGCTGACCATCGTCTGCCTCACGGGAGTCGACCACCCTGGAATCCGGATGCCGGCAGTACGGACACCGCATGCCGTTCCCCCTCTCGAAACGCGCCCACCGCAACGCAGCCGGCGACGCTTGCGCCCCGCCCGCTCGCTGAGAAGTCAAACCCTCAATACCCGCTGTACCTACGCTGTCGCGAACCCGTCCGTTCGCCGACGCGAGATTGGGTACTACCCCAATCTATAGCCAAACTACACGGCTGCAACTACTAGATGTTGGGTTTGACGGTATTCCGCGGAACCGGCTCCCGCAAGTACACAGCGGCCGACTCGGCGTGTCGTAGGTCGCATTCGCGATGCGTCGCACGGGTGGCCGGGCGGGAGCCCGGCAATGGTGGCCGAGCGGGAGACTGGCACGGGGCCGCCGAGCTGGAGACTGACGCGCGGACCGCTGGGCCGCAGACTCAACAGACTCCGGCCAGCAATGGCACGAAACCGGCCCCGACGCTCGTGACCACCGGCTACGGCAGGCGCAACGTCTGTCCCGGATGCACCGTATAGCCCTGGAGGCCGTTCAGCCGGCGGATCTCCTCGATTGTCACTGCCGGGTTCCGATGTGGCTCATGCCGTACAGCCACCGTCCACAGCGTCTCCCCTGGTCGTACCACCACCTCCGCGGTGGCCATCCGCTTGTCAGGCGACGCGACAACGGCTGTCGGTGCCAACCCCAGCAACCCCGCCGTCAGCACCCCGAGCGCCGCTACGAGCAGCCCATAACACACCATGCGGCCGCGCCTGGTGAGCCTCAGACCGAGCCGCCGCCCCCGGTGCCGTGTGCCAGCTGTGAACCATCGGCGCGAGTCGGGTGGTGAACCCTCCATCGCACACCTCCTGCGGATCGTGAATCCCCCCGCACGCCCGATCAGTCGAACGTGTGTTCGATCGAACGTGCGTACGATAACTATCACAGGCGTACGACACAACCGCTCCGGCACACCACGCGCGGCACGCCGGGGTTCGAACAGGTGTTTGATTCCCTGGTGATCTACGGCTAGGGTCTTGATCACTCGAATCCACCCGGACGAGGCGGCGTGTGACCGAGCCGAACCGGCATGCCATTCGTCACACGATCTGACTCCCGTAGCGACCTGAGGGGGCACTGTGAGCGGCAAACAGCGGGCCAGCGGCCGGCCCCGCAGCCGGCGCACGGGAAACAACGCGATGCCCTCCAAGCAGCCGGTCTCGGTGATGGCCGCGTTCCCTGACCCGGGCGACCCGGAGACCTCAGCTGAGGACCTGACCCCCCGCCAACGCCGGATTCTCGAGGTGATCAGGGACTCTGTCGCGCATCGGGGATACCCGCCGAGCGTCCGGGAGATCGGAGAGTCGGTCGGCCTGGCGTCCGCGTCGAGTGTGGCCTACCAGCTCGGCGTGCTGCAGCGGAAGGGCTACCTGCGCAAAGACAAG
>JBOGDK010000281.1:0-6481 GCA_050701795.1 Micromonosporaceae bacterium
GACGACACCGATCCCGGTACGTTGCAGAGCGCTGAGCTGCGCGACGACGTCGTCCACGGAGCCGGCCACCGCGACGTCGGCCCAGTCGCCGGGTGCGGTGCCGCTGCGGCCGTACCGGTGTTCGAGCACCGGCAGTGCCGCCCGCCAGGCGCTGTCGGTGTCGTCGGCGAGCACCAGTTCCCGGACGGCGATCGCGGGGCGGGCCACGGACAGCGGGCCGGACGGTGGCGTACCCGGGGCGAAGGCGGGGGGCATATCGAGGCGGCGGGCCAGGTCGAGATCGTCCCGTCCGGCGGCGACCAGCCACGCCGGCATCGCCAGCTGGGTCGGCTTCGGGGTCACGCTGATCTCGTCCACCCCGGCCGCGAACGCGTTGCCCGGGGCCTTCGCCGGATAGCGGTAGTGCTCGGTGGCGACGGCGAACGGATTGGGATGCCAGGAGCGGAGCAGGATCTCCACCGCTTCGGCGTACCGGGTGTCGCGGTCGCCCGGCACGGCGGGGAGCAGGCGGGACAGCTCCTCGCCGGTGGCCCGGCGTACCAGCGCCATCGCCCGGCCGTGGGAGAGCGCGTCGAGTACGGCGGCCTCCTCGGCGTGGTAGACGGGGTTGGTGACGTCCGGCGCGAACTGCACCCCGAGCCGGATCGCCGAAGTGTGCTGGGCGAGTCGCATCGCGAGGGTGAAGCCGGCGGCCCACCCGTCGTCCTCGGGCAGCCGCGACTCCGCTATCAGGATCCCGTCGAAGCCGTTTACCTCCGCGGTGGTGGCCAGGGTGACCAGTGCGTCGGCGTGTTCGGCGCCGTCAGCGCTGTCGGTGCCGAGCGGCCCGAGTACGAACCTCACGTCGCCGCCTCCTCTCCGTAGGGTCAGGCGTGTCCGTAGGGTCAGGCGTGGGGCAGCAGCAGCCGGCCGCTGTCGCTGACGACCTCGTCATCGATCACGAGGGTGGGCTGGTCCAGGACGAGGTCGTAGTGCAGCCGGCTGGCGTTGACTCCGGCCACGTCGCGGTTCTCGCCGAACCCGACGTGCGCGGTCCCGTACGACTTCTTGTCCGCCTTGTTACCGGTACGCGGGATCCGCTTGTTCAGACCGACGGAGATCTCACCGACCCGCCACGCGCCCTCGTCGCCCTTGTCGGCGAGGAACCGCTGGAACTCGTCGGCGCGTACCCCGCCGGTGACGTTCTTGAGGTGCCCGTCGACGATCTCCAAGGTGATCGGAGTGTCCGGCCTTCCGTCACTGACGTTCGCGCCCAGCACCGCCACGTCGACGACCAGGACGCCGGAGACGGATTCCTCGACGGGCGCGATGCCCGCCTCGCCGTCGGGGAAGGCGCAGGAGAGCAGCCGCACCCCGGGCTGCGGACGGGAGAGCGCGGCGACGTAGTAGCCGGGCCGTTCCGCGATCGAGAACCGCAGGTCGGTGCCGTTGCCGGAGACGAGCCGTCCGACCCGCCCGCCGGTCCACCGGTCCACCACGTCCTGTCCCAGGAGCTGCATCTGCTCGTAGTCCTCGCGGGTCTCCAGGCCGGTGGCGGCGAGCAGGTCGACGGTGGCTTCCTCGAGGTTCACGAACCGGGTCCCGGCCTCCATCGCGGCCCGTGCCGTCGGGCTGTGAATGAACGCCTTGGTGACGGTCAGGAAGCACACGTCGGCGCGCTTGATCGCCTCGGCGATCGGCGCGGTCGGATCGGCCATCGGGTAGTCCCGGGGCGTCATCATGGTGATGCTCGGGTGCCCGCCCGCGGCGGCGACGGCGGCGGCGAGGCCCTGCCAGACCAGGGCGTCGCTACGGGTGTCGCACAGGATCACGACCTCGTCGCCAGGTTTGACGTTCAGGTTGACGGGCAGCGACGTGTACTTCAGTGCCTCGATGCTCCGGGTGTCCATGAGTCTCCGTTCCTGGTGGTGGTCGGGTACGGGTCACCGGCCGCTACGGGTGTGCCGGGCGCGCGGGGTCAGCCGAACGCGCCACCGGCCCGGCACCGCTCGACCCACTCGGGGTCGTAGCCGAGCCAGTCGCCGAGCACCTCGTCGGTGTGCTGCCCGAGCAGCGGCGGCGGCTGCCGGACCTCGGGTGGGGTGTCGAGTAGCCGCAGCGGGGAGCCCACCACCCGGATCAGGCCGGACACCGGGTGGTCGATCTCGTGCACCAGGCCACGGGCCGCCACGTGGGTGTCGGTGAACACCTCGTCGAGGTTCTGCACCAGTCCGGCGGGTACGCCGTACTCCCGGAAGACCGCGAGCCACTCGGCGGCGGGGCGCTGCCGGAACCGTGCCGCGATCACGCCGTTGAGTTGGTCACGCCGGTTGACCCGGTCCTGCGAGGTGGCGAAACGCGGATCGGTACGCAGCGAGTCGAGCCCGCTGGCGGCGCAGAACGCCTCCCAGAGGCGCGGCGTGGAGGCGAGCACCTGGACGTACCGGTCGTCGCTGCTGAGGTAGGTACGGGCGGGCGCCCGGTTCGGGTTCTCGCTGCCGCTCGGCTGGGGCACCCGCCCGTTGGCGAGGTACTCGGCGGCATTGACGGTGAGCAGCGAGATCAGCGAGTCCAGCAGGCCGATGTCGACGAACTGCCCCCGGCCGGTGCGTTCCCGGGCCTGCAACGCCGCGAGGATGCCGATCACGGCGTACAGGGAGCCCGCGAGGTCGCCGATCATCATCCCGGACCGGACCGGTTCGCCGCCCCGTTCGCCGGTGATGCTCATGACGCCGCTCATCGCCTGGATGATGCTGTCGTAGCTTTTCTGGCTCCGGTACGGGCCGGTGCTGCCGAAGCCGGAGACCGAGCAGTAGATCAGCCGCGGGTTGGCCGCGCACAACGTGTCGGGGGACAGGCCGAGCCGGTCCATCACCCCGTTGCTGAAGTTTTCGATCAGCACGTCCGCCTGACCCGCGAGTGACATGGCGAGCTGTTTGCCGCCAGGGCTCTTCAGGTCGATCGTGATGCTGCGCTTGTTCCGGTTGGCGACGAAGAAGTAGTCCTCGTCCTCGGGCCCTCGACCGTCGTACCGGATCACGGTGCGGGTTTCGTCGCCGCCGCGTGGCTGCTCCACCTTGACCACGTCGGCTCCCAGGTCGCCCAGCACCATGCTGGCGAAGGGACCGGACAGTACGCGCGTGAAGTCCAGTACCCGGATGCCGCGCAACGCGGCCGGAGTCGATGACACCGCGTCCGCGACGCCGGCAACCGGGGAGCCGGGTGGGGTGGATCCGGTGGCCGGGGGATCACCCGGGTGGGGCGAGGCTGCGCACATCTACGTCCTCCTGGTCGCCGGCGTGGCTCGGATCGGCAAGGCGGCATCGGAAGCAACGGCTCGCTGCGATTGTCCGGCGACTGTATACGTTAGAAAGTCTTCAGACAACACTTGACTGTGTCCAGGCTCTCATGGAAGGTAGCTCGACATAACTCGTGTGTGATCCCGAGAAGTCGTCACAGCGCTCACACCTGTCGGCAGGTGGTCGGGCCGGCGATGCGGATGGAGGGCCGGCGTGAGCGGACGTCCCGTCAAACTCAGCGGCGTCGAACACTGGTTCGACGGCCCACAAGGGTCCTCGCCGCACCGGATCCTGGAGCGGACCAACATCGACGTCGGCGCCCAGGAGTTCGTCGCGCTGGTGGGGCCGAGCGGCTGTGGCAAGACGACCGTACTGAACATGGTGGCCGGCCTGATCACGCCGTCGCACGGGTCCGTCCAGGTGGGCGGGCAGGCACCCCGGCTCGGCGACCCCGGGATCGGCTACCTGCTGGCCCGCGACGCGCTGCTGCCATGGCTCACCGCCCTGCAGAACGTCACTCTGCCGCTGGAAATCCGCGGCGTCAGGCGGGAGGAACGCCAGCAGATCGCCCGCGACGTGCTCCGGGACGTCGGGCTGGCCGAGTTCACCGACGCGTACCCGGCCCAGCTCTCGCACGGTATGCGGCAGCGGGTGGCGGTGGCGCGGACCCTCGTACCGGAACCGTCCACCCTGCTGATGGACGAGCCGTTCTCGGCCCTCGACGCCCAGACCCGACTGCGCCTGCAGGGGCAGTTCCTGCGTCTGTGGGAACGCCAGAAGAGCACCGTCGTCTTCGTGACGCACGACCTGTCCGAGGCGATCATCATGGCCGACCGGGTGCTGGTGTTCTCGGCGCGCCCCGGCAGCATCATCGCGGAGTTCCCGGTCACGCTGCCGCGGCCACGCAACGTCGTGGACCTGCAGGGCAGCTCCGAGTACCACGAGCTGTTCCAGAAGATCTGGCAGATTTTCAAGCAGGAGGTGGCGTAGGTGTCCACAGTGTCCGAAGACACCAGGCCGGCCCGCGGGACCACGCCCCCGCCGCCCCGCAACGGCAACTCGTCACGGCGCTTCGACCACAACTCCAAGGTCGCGGTCGGCGTCGGGATCGTGGTCGTCGGGGCGGTGACCCTCGGCCTCTGGGAGCTTGCCGCGGTACGCGGACTGATCGACCCCACGTTCTCCGGGCAGCCGACGGGCATCGCCGCGTCGCTGGTCGATGGGGTACGGGGCGATCTGCTCACCGTGGACGCGGTCTACACCACGCTGGCGACCGTACTGGGGTTCCTGGGCGCGTCGGTGCTCGGCATCTTCGCCGCCTTCGCCCTGGCCCAGATGCCGTACGCGCGGAAGGTCCTCAGCCCGTACCTGACCGCGTTGAACAGCCTGCCGCGGATCGCGTTGGCCCCGCTGTTCGTCATCTGGTTCGGCATCGGGCTGCTCTCCCACGTGGTGATGGCGGCCAGCCTGACCTTCTTCGTGGTCTTCGCGAACACCATGGCCGGCATCGAGAGCGTGGACCGGGACCACCTGCTGCTCGCCCGGCTGCAAGGCGCGAGCCGGGCCCAGACGTTCGTACGGTTCGTGATCCCGTCGGCGCTGCCGAGCATGTTCGTGGGCCTGGAACTCGGGTTCATCTTCGGCATGCTCGGCACCGTCGCCGGCGAGATGATCGCAGGGGAACACGGACTCGGGGTACGCCTGCAGAAGGACGCCGGTGTCTTCGCCACCGACAGCTACTTCGCCACGCTGATCCTGCTGGTGGTCATCACCTCGCTGATTTCCCAGGTCTTCCAGCTGGTGAAGCGGCGGCTGCTGCGCTGGCAGACCGTCCACCTCGTCAGCTCCACGGAGTAGCCGACTCCGCCCGGTGCCTACGTCACACGTACCCGGCACGTCCCACGTACCCAGAGAGAAGGTCCGGATGAAGGAGCAGTCCGCCGACGTCGTGGTCGTCGGCTCCGGCGGGGCAGGTCTGGTCGCGGCCTGTGTCGCGGCCGACGCGGGCCTGCGCGTCGTCGTCCTGGACAGCGCCCCGGTGTTCGGCGGCACCACCGCCGTGTCCGGCGGGATGCTGTGGATCCCCGGCAACCCGTTGATGGCCGACATCGGGGTGGGCGACACCCGCGACGACGCGCTGCGCTACCTGGCGGCGGTGACCGAGGGGGCCGTGGAGACCTGGCGACTGGAGCAGTACGTCGACGTCGCTCCCGCCCTGGTGCGCTACCTGCTCGACGAGACCCCGGTACGACTGTTCCCTATCGACCGCCCGGACTACCACTCGGAGTGGCCCGGCGCCCGACACGGCGGCCGTACGTTGGACAACCGGCCGTTCGAGCTGTCCAGCCGCCCCGGACTGGCCGAACGGGTACGCGAAGGCAGCCACTTCCCGCCCCTGACCTACGAGGAACGGCACCGGTGGCGGTGGCCCGAGCTGTTTGACTGGGAGCTGATCGCCGAACGGATGACCAGCGGCGTACGCACCCTCGGGGGTGCGCTGGCCGCCGCGCTGGTGGCCGCGTGTGACGACCGGGGCGTGACCCTGGTGCCGGACACCCGGGTCCGCGAACTGGTCTCCGGCGACGGCAGGATCGCCGGGGTGCTCGCGGACGGGCCGGACGGGCCGGTCAGCTACCGGTCCGACTCCGGCGTCGTCCTCGCCTCGGGCGGCTTCGAGTGGAGCGACGGGATGAAGGCGACGTTCCTGCGCGGCCCCGAGGTCAACCCGGTGAGCCCGCCGTGGAACACCGGAGACGGCCTGGTGATGGGGATGGCCGCGGGCGGCGCGCTCGGCAACATGGCCGAGGCGTGGTGGGCGCCCACCTTCAACGTCCCCGGCGAACTCTACGACGACCGCCCGATGGCGCGGCACATCGTCGACGACCTGAGCCTGCCGGGGTCCATCCTGGTCAACCGGCACGGCCAGCGGTTCGTCAACGAGGCGACCAACTACAACGACCTGGCCAAGGCGTTCCACACCTTCGACCCGGCACGGTACGAACGCCCGAACGTACCGGCGTGGCTGGTCTTCGACGCGGCGTTCAAGCGCTCGTACACGGCCGCCACGGTGATGCCCAGCGACCCGGCGCCGACCTGGTTCCTCCGGGGGGAGACCGTCGATGACCTCGCCGCGGCCGCGGGGGTCGACGTCGCCGGACTGTCGGCCACCGTACGGGCCTTCAACGAGCACGCTCGGCGGGGCG
>JBOGDK010000282.1:0-6468 GCA_050701795.1 Micromonosporaceae bacterium
GTCGCGTACCTCGCTGACCAGCGCGGATGCCTCCGCCACGGTACGGGTGACCGCGTCGGCCGTACCGCCCACGCCGGCGAGCAGCGCGTGGGTACGTTCGGCGAACCGCGACGGTGCCGCCGGTAGCCGCCCCGTGGCCGCCACCATGCCGGGTGCGGTGATCTCGACCGGCTCGTCGGCGATCTCGTCGGCGAGCGTTCGCAACGCGGCGGTATCCAGCTCGCCCCGGTAGTACAGCCCCAGATCGACGTCGGAGTCGGGGCGGTGCTCGCCCCGGGCACGGCTGCCGCCCAGCGCCACAGCCACCACCCCTTCGACTGGGGTGAGCTGACCGGCGATGCTTGTCAGGGTCGTGTCGTCCACAGCTCCGATTCGACCACAGCCGATTCGACCACAGCCGATGATGGACTGATGATCGAGCTGGTCGAAGAGGTGGATGTGGCGGCCCCGCCGGAGCAGGTGTGGCGGGTGGTCACCGACTGGCCGCGCCAGGGGGAGTGGATGCTCGGCACCACCGTACGGGTGGCGAGTGGCGACGGTCGTTCGGCGGGTTCAGAGCTGGCGGCGTTCAGCGGGCTGGGGCCGTTCGGGTTCACCGACACCATGGTGATCACGACGTGGGATCCGCCGCACCGCTGCGCGGTACGGCACACCGGTCGACTGGTACGCGGCACAGCCGAGTTCACCGTACGGCCCGGCACCGTACGGCCCGGCACCGTACGCCCCGGCGCGGCGGGCGCTGTCGTGCTCTGGCGGGAGGCCCTGGACCTGCCGTTCGGTGTCGTGGGCCGGCTCGGTTGGACGCTGGTACGACCCGCGTTCCGCGCCGGCGTACGGCACTCGCTACGCCGTCTGGCGCGGCTCTGCGAAGCGGCCGGACCAACGACCTGAGCGTAATGCGGCCCCGTCTCAGGCCCCGCTCCTATGACCGCAGGATGTGGTCGATGATCGCCGAGTAGTCCTCGTCACGGCGCCCCGCGTGGTCGGCGTGGGCGTACCAGCTGCGCACCGCCGCGGCGATCCGCATGTCGACGCCGTGGGTGTTGGCGGTGCCGGTGATCAGGTCGGCGTCCTTGAGCGCCAGCCCGAGCGAGAACCGCAGCGGGTAGTCGCCGCTGGTCACGGCCTCCCGCCGGCGGTTCGCCTGCGCACCGAGCGGGGTCACGGAGAGGACGTCGAACGCCACGTCCGTTGGCAGGTCCAGTGCGTCCGCCAGCGCCAACGCCTCTCCGACGGCGCTGAGCGAGGCCAGTAGCGCGGAGTTGGCGAGCAGCTTGGCCGCGGTACCGGTGCCGAGCCCGCCGACGTACATCGGGGTGCCGATCGCCGACAGTGTGGGGCTCCAACGTTCCACCAGCTCCGGCGTACCGCCGAGGAAGACTTTGAGGGTGCCGGACTCGGCTTCGGAGAGGCTGCCGAGGACTGGCGCGTCGAGCACACCGGTGCCCTCCGGAAGCGCGGCGGCCAGCGCCGCGACGGCTTGCGGCTCCACGGTGGACATCTGGGCGACGGTGGCGTCGCCGATGCCGGACGCGATCCCGTCGGGGCGTTCAGTGACCGCTCGCAGCGCCGCGGGGTCGGAGACGATGATCGCGACCAGGTCGGCGCGGCCCGCCGCGTCGCCCGGGGTGTCGGCCTGGCTCGCGCCGCGTGCCACCAGGGGTTGCGCCTTGTCGGGGGTACGGTTCCACACCACGACCTGGTGGCCGGCGTCGAGGAAACGTTCTGCGATCCGGCTGCCCATGGCGCCCAGGCCGATTATTGCGACGGTGGTCATGCCCGCGATGATTCCACGTACCGGGTGCCCCGGCGCGGTGGATGCCGAGCCGAGGCATCCCCGCTACCCAGCGACGACGCGGTAGCTGGTTGCGCCTGATGAACCCGGTGCGGCCCTCACGCTGACGCACCCTTTTCATTCGCGTCTTCGGTGTCGTAGGTGGCGGACCGCAATCTGTCGCGGGTCAATTCTCCGAGGCGGAACGAATTCGGGGTGGCCGTCGGTCATTTCCACCACCCATTCACCCTTGTGGATCACGCGGTGGTGATATCCGCACAAGAGGACACCGTTGTCGACATTTGTGTCGCCACCGTCGATCCAATGCCTTATGTGGTGCGCGTCGCACCATTGTGGCGGTCGATCGCAGCCGGGAAATGCACATCCCCGATCCCGGAGAATCAACGCGCGACGCTGTGCCGGGGTGAACAGCCGGACCGCGCGCCCGAGATCGAGCGGCCGGGAATCGGCTCCGAGTACGGCTGGGATGAGCTCAGCGTCGCAGGCGATGCGGCGGACCGTGGCTGGCGCAAGGGTCGCACCATGGTCGGTGGTGCCGGATCCGACGTCGCGGCGCAGCTTGTGGTAGTCGACGGTGACGACGACCTGTGGCTTCTCGGAGCGTTGGGTCGGTAGCCCGCCACCGCTGAGGGCACGGCGGCACACCTCGATGAGTGCGTCGGCGGCGCGGCATCCGGGGTTACGCAGGTCGGGCTGGTCAGCGTCGGTGGGTCGCGGCGCGGCCAGCGGGTCGAGCGCACGCTGCACGATGGCGGCTGACTCCGTGTCCAGGCGACCACGCAGCCAGACAGTGCCGTGGCCGTCGGGTGTGAGCCTGAGGTCTCTGCGCTGGTGGGCGCGTTTCTCCTGGTTGGCGAGGCGCCGGGCCTCGTCGATGTCGGCGGCGTCGGGATCGACGACCTCCAGGATCCGGCTGCCCAACCGGGCGAGCTGCACCGGATCGAACTGCTGGGCGTGCTCAACAAGGAACGACTCCGCGGATGCCCGCACGTCGCCGGTGACCTCGTCTGGCAGCTCCGCTACGCAGCGGGCGATCACCTGGGCGTGTGGCGCGCTGACGGATCCGTCGGTCAGCGCCTGCCGGGTCGGCTGCAGGTGGTTGAGCGCCGTCGCCAGCGCCACCCGCCTCTTCGCCTCAGCCGGGCTGAGATTCACTGTGCCGCGCAGCCACGATGGTGTCGAACTGGCCGCTGCGCGGCTGGCGATGTCACGGCCATCTGCCTCGGCCACGATACGCAGCTCCAGTGCGGCGAGTTGATTCCTTATCCGCGTCGCCTCGACCAGCAACTCGGTGATCTGCGCATCCGTGCTGGACCACAGCGGGGTGTCGGAAACACCCTTCAGAATGTGGTGGACATCGGTGAGCGCGGCCGCGACGCAATCGCCGCCGGCACGTCTTATCGATTGAGTCATACCGAAATCCTAAAAGGACGGTCTGACAAAATCGGGGCTCTAGGGCGCCTGGGGGAACAATTTCTGGGCTATTTGTCGACGGCGTACCTCACCGCTCGCGCACGTACGTCCCACGCTGCGGGGCGACGAACACCAGCCCCTCCTCTACCAGCACGGCGATCGCCCTACGCACCGTGGAGCGGGCCAGGCCGTACTCCTGAACGAGTCGCGCTTCTGACGGGATCGGCCGGTTCGGCTCCCATTCGCCGCGCTCGATCCTTGCCGCGAGGATTCCCGCGAGCTGCCGGTATGGCGACATGGGCGCGAGGTGGTCGACCTCGCCATCCGGATCATGGTCCATGAGCGCGACCCTAAAAGTGTCGAGACTACTCCCAACGGACTCCTACGTGCGCGACGTAGCGATACGTGTTAGGTTAGCGGAGCGACCGTGCAGGGCTGACGGTGCACACCCGGTATGCATACTTCGGGTCGATTGAGGGGGAGTGATGGAGTACGAGCCTGCCGACTGGCTGATCGGTGTCGGGATCGTCCTGCTGTGCATGGTGGCGATCGGCCTGTGCACCTGGTGGGTCCTGGGTGCGGTGTGACGGCGTACACCCCTGATGACCCACCGCCGAACGACCCGCCGCCCGAACTGGGTCTGTCCGAGTGCGATGGTCTCGGCCTGTGGCGGATCGCCGTCGCCTGGTGGTACGAGCACCGGCCGGACGGCGCGTACTGCCGGCAGTGTCTGCGTCCCTACCCGTGCCCGACTGCGAAGACCGCCGACAGTGTGCTTGACACGCTGCGCCGCCGGGCCCGGCGGCGGCGGATCTAGAGATTCAGGCGACGCCGATGGTGAGCAGCAGATTCGCGTACGTGCGCTGCTCGCCGGTCGCGATCGCGAGCACCACGTCGTCGGCGCGCGCGGCGTCGTAGAAGTCCTGCCGACTCAGACCGTCAGTGGCCACCCCGTCCGGCAGCATCTCGCGGAACCGGGTGTGGATCTGCGGGGTGGGCGCGTCCGGGTCGGGGATCATGACCGCTGCCGCCTCCACCTCGATCGCGTCGAGCAGTACGTCCAGCACCTGTTCCACGGTGACCAGCCCGGGTGCGAGATTCAGGTAGACTAGCGGCGTCGCGTCACCCAGCCCGGTGGAGTACGGATAGTTCCCGTCCGCGATCAGCAGTCGGGCGCCGTGGCCGGCCTCCGCGAGTGCGGTCAGGATCTCCGGGTGGATCAGTCGCGTCTTCAGCATGCGGGTTCTCCTCTGTCGGACCGCCCCACCGTACCGGAGAAATCGGTTTCTTCTTCGTCCGTCCGTCTGTCCGACCAACCGACCGACCGACCGGCCACGGTGCGGTCACCGCAGGGTGCGGTGCAGGAACCGGAACACCAGCGCCCACTTGAACGCCTGCTGTTCGTTGTTCGCGGCCGCGCCGTGACCGCCCTCGATGTTCTCGTAGTAGCGCACGTCGTGGCCGTGCTCGCGCATCCGCGCCACCATTTTCCGGGCGTGCCCGGGATGCACCCGGTCGTCCCGGGTCGAGGTGGTGATCAGCGTCGGCGGGTACGTCCGTCCCGCGTGGACGTTCTGGTACGGCGAATACTCCCGCAGGTACGCCCAGTCCGACGGCGAGTCCGGATCGCCGTACTCGGTCATCCAGGACGCTCCCGCGAGCAGCACGTGGTAACGCCGCATGTCCAGCAACGGCACCTGGCTGACCACGGCGCCGAACAGCGACGGATACCGGGTCAGCATCACCCCGGTCAACAGGCCACCGTTGCTGCCGCCGACCACCCCGAGCCGTTCTGGTGTGGTCAGCCCCCGGTCGGCCAGGTCCCGGGCCACCGCCGCCAGGTCCTGGTACACCTTGAGCCGGTTCTCCCGCTGCACCGACTGGTGCCACTGCGGGCCGTACTCGCCGCCGCCGCGCAGGTTCGCGACCACGTACGTGCCGCCACGCGCCAGCCATCCGCGCCCGACCACACCGCTGTACGCCGGAGTCATCGCGACCTCAAAACCGCCGTACCCGGTGAGCAGGGCCGGTCCTGAGGGATCGGCGGGCGCCACCACGAAGTACGGGATCCGGGTGCCGTCCTCAGAGGTGGCGAAGTGCTGCCGTACCGACATCCCGGAGGCGTCGAAGAACGCCGGCTGCTGCTTCACGGCCTCCGCGGGTCCGGCCTCCGTAGGCTCGGCCTCAGCGGGCCTGGCCTCAGCGGGTCCGGCCTCGGCAGGCTCGGCCTCAGCGGGTCCGGCCGGCAGCTCGCCGCGGAGGAGCGTGGCCGGTTGAGTGAAGCCGCTGACGTTGAGCCAGTACTCGTCGCTGCCGTCCGGGTCGGTGCCGACGATGTTCGCCGACCCCACCTCCGGGACGCCCGGCAACGGCTCGCGGCGCCACCCGTCCGGCCCCGGAGTGAGCACCGTGAGCCGGCTCTTCACGTCCTGCAGGGCCGTCACGATCACGTGGTGACGGGTCCAGGCGTACGAGCTCAACGCGGTGCTGTCGTCCGGCTCGAAGAGCACGGTGAACTCGCGTACCCCCGCCAGGTAGTCGTCGAACCGGGCCGCGAGCAGCGCACCCGGCGGGTACGTGGCACCGCCCACCGCCCACTCCGAGCGGGTACGGATCAGCAACCACTCCCGGTGCGGATCCACCTCCGCGTCGTCCGGCGCCTCGATCCGCTCCAGCCCGTCGGCTGCCCGCAGGTACGTCTCTGAGCGGTAGAAGTCGATCCGGCGTTCGATCAGGCCCCGACCGGTGATCGGATCGTGGTACCCGGCGGTCAGAATGTCGTCCGGCTTCGCCTCGTACACCGTGGTCGCGTCCGACAAGGGCGTACCGCGCCGCCACAGCTTGACCAGCCGCGGGTAGCCGGACGTGGTCATGGACCCGTCGCCGACGTCGGTGCCGACGTAGATCCGGTCGGCGTCGATCCACTCGACGAAGCTCTTCGCCTCCGGCAGCGTGAAGCCGCCGGACACGAATCGCGCGGACTCCAGGTCGAACTCGCGTACCACCGAGGCGTCCGCGCCGCCCCGGGACAACTGGACCAGCGCCCGGGTGTGGCCGGGCCGCAGTACCGACGCGCCCTGCCACACCCAGTTCTCGTCCTCGGCATCGGCCAGCGCGTCGAGGTCGATCAGCACCTGCCAGTCCGGCGAGTCGGTGCGGTAGCTCTCCAGGGTGGTACGCCGCCACAGCCCCCGTACGTGCTCGGCGTCCTGCCAGAAGTTGTAGAGATACCCGCCGCGGCGCCGTACGTACGGGATCCG
>JBOGDK010000283.1:0-6464 GCA_050701795.1 Micromonosporaceae bacterium
ATGCGGTGAGTGTCCGCGCGATCTCAGGCGTTGCCTCGTGGGCCGGCTTCACGTACGACGCGGCGACGACGCCGCCCACTCGGCGGAGCGGCCGACCAGGCCGCCCAGGACGGGGCGGGACATCCCGGCGCGTTGCCGGTAGCGGCGAAGGCGGTCGCCGAACGACTCGTGATCCATCACTGCTCCCAGGGCGCATCTGCGCTGGCGGGGGCGCCCGATGTACCAGGCGCCCGTCCGGCCAGTATCACATGACCAGGTGTGCCTGGTCTTTACCGTGGCGCTCAGCTTGGGAGCGGTCGTCGGGTCGCGGAGTCTGGCGTAGACGACCGTGGGCAGGCCGGTCTGCGTGAGGCCATGGCGCGTACATCGCTGGCATGATGGTTGCACTGCCAGTATTCTGCATGCATGACCACCACGATCCAGGTGCGCGATGTCTCCGACGAGGCCGTCGCGGTGCTCCGTGTCCGGGCCGCCGCAGCCGGAATGTCGCTGACGATGTACCTGCGTCGGCACCTGGAGCAGATCGCCAGCGCGCCTTCGATGGCTGAGCTGCTCGAACGTGCCGACCGGCGGCGGGCCCGCGGCGTCTCCGTCTCCACGGACGCGGTGCTGACCGCGCTGCGAGCCGCGCGGGACGAGCGCGGATGACCACCGTGGTTCTGGACGCGTCGGCGATTATCGAGTTGTCCGTCGGGGAGAGTCCGGAGCCGGCGCTGCGGAGGCTGTTGCTCACCAATCAGGCCGTCGCGCCCGAATTGCTGGACGTCGAGGTCGCGAGCGTGCTGCGACGGCTGGCTGCCAGGGGCGAACTCGAAGTCGGAGATGCCGAAGAGATCCTGTCCGACATCCTCGACGCACCCATCGAGCGGGTTTCCCACCGGCCCCTGATGCGGAGGGCATGGCAGTTGCGGCACACCATCACCGCATACGACGCCACGTACGTCGCGCTTGCCGAGCGCCTGGACGCGACCCTGGCGACCTGCGATGCGAGACTAGCCGGCAGCAATGGTCACGACGCGCGGATCGCACACTTTGCCGCCTCCTGAGCGGCAACTGGGGAGGCTCAGCTGCAGTCGGCATCTGCACGCGAGTCGCCTACGCGGGCCCGGCGATCACCGGATGCTCGGTACACGTGCCAGACGACTCGGCCAGTCGCCGCCGTGACCGGTCAGCGTCGCGGTGCGTACGTCGTCCTCGGCGCGGTCGAGTCGCACCTCGAGCCACGAGTCGGTGAGCTGCTCGACCAGGCCACCGCCCCATTCGACCAGGGTCACCGAATCCTCGGTGTCGGCGTCCAGGTCCAGGTCGTCGACCTCCGCGACGGTGCCCAGCCGGTACGCGTCGACGTGCACAAGAGGGATCCGGCCACCGCGGGCGGGGTCCGGCCGGTGCACCCGGGCGATCACGAACGTCGGGCTGGTGACCTGACCAGCGACCCCGAGGCCGTCCCCGACACCCTGGGCGAACACCGTCTTGCCCGCACCCAACGGGCCCACCAGCAGCACCAGGTCGCCGGGGCGGAGCAGGTCGGCGACGTCGTACCCGAGCTGCCGGGTGTCCTCCGGCTTCGGCAGCACCCGGTGCAGCTGGGCGGCTTCGCTCACTGCGCCCGCCTGCGGAACAGTCGGCGGCGGCGCCGCTCCGAGTCACGCAACGACACTGGTGGTACGGCGGCCTGGGCGGCCCGTCGCAGGAACCCGGCGAGGTGCCCGGTGACCTCCTCGTGGAACTCCAGCAACGCCACGTGTCCGCCTTCGTCGATCACCACCAGCTCGGCGCCCGGGAGCATGCGGGCGATCTCCTCGGAGTGCGCCACCGGCGTGAGCAGGTCCTTCGCCCCGCACACCACCAGGGTCTCGATCCCGTGCAGCGCGGTCAGGGCGTCGTGCCGCAGGTGCTCGAAGATCGTACGGAGGTACCCGACGATCACGTCCACGCTGGTACGGGCGTTCATCTCCTCCACGTACGAGATCAGCGCCGGACTGGGTGCATCACCGCCGAACCCGTACCGCCGGGTCAGCAGCCACGCCAGGTCGCTGGAGACCTTCCGGGCGCGTTCCACCATCGTCGGGGTGAGCCGGTTCACCCCGGTGAGTACGGGCATCAGCGGCCGCCGGATCTTGGCGAGCATGTCCGGCAGCCCGAACGTCACGTCCTCCAGGCCACCCGCGGAACTGGAGATGAACGACACCCCGGCGACCCGCTCGGCGAACAGGTCGGGGTTCTCCTCCGCCAACGCCATGATCGCCATGCCGCCCATCGAGTGGCCCACCAGCGCCAACGGCCCGGACGGCGCGACCGTGTCGATCACACTCTGCAGGCCCCTGCCGAGCGCTTCCAGGGTGTACTCGCCGGCGGCCAGGCGCTCCGAGCGGCCATGGCCGGGCTGGTCGTAGAAGACCATCCGGACCCGGGGCTCTGCCAGGCCCGTCAGGTCGCGGCGCTGGAAGTGGAACGTCCCCATGTCCAGGCAGAACCCGTGAACGAAGACCACGGTCAGGTCGGCGGGGGCGGCTCCGTCCGGTTCCACCACCTCGACGTGCAGGTCGACACCGCCGTCGATCGGCACCGTCAGGGTCTGGTCGGAGGGGAGCTCCCCGAACGGCTCGTTCGCGTACGGGTCGTCGACGTTGCGGCTGCGGCCGACCACGTACCGTTCCAGGGCGACCCCGGCGGCGATCCCCGCCGCGGCCAGACCGACCACCGCGCCGGCAAGGCCCGCGGTCTTCGCTACCGCTTTGCCGCGTGGCCCCAGCTTCCGCCTCGCAGGGCGGCCGTCCGGCTCCGTCACACAACCTCCCCGTGGTACGTACGTGGCACCCGTTGGCCGATCCGGGTCACGATCTCGTAGCTGATGGTGTCCAGTACCTCGGCCCAGTCGTCCGCGGTCGGCTCCCCGTCGTCGCCGGGGCCGAAGACGGTGGCGACGTCGCCCGCCACCACGGGATCGTCGCCGACGTCGACCACGAACTGGTCCATGCACACCCGGCCCGCGATGGTGCGTCGCTGTCCGCCCAGCAGTAGTGGGCCCCGGTTCGTCGCGGCGCGGGTGATGCCGTCGGCGTACCCGAGCGGCACCACGGCCACCGTGGTCTCCCGGGACGTCGTGTACTGGTGCCCGTAGGAGACTCCTTCCCCCGCGGGGACCCGCTTGGCGAGCATCACCCTGGCCCGCAGCGTCATCGCGGGGCGCAGTCCGTACCGGGCGGTGGTGCCGGGGACGGGGGAGTATCCGTACACCGCGATCCCGGGGCGTACCAGGTCGTAGTGGGTCTCGGGCAGTGTCAGGGTGGCGGCGGAGTTCGCCAGGTGCCGGTACGCCGGCCGGACCCCGTACCGGGCCGCCACCTCAAGCGCCTCCGCGTACGCCGCGATCTGGCGGGCGATGGTGGGATGTCCGGGTTCGTCGGCGTACGCGAAGTGGCTCCAGATCCCGACCACCTCGATCGAGCCGTCGGCCTGCGCCTTCGCCGCCGCCTCCACCAGGGCGGGCCAGTCGGCGGTGGTGCTGCCGCCCCGGGTCAGCCCGGTGTCGACCTTCAGGTGGGTACGTGCGGTACGGCCGGCCTGTCGCGCGGCGGCGGCGATCTCCCCGAGCAGCGGCACGCTCGCCGCGGAGAGGTCAACCTCGGCGGCGATCGCTCGATGCAGCTCCAGGCCGGGGCTCAGCAGCCAGGCGAGCACCGGTGCCGTGATGCCGGCCTCGCGCAGCCCGAGCGCCTCTTCGATGGTGCAGACGCCGAGCCAGGTGGCGCCCCCGGCGAGCGCCGCCCGGGTCGCCGGCACCATCCCGTGGCCGTAGCCGTCGGCCTTCACCACCGCCATCAGCCCGGCTCCGGAATCCGGCTTCAGCCGGGACACGTTGTCGCGGATCGCGTCCAGGTCGACCCGCGCCTCGGTCTGCCACATGGCGTCCAGCGTACTGATGGGTAGTGACGGTTTCGGTCGGGTCTACCTACCGCGGAGTCCGTGATCGTCCTGTAGCTCACCGACTACGGTACGCAACTCGGACGCCACGTACTGTGCCGTCACCGGGCCAGCAGCGGCGGCGCGGCGACCCGCCAGTCCGTGCCCGAAGGCGCCGGCCAGAGCCGCCCGTTCCGCCGGTACGCCAGCCGCCAGCAGCGAGCCGACCAGGCCGGACAGTACGTCCCCGGTCCCGGCGGTGGCCAGCGCCGGGGAGCCGGTGGGGTTCGCGTACGCCTGGCCCTGCGGGGTCGCCACCACCGTGCGGTCACCCTTCAGCAGCACCACGACGTCGAGCCAGGACGCCAGCCGCAGCGCGGAGGCGACCCGCCCGGCATGGTCCGGCTGTTCGCCGCCGAGCCGCGCGAACTCCCGATCGTGCGGGGTCAGTACGGTCGGCGCCCGCCGCCGGTCCAGCCACTTCTGCGGGTGCTCGGCCAACAGGGTCAACGCGTCGGCGTCCAGCACCGCCGGCACCGGGGCCGCCAGCACCGAGCGCAGCTCCTTTGCCGCCCGCGCGTCGGTGCCCCAGCCCGGGCCGGCCACCCACGCCTGCACCCGCCCGGCGTCGGCCACCCTGCCGCTCACCACGGCCTCCGGCCAGCGCTGCCGTACCTCGTCGGCGGCGGTTCCGGCGTACCGGACGAAACCCGCGGGACCGGCGAGCGCGCCACCGATCGACAGCACCGCCGCGCCGGTGAACTGTTCGGAACCGGCGGCGATGCCCACCACCCCGCGGGTGTACTTGTCGTCGTCCGGCCGGGGACGGGGCCACCATGCGGCGACATCCGCGGCGTCCGGGATCTCGATCGCCGGGTCACCGGTCAGGTACGGCGCCAGCCCGATGTCGACCAGCTCCACCAGGCCGGCACAGGTCGCCGCCGGACCCACCACCAGGCCCGGCTTCAGGCACCCGAAGCTGACCGTGACATCGGCCCGTACGGCGGCCCCGGTCACCGCGCCGGTGTCCACGTCCACCCCGCTCGGCACGTCCACCGCCACCGTGGTGACCTCGCTGAGCGAGGCGACCAGCTCCGCCGCCGCCGGGCGCAGGCCACCGCTGCCGCCGATCCCGACGATTCCGTCCACCACCAGGTCGACCCGGTCCGGGATCGCGGTCACCACCCGGCCGCCGGCCCGCCGCAACGCCGCCAGGCCGCCACGGTGTGCCTTCGCCGGGGTGAGCGGCAACGCCCGTACGGCGGCGCCGCGGGCGGCCAACCTGGCACCGGCGTACAGCGCGTCGCCGCCGTTGTCGCCGGAGCCCACCAGCAGCAGGACGTGTGCGCCGTACACCCGGGGAAGCAGCAGTGCGCACCGGCGTGCCAGGCCCGACGCGGCCCGTTGCATCAGGGTGCCCGGGGGGAGGGTGGCCATCAGGGCGGCTTCAGCGTCGCGCACCGCCGCGACCGGCCAGGCCCCGCGCACGTCAGTCTCCTTCCGCGACGACCATCGCCGAGGCGATGCCGCCGTCGTGGGACAGCGACACGTGCCAGCGGGCGATGCCGGCCTGACTGGCCGCGGCGGCGACGGTGCCGCCGACCGTCAACCAGGGCCGTCCGTCAGGGTCGTTGACCACTTCGCAGTCGTGCCACCGCAGTCCGGCGGGGGCGCCGAGCGCCTTCGCGACGGCCTCCTTGGCCGCGAACCGTACCGCCAGGGACTCCGGGGAGCGGGGGTTGCCCTTGGCGGTGGTGCGTTCCGCTTCGGTGAACAGCCGCTCGGCGAGCAACGGGGTACGGCTCAACGCTTTGGTGAACCGGTCCACCAGGACGACGTCAACGCCGACAGCGACGATCATGTGCTCACCCTAATGTTCGGTCGGGCTACTACCAGAACGGTCGGTCCCGGATCGGTGCCGGGTCCGGTACGACCTCCAGGTATCCGAGCAGCGGACCCCAGACCATGAAGATCAGCATCATGCTGACCCCGGTGAGCAACGCCGGTGAGGCGTACCGGAAGGCGCCGTCGGCCGGACGGTCGGGCAGCCTCGCGAGCGTGTCGCCGGCCAGCAGCCACGCCACCCCGAGCGTCGCCGCCGAGACCACCATCGCGTGCAGCCACAGGAACAGCCCGAACGGCATCGTCGCCAGACCGGCGAGCATCGTCTGGCCGAGCCGGTCGGCCACCAGCCCGAACACCGCCTGGATCAGCAGCACCTCGCCGAGCCGGTACCGGTACCACCACAGTGCGGCGCTCCAACCGAGCGCCCAGGCGGCGTACAGCCCGAGCGAGATCAACAGAGTGGGCACCAGTTGCGGTCGCCAGAGCATCACGAACTGGTCGCCCTGGACGTACTCGCTGGCCCAGGTCAGAGTCTCCCGCAGCAGGCCCACGGCGATGATCAACACCGCGAGGGTGGTACGCGGCCCGAGCGGCAGCCGCGCCACGGCACGCCGTAGCGGACGCCGCCACAGGTACGCCATCGCGAACACCGAGTAGATCGCGAGCGGCCCGAGCAGCAGAGCACCGATCGCGGTGCCGATCAGGGCGCCCTT
>JBOGDK010000284.1:0-6456 GCA_050701795.1 Micromonosporaceae bacterium
AGAGTACATCAGGCGGTTGCCACGGGGCGCCCACCCAGGAACCGTACGTCACCCGAGCTTGGCGGCCTCCGCCACGCTGATCCAGCGGTCCAGGACGGCCTTCGCGGCGCCTGAGTCGATCGCCTCCCGGGCGCGTCCGAGGCCGCGGTCGAGCGAGCCGGCCAGGTCGCCTCCGAGGCCGTCGAATGCGGCCAGCGCCGCCGCCGCGTTGATCAGTACGGCGTCGCGTACCGGCCCGGGCTCACCGTCGAGCAGACGGTGCACCACCTCGGCGTTGAAACCGGCGTCGCCGCCGCGCAGGTCACCCGGCTCGGCCCGGGAGAGCCCGAAGTCGGCGGCGTCGACCAGGGTTTCCCGGACAGTGCCGGCGGTCACCACCCAGAGCCGGGTGGCGGCGGTGGTGGTGAACTCGTCCAAGCCGTCTTCGCCACGCATCAGCAGCACCGAGTGGCCGCGCCGCGCGAACACCTCGGCCATCACCGGCGCCATCTTCGCTTCGGCGACACCGACCGCCCCCGCGGTGGGCTGCGCCGGGTTGGTCAACGGCCCGAGGAAGTTGAACACCGTCGGGACGCCGAGTTCCCGCCGGGTGGCGCCGGCGTGCCGCATTCCCGGGTGGTGTTTCGCGGCGAAGCAGAAGCCGATGCCGGCCTCCGTGACGCACCGGGTGACCCCCTCCGGACTCAGGTCCAGCGGAATCCCGAGGTGTTCGAGTACGTCGGCGGTGCCACAGCTCGACGAGGCCGCCCGGTTGCCGTGCTTGATCACCGGTACGCCGGCGCCAGCGGTCACGATCGCCGCCATGGTGGAGATGTTGACCGTGTGGGCCCGGTCGCCGCCGGTGCCGACCACGTCGACGGCGGGCTGGTCGACCCGCACCCGGACCGCGTTGGCCAGCATCACCTCGGCGAATCCGGCGACCTCGCTCGGGGTCTCGCCTTTGGCCCGCAGCGCCACCACGAAACCCGCGATCTGGGACGGGCTGGCCTCACCGGCCATGATCTCGCCCATCGCCCAGGCGGTGTCGGTTTCCGAGAGGGACTCTCCGCGAAGCAGTTCTGAGATCAGATGGGACCAGGTCCGATCGGCCATGGTGGCCTCCCGTGAGGTGGAAGGGGGGCGCGACGGCGTCCTCGCGCGTGGAGTCGACACGTCGGGCTACTGGGTGGAGGCGGTCAGCGTACGGCGGCGGAGCAGATCGGCGACAGTCTCCGCGGTGCGCACCGGGTCGAGGGGGTGGACCAGCACCGCATCGGCGCGGGACCACGACGCCAACCACCGGTCGGCCGCCCTGGCGAGCACCACACAGGTCGTGGGGCAGTCCTGAAGCTCGTCCCGCAACTGTCGCGCGATCCCCAGACCGCCGGCGGGCCAGGCCTCGCCGTCGAGCAGAAGCAGGTCGACCTCGTACTCGTCGACCAGGGAGATCACCTCGTCGGCGGTGCCGGCCTCGAGGTACTCGACCCGAACGTCGCTGGCCGGTCGCTGGCCGACGGCGGTACGCATCCGGTCCCGGATGCCGGTGTCGTCGCTGTAGAGCAGGACGGTGTACGTCGTGGCCTGGCTGCTACTGGTCATTCCGGGGCTCCCATGTCGACTGCTTGGCCGTCGCCCGAGGTACGTGCGGGTACAACCGGGGGCGATCGTACCCGTCTGGCGTGGTAAAGCCGGGACGCGGGCGTGACACGGTCGCCCGGTACCTGGCGGTAACCGTCGCCGATGAGCTGACTCTACGGCGAAGCGCCCCCCGCGCGGGGTGCGAAGTTACCACCCGCAATAATGACCAACGTGTCTGCGGTCCAAGCCATCGAGAAGAGCCGGATCCACTCGCTCACCAGGCCGAACATGGTCAGTGTCGGGACGATCGTCTGGCTCTCCAGTGAGTTGATGTTCTTCGCGGCGCTGTTCGCGATGTATTTCTCGATCCGCGCCTCGGAGGTCGGCCGGGAGCTGTGGGCCGAACACACCCCAACGCTGAACCTGCCGTACGCCCTGGTCTTCACCGTGATCCTGGTGCTGTCCTCGGTGACCTGCCAGTTCGGGGTGTTCGCGGCCGAGAAGGGGGACGTCTACGGCCTGCGCCGCTGGTTTGCGCTCACCTTCGTGATGGGCCTGATCTTCGTGTTGGGCCAGGCCAACGAGTACCGCCAGTTGGTGCACGAGGGGGTCACGATCAATGGTGACGGCTACGGCACCATGTTCTACCTGACGACCGGCTTCCACGGTCTGCACGTCACCGGCGGCCTGATCGCGTTCATCTTCTTCATGATCCGTACCACCCTGGCCCGGTTCACGCCGGCACAGGCCACGGCGGCGATCGTGGTCTCGTACTACTGGCACTTCGTCGACGTGGTGTGGATCGCCCTGTTCGCGATGATCTATCTGCTCAAGTAGCGGCACGTCACAATTCACGACCGCACGACGTCTTAACTACAGAAGTTGGTAGAGCTCGGCTGAGGCCGATTGACCCTGCAAGGTGAGGCGATGACCGTAGTTCGCTGGCTGGGTGTGACACCCCGGACCCGCCGCCGGGTGGGCGCCGTGGTGAGGCTGATCGCGGCGTTGTCGCTGGTCGGGGGCGTGTACACGGCGTTCGCTCCCGGGGTGGCGGCTGAGGACACGCCGAAGGAGCTCTCCGCAGCCGCCAAGGCCGGCAAGCGGCTGTACGACAACAGCTGCATCAGCTGCCACGGCGCCAACGGTCAAGGCGTCACCGACCGGGGTCCGAGCCTGGTCGGGGTGGGGGCCGCGGCCGTGGAGTTCCAGGTCGGCACCGGGCGGATGCCGATGGCGGCACAGGGGGCGCAGGCCGAGCGCAAGCCACCGATGTTCAACGAGGAGCAGACCCGGCAGATCGCGGCGTACATCCAGGAGCTGGGCGGCGGTCCCACCGTCCCCGAGGGTGACCTGGCCGACGGCGACGTCGCCAACGGTGGCCAGCTGTACCGGGTGAACTGCGCGTCCTGCCACGGCCTGGGCGCTGGCGGCGGTGCCCTGTCGAGCGGGAAGTACGCGCCGAGTCTGGATCCGTCGACAGATCATGACATCTACGCCGCGATGCTCTCCGGGCCGCAGAACATGCCGGTGTTCGGTGACAACCAGCTGTCTCCGCAGGAGAAGAAGGACGTCATCGCGTACATCCAGTACCTCAAGGCCGACCAGGATCCGGGCGGCTGGGGGCTGGGCCGGTTCGGTCCCGCCACCGAGGCGATCGTGATCTTCCTGTTCGGCATGGTCGGTCTGGTGTTCGCGATGCTGTGGATCGCGGGGAAGTCATGACCAGCCACGGCAGCGGCGACAAGCCGAACGGTCGTCCGGACCGGAGTGTCTTCGACTCCGACGCGGTGTACGACTCCGACACCACCGAGCCGTCCCGGTTCGACCTGGTGAAGGAGGCAATGCGGCGCGACGGCGTGGAGATTCTGCACTACGAGCCGCGCTTTCCGGTCCCGGGCACCAAGGAAGAGCACCGGGTGGTACGCCTCGTCGCAGGCTGCTTCCTGCTCACCGGCCTGGCGGCGTTCGGGTTCATCGCGGTCTACATCTTCTGGCCGTGGGAGTACGAGTTCGGTGGCATCAACACCGCGAGCAAGTGGTACACGCCACTGCTCGGGATCACACTCGGGGTCGCGCTGCTGGGCATCGGCTTCGGTGTGACGATCTGGGCCAAGAAGCTGCTCCCCGAAGAGATCGCGGTGCAGGACCGGCACGACGGCCCGTCCCCCGGCGACGAGCGCCAGCTCACCGGCGCCATGCTGAGCCAGATCGGCGAGGACACCGGGGTGGCGCGGCGTCCGCTGCTCAAGGGCGCGCTGCTGGCCGGTCTCGCCCCGATGGGGTTGGTGGCGGTGGTGCCGCTGGGTGCCCTGTTGAAGGATCCGCACAGCGACGGCGACCCGCTCCTGCACACCGGGTTCGACCCGAAGCTCAATGACGGCAAGCCGGTGCGTCTGGTGCATCAGGACGGGGAACCGATCCGTCCCGAGGACGTCAGCGTCGGTGGGCAGCTGACGGTGTTCCCCGGGATTCCGGGTGGCGCGACCAACGAGTACGCGGATTCGCCGACCCTGTTGATCCATCTGCGGGAGAAGGACGCCGAACTCACCCGCAAGAGTGCCTTGAAGACCAACAAGGACGCTCAGTGGGGCAACTACGTGGCGTACTCGAAGATCTGCACTCATGTCGGCTGCCCCGCGAGCCTGTACGAAGACGAGACCAACAAACTGCTCTGCCCCTGCCACCAGTCGCAGTTCCTGATCACCGACAACGCGCGACCGGTGTTCGGTCCGGCCACCCGGCGGCTTCCACAGTTGCCCATCGACGTGGATGACGACGGATTCTTCGTGGCAAAGTCTGATTACCTGGAGCCGATCGGCCCCGCGTTCTGGGAGCGGCCATGAAGCGACGCAAGTTCGATCCCAAGCAGATTCCGAGCAAGGCCGCCGGAGAGCTTGACGACCGGTTGCAGCTGGCCAAGGGGCTGCGCGGCGGCCTGATGAACAAGGTATTCCCGGACCACTGGTCGTTCCTGCTGGGTGAGATCGCGCTCTTCTCGTTCATTCTGCTGCTGCTGACCGGCACCTTCCTGGCGCTGTTCTTCGATCCGTCGATGGAAGAGGTCATCTACAACGGCGCGTACACCCCGTTGCGGGGGGTGCCGATGTCGAAGGCGTTCGCGTCCAGCCTCGACATCTCCTTCGAGGTACGCGGCGGCCTGATCATGCGGCAGATGCACCACTGGGCGGCGCTGCTGTTCATGGCGGCGATCCTGGTGCACATGTTCCGGATCTTCTTCACTGGAGCGTTCCGCAAGCCACGTGAGCTGAACTGGATCATCGGCGTGGTGATGTTCAACATCGCCTTCTTCGAGGGCTTCCTCGGATACTCGCTCCCGGACGACGCGCTGTCCGGCACCGGCCTGCGGATCGCGAGCGGCATCACCTTGTCGATCCCGTTGATCGGCACCTGGGCACACTGGGCACTGTTCGGTGGCGAGTTCCCCGGGATGGTGGTGATCCCCCGGTTCTACATCCTGCACGTGTTCCTGCTACCGGTGCTGCTGCTCGCGTTGATCACGGTCCACATCGGGCTGGTGTTCAAGCAGAAGCACACCCAGTGGCCCGGGCCCGCGCGTACCGAGCACAACGTGGTGGGGTACCGGATGGTGCCGAACTACATGTCGAAGCAGGCCAGCTTCTCGATGATCGTGTTCGGCATGATCGCCCTGATGAGCGGCCTGTTCCAGATCAACCCGGTCTGGCTGTTCGGCCCGTACAAGGGCGACGTCGTATCGTCGGCCAGCCAGCCGGACTGGTACGTGATGTTCATGGACGGCATGGTGCGGCTGTTCCCGCCATGGGAGATCCGCGAGTTCGGGTACACACTGCCGGCGGCGTTCTTCCCAGCGGTGTTGGCGCTCGGGTTGGCGATCACCCTGGTGGCGCTGTATCCGTTCCTGGAACGAAGGTTCACCAAGGACACCGGGCACCACAACCTGCTGCAGCGGCCGCGGGATGTGCCCGCGCGTACCGCGCTGGGTGCGGCGGTCATCGCGTTCTACATGGTGATGTTCCTGTCCGGGGCAAACGACGTGATCGCCGACAAGTTCCACATCAGCCTGAACGCCACGACCTGGGCGGGCAGGATCGGAGCGATCCTGTTGCCCGCGCTGGCCTTCTACGCGACGCACCGGATATGCCTGGGCCTGCAGCAGCATGACCGCGAGGTGCTGGCACATGGTGTGGAGACCGGCATCATCAGGCGGTTGCCCAGCGGGAAGTTCGAAGAGGTGCATCAGCCGCTGGCGCCCGTGGATGACCACGGTCACCCGCTGCCGTTGGAGTACGCCGGCGCTCCGGTGCCGAAGAAGATGAACCGGGTCGGTGCGTTGGTGCCAGCCGTGAAGGGCTTCTTCGTACCGGTGGAACAGCCGACGGAGACGCCGGTTTCACCGGCTCCGAAGCGGGAAGAGATCACCGCCGGCAAGAGGTAACGCACCGCCTCGACAGCGATGGCCGGGACGCCGCGTCAGCGGTGTCCCGGCCATTTCATGTCTCGGCGGACATGCGCCGTTGGCGTGCGCGCCGACGCCTCAGTGCTCGGTGCTTCGGCTTTCCGCCCGCTCCGCTCCTCGCCTTCGCTGCGATGCTCACTCCCGGCGCCTCAGTGCTGAATGCTTCGGCTTTCCGCTCGCTCCGCTCCTCGCTTCGCTGCGATGCTCACTCCCGGCGCCTCAGTCAGCGTCTTCGAAGCCGATCGAAAAGGCCTGCTCAAGGTCGTGCTGTGAGTACGCGCGGAACGCGATGTGGGTGTCGGTGTCGACGACGCCTGGCACCTTGCTGATTCCGCCGGCGATCACCTCGGCTATCTGGTCGAACTCTCTGACGCGTACCAGGGCGACCAGGTCGAGGTGTCCGGCGACCGAATACACCTCGCTCACCCCGGGCAGCTCCGCGA
>JBOGDK010000285.1:0-6447 GCA_050701795.1 Micromonosporaceae bacterium
GTCACACCGTCGTGGCTGATCATCGCCCGCAGGGTGGCGTTGGACGCCTCCGCGAGCAGCCCTTCAAGCTCCAACTCACCGTGCCGCAGCAACCCCAGGGCAGCGGTTTCGTCGAGGTCCGGTGCGCCGGCCGTCGCCTGGTGCGCGGGGTCGGCCACGGTACTACCGCCGATAGCCGTTGTGCCGTGGACAGAGATGTCCGGCGGGGTCGAGCGGGTTGCCACACAACGGGCAGGGCGGTCGTCCGGCGGCCACCAGGCGACGGGCCCGGTCGATGAACGCGCGGGTCTCCTCCGGGGTGAGGCGTACCCGGAGCCGGTCCAGGTTGTCCTCGTCGACCTCCAGGGTGTCCTCCACTGCCGCGTCCTCGGCCTCCTCGATCCCCGCCTCGGCCTCGGCCTCTGCCTCGCCCACCGCGATCGCCTCGATCAGTACGGTCCCGGAGTCCACGTCCCAGGCCAGTCCGAGTGTGCCGACCCGGAACTCCTCCTCCAGCGGGGTGTCGAGCGGTTCGTTGTCCTGCGGCATGTCATCACCGGTCGGCAGGGTGACGCCGAACCGGTTCGCCGCCTCGGTGAGCAGCTCTTCGAGCTTGTCGGCCAGGAGCGCGACCTGCATCTTCTCCAGCCCCACGCTGACGAGCTGGCCGGCGCCGCGGGCCTGGAGGAAGAACGTACGGTCGCCGGGTTCGCCGACGGTGCCGGCGACGAAGCGCTCGGGCGGCTCGAAGTCGTAGACGTGTGGCCCCATACCTAAAGACCCTAGACGGCCGCGGCCCCCGCGCCACCGCCCACCGCCGCGTCGGATGTCTGGTTTCGGGCAGGGGGCAGGATGAGGTCACCGCCGGTGTCGTTGAGCCGGAGGACGAACGGCCGCAGCGGGGTGTAACGGATCGCCGTCACCGAGCAGGGGTCGACCACGATCCGCTGAAACAGGTCAAGGTGCATCCCGAGTGCGTCGGCGACGATCGCCTTGATCACGTCTCCGTGACTGCAGGCCAGCCACACCGCGTCCGGGCCGTGCTCGGCGGTGACCGCGGCGTCGATCTCGCGTACCGCGGCGACCGCCCGCGCCGCGGTCACCGCCAGCGGCTCGGCGCCATCGCCCGGGAACACCGCCGCGGACGGGTGCTGCTGCACCACGTGCCACAGCTCCTCGCCGGCCAGTTCGGAGAGCTTGCGGCCTTCCCAATCTCCGTACCGGCACTCCCCGAGGCGTTCGTCGGTGACCGGTGTGAGGTCCGGCCGGGCCTCGGTGACCGCGGCGAGGGTGTCCCGACAGCGCCGCAGCGGGCTGCACACCGCCGTCGCCAGCGGTACGTCGCGCAGCCGCCCGGCCGCCGATTTCGCCTGGTCGATCCCGGTCGGGTCGAGGCCCACGTCGCTCCAACCGGCGAGTACGCCGTCCGCGTTCGCCGAGGTACGACCGTGCCGTAACAGCAGGAGGGTGGCCACGCCGCCACCCTACGCGGCTACCGTACGGCCCGGTCAGGTCGCGGTGATCGTGCCGGCGGCGAGCAACGCCAGGACGATGCCGCCGAGCAGGATCCGATACCACACGAAGACGTACACGCTGTGCTTGGCGACCCAGCGCAGCAGCCACGCGATCGACGCGTACCCGAGGACGAACGCGATCGCGGTGGCGACGATCATCTGGGCGCCGCTGGGCGCGACACCGGCGCCGGTGGGAGCGAACACGTCCTCCAGGCTGAAGATGCCGGAGGCGACCACCGCGGGGATCGCGAGCAGGAAGGAATACCGGGTGGCGGCCTCCCGGGTCATCCCGATGGCGAGGCCCGCGGTGATCGTGCCGCCGGACCGGGACACCCCGGGGACCAGCGCCATCGCCTGCGCGAAGCCCATCACGATGCCGTCCCGCAGCGTCATGTCGGCCACCTCGCGCTTCTGCCGGCCCCAGTACTCGGCCGCGGCGAGCAGCAGCGCGAAGATGATCAGGTTGGCGCTGACCAGCCACAGGTTCCGGGCCGCGGAACGGATGTCGTCCTTGAACAGGAAGCCGAGGACGCCGATCGGGATCGTGCCGATGATCACGTACCAGGCGAGCCGGTAGTCGGCGGTACGCCGGGTCGGTGCGTCCACCAGACCCACGAACCAGGTCCTCGTCAGCCGCCAGATGTCCTTGGCGAAGTAGATCAGTACCGCCGCTTCGGTGCCGAGCTGGGTGACCGCGGTGAACGACGCCCCGGCGTCGCGTCCGAAGAACAGCTCCGAGGTGATCCTCAGATGCGCCGAGGAGGAGATCGGCAGGAACTCGGTGAGCCCCTGCACGATGCCCAGGACGATCGCTTCAACCCAGGTCACTGGCCTACCTTTCTTGACGGGTGGCGGGCTTCGACTGCCCACGGCGGGTGTCGCCGGAGGCTACCCGCCGAGCACTCCGGCGTTCTCGGCGGACCGGACGAGAGTACGCAAACTGTCCAGCCGGGCGTCGAGGTGCTCCCCGTGCACGGTCACGGACAGGGTGGTGACCCCGGCGTCGGCGTACCGCCGGATCCGTTCGGCGATCCGTTCCGGCGGCCCGAGCAGCGACGTGGCGTCGATGAACTCCTCCGGCACAGCGGCGTACGCGGCCTGGTAACGCCCGGCGAGGAAGTGCTCCTGCACCTCGGCCGCGGCCTCGGCGTACCCCATCCGGACCGCGAGCTGGTTGTAGAAGTTCTGCTCCCGGCTGCCCATGCCGCCGACGTAGAGGGCGGCGTAGCCGCGTACTAGGTCGGCGCAGGCGGAGACATCGTCGCCGACCACCAACGGCACGGTCGGGACCACGTCGAAGCCGTCGAGGTCGCGCCCCACCCGGGCGGCGCCGGACCGGATGTGGCCGAGGTGTTCCGCCGCGTGCTCCGGGGCCAGGAACACCGCCAGCCAGCCGTCGGCGATCTCCCCCGCCAACTCCAGGTTCCTCGGACCCACCGCCGCGAGGTAGATAGGGATCCGGTCCCGGACCGGGCGTACCGCCAGCTTCAGGGGCTTGCCGGGGCCGTCCGGCAACGGCAGCGGGTAGAACTCGCCGTCGTGGGTGACGGTGCGTCGGGCCAGTGCGGTCCGTACCACCTCGATGTATTCCCGGGTACGCGCCAGCGGCCGGCCGAACCGTACGCCGTGCCAGCCCTCCGAAACCTGGGGACCGGAGACCCCGAGCCCGAGCCGGAACCGGCCCCCCGAGATCGCGTCCAGGGACGCCGCCGTCATCGCGGTCGAGGCGGGGCTGCGCCCGGGGATCTGGAACACACCGGCGCCGAGCCCGATCCGTTCGGTCTGCCCGGCGAGCCACGCCAGGGTGGTCGCCGTGTCCGAGCCGTACGCCTCGGCGGCCCAGACCGAGTCGTACCCGAGCGTCTCGGCTTCCCGTACCAGCGCCAGGTGTCCCGGCAGGTCCCGGGCGGAGGTCCAGTAGCCGAGGTGGAGACCCAGTCGCACGTTGCCCGCACACCTCCCGCAGCCGGCTGGTGCCGGCAGCCTATCGGCGGGTCGTCAGGGCCGCGCAGCAGCCCCGGCGGTACCGTCGGTGACCATGCGACGACGTCCCCTCGGCGCCAGTGGCCTGGCCGTGTCCCGGCTGGGTCTGGGCACCATGACCTGGGGCCGGGACACCGACTCGGATGACGCCGCCGCACAGTTGAAGACGTTCGTCGACGCCGGCGGGAACCTGCTCGACACCGCCGACGTGTACGCCGACGGCCGCGCCGAGTCAGTGATCGGTACGCTGCTCGGCCCCGTCGTGCCGCGCGAGGAGCTGGTGGTCGCCACGAAGGCGGGCCTGTGCCCCGGGACCGACCGGCGCCGCAACGGCTCCCGCGGCCACCTGCTGGCCAGCCTCGACGCCTCCCTGCGCCGGCTCGGCACCGATCATGTGGACGTCTGGCAGTTGCACGCGTACGACGCCGACACCCCGCTGGAAGAGACGCTCTCGGCGCTGGATCACGCGGTGTCGTCCGGTCGGGCCCGCTACGTCGGTGTCTCGAACTTCGCCGGCTGGCAGACCGCCCGGGCCGCCACCTGGCAGGCCGCCGGTGTGGTCGCGGGAAAGCCGCCGATCGTGTCCTGTCAGGCGGAGTACTCCCTGGTGCAGCGCGGGGTGGAACGCGAGGTGGTGCCGGCCTGCCGGGCCTCCGGCACCGGGATCCTGGCGTGGTCGCCACTGGGGCGCGGGGTGTTGACCGGCAAGTACCGCAACGGCACCCCGGCCGACTCCCGGGCGGCCTCGCCGCACTTCGAGCGGTTTGTCGGTTCGTACCTCGACGACCGCAGCGCCGGGATCGTGGAGGCCGTGGCCACCGCCGCCGACGGCCTGGGGGTGGCTCCACTGTCGGTCGCCCTTGCGTGGGTACGGGACCGCCCAGGTGTCGTGGCCCCCGTGGTGGGTGCCCGTACGGTGGGCCAGCTCGTCGGGTCGCTACAGTCCGATGAGCTCACCCTGCCGGCGGAGATCTTCCGGGCACTCGACGACGTCTCCGCGATCGAGTTGGGGTATCCCGAGCGGCAGACGTGACGCGGAGGTCGCGATGAGAGTGGTTGCCACGGCGCTGGTGTGCGCCGTGGGGGTGACGGGTCTCGCGGGTTGCTCCGATCGGGACCCGCTGCGGGTCGGCTCCCCGTCCGTGGCCTCGGTCGCGCCCGCTCCGTCGCCGACGGTCTCCCCCGCTGGCACGGTACGACCGGTGCCGGGAGCCACCGGCGCGGCGGACCGGCATGCCGAGGGAATCGCCGTCGACTCCGCGCACCGCCGGATCGCGGTCGGCGTCGACGACCCGCCACAGCTCGCGATCATCGACGCGGCCAGCGGACGCCCGGTACGGATGGTCGACCTGCCGGCACCGGCCGCCCATGTGGTTGCGTTGCCGGACGGGGGGTTCCGCGCGGTGGCGGGGCGGCAACTGGTCACCGTACCGGTGAAGGGGGCCGAGTCCCGGGTGAAGTGGTCGCCGCAGGGGCACGGGCTCGCGCTGCTGCCCGGCGGCGGCACCGCGGTCACGTTCCCCGGGGAAGGCACCGTGGGGGTGTACGACGCGGACGGCGAACTGGTGCGCACGATCCGTACCAAGGGCAGGCCGGAGGGGATCGCCGCGGCCGGGGACCGGATCGGGGTGATCGACGCCGAAGCGACCTCGCTCACCGTGTACCGGGCATCGTCCGGGAAGCGGGAGGAGGCGTTGCGGGCCGGCAACGGCGCACTGCACGTCGTCGCGGATTCCAACGGCCGGTTCGTGGTGGCCGACACCCGGGACGGCGAGCTGCTGGTGTTCGCGACCGACCCGCTATACCTGCGACAACGCTTCCCGGTGGCGGGCTCGCCGTACGGGATGGCGTACGACCCGAAACGCAACGTCGTGTGGTTGACCGTCACCGCGCGTAACGAGGTGGTGGGCTTCGACCTGTCTGACGGCGCCCCGAAGGAGGTCGCCCGTCACCCGACCGTACGGCAGCCTGACAGCGTCGCCGTCGACCCTGCCTCCGGTACGGTTTACGTGGCGAGTAAGACCGACGGTCTGGTGCAGTCCATCTCTGGTTAGGCGGATCTGACTCGTGCCACATGATTACGAATACGCACCGCTGCGCCTTCCCGCCAACGTCGACCGGGCCGCCGCGCAGGCGCAGCTGGCCATCGCGGCGGAATTCGCGGGATGGGAGCTGGCACGGGTACGGCTGTACGCCGACGGCACCCGGCAGGTGGTGCTACGTCGCCGGATCGGAGCGCAGCAGCTACCCGGCCTGTCCTACTGAGTCTCTTCGTCCTCGTCGGCGTCCGGGTCGTACGGGCGCTCCACGATCAACCGGACCGCGGTGTCGGACCCGTTGACCGCGAACGTGGCAGGCAAATCGTCCTCGGTGCCGGCGACGAGCGCATCAACGTTCACCGGCTGTGCCACTTCACAGATCACCGTGACCCCGGCCAGCGGCTCCAACTCGGGGATGTCCAGGGACGCCAACGACCCGTCCCCCGCTTCCAGCAGTTCCGCGACCGCCCCAGCGGGGTCTCGCGGTGGCTCCGGCTCGCTGGGCTCGATCCCCGGTGGCAGTTCCCGGCGCGCCGCCTCCGCCACCCGGAGCAGAGCGGCGATCTTGGGGACGTGGTAATCCCGGCGCTGCCGTACGGACACGGTGACGGGCTGCTCGTCCGGCACCTCGCCACCGTCCACGCCGCCGAGGCCCACGCCGTACTGTTCGTCGGCGTCCTCCGGATCGATCGGATCCAGGTCCCACGGGGTGACGTCCCCGGTGTTGTCGAGGAGCAGCCGGTCGTAGTTGACCGCGGCGTTGTTGAGCTCCACGTACCGTTGCCAGACCTCGTCGTCGTCGATGCGCCCCTCCGCCGCCTTCACCGCGGCGAGGTGGTCACGGGCGGCCGAGACGAGCTGCTCCAGCGCAGCGTCAAGCTCG
The DNA here is from genome assembly GCA_050701795.1 of Micromonosporaceae bacterium. Classification (GTDB taxonomy): domain Bacteria; phylum Actinomycetota; class Actinomycetes; order Mycobacteriales; family Micromonosporaceae; genus WHSM01. The sequence continues at coordinate 6,399 of JBOGDK010000285.1, forward strand.
GCGTGAGCATCGGACATCGGCCCTCCAGCGGGTCAGCAGCGGGTCAGCA
>JBOGDK010000286.1:0-6439 GCA_050701795.1 Micromonosporaceae bacterium
CCACCGGGGAACGGCTCACCTCCCGCTGGGAGTTCCGGCAACTGCTCAACCGTGGTGGTGTGGACATCCTGCAGCCGGACGTGTCGCTGACCGGGCTCACCGAGCTGGTGAAGATCTGCCACCTGGCGGAGGCGTACGACGTCGCGGTGGTGCCGCACTGCCCCAACGGGCCGGTCTCGCTCGCGGCGTCGTTACAGGTGGCGAGCGCCTGCCTGAACGTGCCGCTGCACGAGCAGAGCCTCGGCATGCACTACCACTCCGGCTACGAAGGTCTTCCGGCTGGCGAGATGTTCGACTACCTGACCGACCCGGGCCCGTTGCGCCCGGTGGACGGCGCTCTGGCCGTACCGGACGGGCCGGGGCTGGGTGTCACGATCGACGAAGCGGCGGTACGTGCCGCCGACGGCCCCTGGGAACTGTCCGACCCCGACTGGCGACACCCCGACGGAAGGATCGCTGAATGGTGACCGACACGCCACCCGAGGGGGTCAGCGTCGCGCTGCTCACCCCGATCGCCGCGAACGGCGAGCCGGACCTCGACGCGCTGGACCGGATCATCGCGCGCGCGGTGGCCGCCGGTGTCGCCGGACTGTCCCCGGTGGGCTCCACGGGCGAGGGCCCCAGGCTGTCCCGGCGGCAGCGTCACACGGTGACCGCCCGGGTCTCCGCCGCGGGTCTGCCGGTGATCGCGGGGGTGCGCTGCACCTCCCTCGACGACGCCGTAGCGGATCTCGCCGACGCCTCCGAGGCCGGCGCTGACGCCGTCCTGCTCGCCCCACCGGGTTACTACCCGATGTCGGACGCCGAGACGATCGGCCTGGTGGAGACGCTCGCCGAGACCACTCCGGTGCCGTTGCTGCTGTACCACATTCCCGGTCTGGCCCAGAACGGTTACTCCCCGAAAGCGGTCGCGGCACTGTCGGCGCACCCGAACGTCGTCGGGATCAAGGACAGCGGACGGGACCTGGAATACCTCCGCCAGGTGGTACGCGGCACCGCGGGGCAGTCGTTCCGGGTGCTCACCGGTACCGACTCGCTGCTCGGCGAATGCCTCTCAGCAGGGGCCACCGGCGCCATCGTGGCCAGCGCGAACGTCGCGCCGGAGCTGTCCGTCGCGGTGTTCCGCGGCTACCGGGACGGGGACGAGGCCGCCTGGCGCGCGGCGCAGGACAGGCTGCTGAGCCTGGTCACCGCGTGCCGCGGCAGCGGCTTCCCGGCCGGCTGGAAAACCGCGGCGGCGCTGCTCGGCCTCTGCGATGACCGGATGGCGCCACCGGCACTGCCGCTGCCGGCCGAGGCCGGCACCGCACTCCGCCACGAGCTGAAGGGGCTAGGCCCGCTGTGAGGTACGACCTCGAACCGGTCGTCACCGCCGGGGCCGAACTGGGCGAGGGACCGGTGTGGCACGCCGCCGAGGGTGTACTGCTGTGGCTGGACATCCTGGGGCGCCAGGTGCACCGGTTCGACCCCGCGACAGGCCAGGACACGGCGCGGACGTACCCGGAGCCGATCACCGCGCTCGCCCCGGGGCAGGACGGCCGGCTGCTCGCCGCGGTGGCCGATCGGGTGGCCCCGCTGGACTCCCTGGACCAGCCACTGGTCCACCTCCCCACCGGAGACCGCGGGAACGACGGGGCGTGCGACCCGTACGGTCGGTTCCTGATCGGTACGTACTCCGCCCGCCACGAGCCCGGTGGGTGTGCCCTGTACCGGGTGGACGGTCCCGGAGCACTGGCCACAGTGGTGGATCAGGTGACCCTCTCCAACGGGCTGGACTTCAACCCCGCGGGCGACCTGATGTATTTCGTGGACACCCCGACCAGGCGGGTCGACGTGTTCGACTACCACCCCGACGGCACGGCCACCGGACGCCGTACGTTCGCCGACCTTTCCGACGCACCGGGCCGCCCGGACGGGCTGACCGTGGACGCCGAAGGTGGGGTCTGGGTGGCGCTGGTACGCGGTGGCCAACTCCGCCGGTACGACCAGACCGGCTGGCTCGACGAGGTGATCGACGTGCCGGCGAACCGGGTCACCAGCTGCGGATTCGGTGGCCCGGACCTCGACGAGCTTTACCTCACCACGGGCTGGTTCGGGATGACCCCCGACGAACGGGAGCCGCTGGCCGGCGCGTTGTTCCGGCTCCGCCCCGGGGTCGCCGGGAAGCCGCCCCACCTCTGGCGCCCGCCGATCTGACCAGAGGCGGCATCGGAACAAAACATGAAACCCTTGCATGTTTGACCGGCGGCACGGGATCATCTGCCGATGACGCGCCGCATTGTCCACAGTGTCCTGGTTCTCGGGATCGCCGCACTGGTCACCGCGGCCTCCGTCCTCGCCGCCAACGCCTCGGTCACGACTGCCACCGACTGGGAGACCATCGGCTCCGACCGGGCCCGGCCGTACGACGAGGGCCAGGGGCTGGCCACCATCGTCCGCGACAGTGGCGCCGAGATCCGGTACACCGGTTTCGCCACGATCCCGGCGGAGGTGTACAGCCGCGGCTGGGACCACGTCGGCGACCCCGACTCGGTCGCCGGGTGGTACGTCGAGCCGTACCAACGGGCCGACGGCGGCCGGAAGATGTTCCGGGCCCAGGCACCCGGCGGCGCCTGGACGGAGTACGCACACACCCTGCCCTCGTGGGAGGCCCGGGAGAACTCATTCGTGGCCATCGCTCCCGCCGGCCCGTGGATGCTCGCAGGTGAGTGGGGCACCATGGACCGGATCCTGGGCTACCCGACACCGGGGCTGCACCCCGCCGCGAGCCCCGGCGCCGATCTGCCGTACGCGTTCTCGGTGCGCCTGGACCGTCCGGTGCGGGACGTACAAGGCTGCGACTTCTTCTCCCCCACGGTGCTGTACTGCTCCTCGAACGACCCCGCCGGCGAGCTGTACGGGATCACCAAGCCGCTGCTGCGGGTCGACCTGCAGCGGCCACTGGACGGCTCCGACGTCAGCGGGCAGGTCACCGCGGTACGGCAACTGCCGCTGTCGAGTGGCTGCTCCGGCGAGTTCGAGACGGAAGGAATCGACCTGCACGCCGACGGCACGATGCGGGTGATCGTGCTGTCTCCCGGCGTGTGCGTGGCCGTGGACAGCAAGACCTGGCGACTCCGGCAGGTCTGACACCGGCGGCACTGCGACCCGCGGCACTGCAGCGGCGGTGGGCTGAGCCTTCTGGCGGCGGGTGCGACGTTCACTCGGCAAGGTCGCGTAGCGCGTCCTCGATCCCCCGGTGGAACGTCGGGTACGCGTAGATCATGTGCCGCAGCGTCGCCACCGGCACCCTGGCGTGCACCGCCAGCGCCAACGCGGAGAGCACCTCGCCGCCGGTCGGCCCCGCCGAGGTGGCTCCCACCAGAACACCGGAGTCAGCGTCGACCACCAATTTGATGAACCCGTCGTTGCCGGCCTTGTGGATCCACCCGCGCGCGGTGGACGGCACCTGGGCGGTCCCGGTACGCACCCGCTGCCCCGCCTCGCGGGCCTGCGACTCGGTCAACCCGACCGCACCGATCTCCGGGTCGGTGAACGTGACCCGCGGCACCGCCCGGTAATCGGCCGGTGGACCGTCCTCGCCGAGGATGTCGCGTACCGCGATCCCCGCCTGGTACATCGCGAGGTGTGTGAACGCGCCGTGGCCGGTCACATCTCCGACCGCCCAGAGCCGTTCGCCGGCACGCATCCGGTCATCCACCGACAACGCCCTGGCCCTTGGGTCAAGCCCGACGCTGTCCAGGCCGAGCGAGCCGAGGTTGACCCGGCGCCCCACCGACACCAGCAACGTCTCGCCGGTGACCGCTCCCCCGCCCTCCAGCGCCAACCTGAACCCGTCCTGGTGGTCGGCCCGGTTCGCCTTCGCGCCGGTACGGATCGTCACCCCGTCGGCTCGCAGCGACTCCGCCGCCAGGTCCGAGGCCTCCGGCTCCTCGATGCCGATCAGCCGGTCGAGTGCTTCGACGACGGTGACCGCCGTCCCGAACCGGGCGTACGCCTGCGCCAGCTCCAGTCCGATCGCGCCGCCGCCCAGCACGATCATCGACGCCGGCAGCCGGTCGGCTTCGATCGCGTGCCGGTTGGTCCAGTACGGGGTCCCCGCCAGCCCGTCGATCGGCGGGATCACCGGCTCGGTGCCGGTGCCGACCACCACCGCGCGGCGTGCCTGGAACTCCTGCTCGGCGACCCGTACCCGACCTGGGCCGACCAGCTGGCCCCAGCCCCGTACGAACCGGGCGCCCTTGCCCTCCAGTCGCTCCACCGCCACGGTGTCGTCCCAGGTGTCGGTGGCCTCCTCACGGATCCGCTTCGCGACCGGAGACCAGTCCGGGGTCAGCTGACTGTCACCGGACATCCCGGGGATCCGGCGCCCCTCGGCGAGCAGGTTCGCCGCCCGGATCATCATCTTGCTCGGTATGCACCCCCAGTACGGACACTCGCCACCCACCAGCCGGCCTTCCACCCCGACCACCGACAGCCCGGCCTCGGCGAGCTTGCCCGCGACCTCTTCGCCGGCCACGCCCAGTCCGACGACCACCACGTCCACCTGTTCGACCATCACGTCCCCCTTGCCCCGCGCCCTGTCGCGCGAACCACACAGACCAGGATTCGCCGTGCGGCGACCGGATGGTAGGCGTTTGATCGAGACTATGGGCACACACTTCGACGCCGTGGTGCTGGGCGCCGGCCCCGGCGGATACACCGCGGCGGTCCGCGCCGCACAGCTCGGGCTGCGTACGGCCGTGATCGAGGAACGCTACTGGGGCGGGGTCTGCCTGAACGTGGGCTGCATCCCGTCCAAGGCGCTGCTGCGTAACGCCGAGCTGGCGCACCTGGTGACCAACGAGGCGAAGACGTTCGGGATCACCGTGGACGGGTCGGTCAGCTTCGACTACGCAGCGGCGTACGCGCGCAGTCGCAAGGTCGCCGACGGGCGGGTCAAGGGCGTGCACTACCTGATGAAGAAGAACCAGATCACCCAGTACGACGGCAGCGGCAGCTTCACTGACCCGCACACCCTGACGGTGGCGCTGGCCGACGGCGGCACCGAGACCGTCACGTTCGACCACTGCATCCTCGCGACCGGCGCCACCACCAAGCTGCTGCCGGGCACCGAGGTGACCGACCGGGTGGTGACGTACGAGGAGCAGATTCTCACCGACACAGTGCCCCGCAGCATCGTGATCGCCGGTGCCGGCGCGGTCGGCGTCGAGTTCGGCTACGTGCTGCGCGGTTACGGCGTCGACGTGACCATCGTGGAGTTCCTGGACCGGATCGTGCCCGCCGAGGACGAGGAGATCTCGGCCGAGCTCGCCCGCCGGTACCGGCGGCTCGGCATCGACGTCCTGACATCGACCCGGGTGGAGTCGATCGAGGAGGCCGGCGACCAGGTCGAGGTGACCGTCGCCCGGGACGGGCAGCGGGAGACCCTGCGGGCCGACAAGGTGCTGCAGGCGATCGGCTTCCAACCCCGGGTCACCGGGTACGGGCTGGAGCACACCGGGGTACGTCTCACCGACGGCGGCGCGATCGAGGTGGACGGTCGGTGCCGTACCACTGTGGACCACATCTACGCGATCGGGGACGTCACCGCGAAGCTGATGCTGGCGCATGCCGCGGAGGCGATGGGGATCCTCGCCGCGGAGACCATCGCGGGCGCCGAGACCATGGAGCTGGAGTACGTGATGATCCCGCGAACCACGTACTGCCAACCGCAGATCGCCAGTTTCGGCTGGACCGAGGCGCAGGCCCGCGAGCGGGGCTTCGACGTACGGGTGACGAAGTTCCCGTTCAGCGCGAACGGCAAGGCACATGGCCTGGGCGACACCGCCGGGTTCGTCAAGTTGCTCAGCGACGCGCAGTACGGCGAACTGCTGGGCGGCCACCTGATCGGTCCGGATGTCACCGAGCTGCTGCCGGAGCTGACGTTGGCCCAGCAGTGGGACCTGACGGTCCACGAGGTGGCCCGCAATGTGCACGCCCATCCCACGCTCGGCGAGGCGGTCAAGGAGGCGGTTCACGGGCTGGCCGGACACATGATCAACATGTGAAGGGGGCGGGGGGGCTGCCCGGAGTCACTGGAGGTCGGCCTGTCAGACCCGGATGCGAAGCTGCGCAGATGCTGAAACTCGGTTCGGTCGTGATGAATGTGTCTGACGTCCAACGAGCAGCCGCTTTCTGGACGAACGCGCTTGGATACCGCCCGCGCCCCGGCAACCCCGCGTTTCTGGCGCCGGACGGTGGCGAGGGGCCGCGCCTGCATCTGGACCAGGACGACCGGATGCATCTGGACCTGTGGGCGGCCGACGAGGCGGAGCGGTTGACCGAGATCGAACGCCTGATCTCGCTCGGCGCCACGCGCGTGGACTGGGATTATCCGGAGGGCGCTGACTTCGTCGTACTCACTGACACGGAGGGCAATCTGTTCTGTGTAGTCTAC
>JBOGDK010000287.1:0-6418 GCA_050701795.1 Micromonosporaceae bacterium
AGCAGAGCAGGTCGCCGGCGTGGATGTCGAATCTGGCGTAATCGTCGGTGCCGAGGAAACCGTCAGGCTGGTCCCCGCAGAAGACCCCGCTCGGCGCGTCGGCCTCGGCGACGTGCCTGTCGTACGAGCGCTTCATGTGTTCCACGTGGCGGAACCGGTAGGCGGAGACGGTACGTACCCCGTCCTCGGAGAGGTTGCATTCGACCGCCGCGACCGCACCGGGGAAGCTGTCGAGGCTGCCTCTGGGCGCGCGTTGACACGCACGGTGGTGGATCGCGGACATCAGATCGTCCTCGGCGTCCGTGGCGAACGTGGGCACCTTGACCCATCTGCTCCACGACGAGACGAGGTCGTTGCCACCCAGATCAGCGCTCTCCGCGCTGGCCACCGTACGGGCGAGGTCATCGACCCAGGTCACGATCGTCAGACGACCCGGTGTCTGGCACAGCACCCGGCCCTGTGACGACCCGACACCGGGGTACTGGTGTTCTGATCCGGTCACCGTCCCGCAGTCGCCCGTACCCGGCTTCACGTTGGCTTCGCGGACCACCTTGTCGTACGAGACGGCGGCTTCCCTCGCGGTGGTGAAGAAGCTGAACACGGCGGCCAGCCCGTCGGCGTCCCGGCATTTCAGGCTGGTGCTCGCTCCGGGTCTTGCCGTGGTGTCGAGCCGTTCACACCCGGAGCGCAATTCGGCGGGCACCCGTTTCAGCTGGTCGGGGCTGATCCCGGAAGCCCAGGACGGCCACACCAGCACTCCGAGCACCACCAGGAGCACCGTGCCGCACGCGCACCCCCACAGCAGTCGGTTACGGGCCACCTGACGCCTGTCCGACCCCGGCGGACCGGTGCCGTCGCCTCGCACCCGCCGGTGTTCTGCGGCCAGCTTGTGGGTCAGGGCACCGAGGCTGCGAGCCAATGCGCTCAGACGCCGCATCGACGTGTTCGGCGACGGGGTGGCGGTGACCGCATCCGGATTCTCGGGGCCGCGCTGCTGGGGCACACTCGTCGCCGCGTCGCTGACCTCCGCCAGCGCCGCCACGAGCGCGGCGCAGGACGGGTAGCGGTCTTCGGGGCGTTTCGCCATCGCACGTACCAGCACCGCGTCGACGGCGGCGGGCAGCTCCGGTACCCGTTCCGTCGCCCGTGGTGGCGGCTCGTTCATGTGCGACCACAGGACCGCCGAGGTGTCCGACCCCGGAAACGGCGGCTCCCCGGTCAGGCACTGGTAGATCGCGCAGCCCAGGGCGTACTGGTCCGCGTGGCGGTCGATTTTCGCGCCGTGGATCTGTTCCGGCGCCGCGTACCCGGTGGTTCCCACGAACTGGCCCGCGGTCGTCAGGCCGCTGGTGTCGACCGGTCTGGCGATCCCGAAGTCACACAGGTAGGCGTGGCGGGTACGCCTGTCGAGCAGCACGTTGCCCGGCTTGACGTCGCGGTGCACCAGCCCCTTCTCGTGTGCGGCATCCAATGCCGAGGCAACCTGACGGGCGATCTGTACGGTCTCCGGCAACCGCAGCCGTCCCTTGTCCCGGATCAACTGACCCAGGTCCGGACCATCCACGTACTGCATCGCGACGTAGTGGACGCCGTCCTGCTCACCTTTGGCGTGGATCGGGATCACATTCGGATGCGCGATGCTGACCGCGATCGACACCTCCCGGTCGAACCGTTCCCGGAACGACGCGTCCGAGGCGACGTTCGGGTGCAGGATCTTCACAGCGACGTCGCGCCCGAGCGCGGACTCTTCCGCCTGGTAGACCACACTCATCGCGGTCACGGCGAGAGGTCGTGTCAACCGGTATCCGGGAAGCGCCGTCGCCAGGTCAGGCAACGCTGGAAACTCGTTGGTGTCCACATGCGCCTCCTCCGTGACGACACACGGCGCGGTCAGGTCGCGTGTGCCCACCGCTGGGGAACGATAGCAGCGGGTGACCGGCCCGAACCTGGCTCCGCCCGGCCCCGGCGACGCCCGGGAGCCCCTACATCACCGTTTCGAAGTGTCACATAGTGTCTTATATGGACACAGGCGGGCGGTGAGACGTTCAGCCATCGGTAAGTTTCGGCGCGCCGGCGGGTGTATCGCGCCCCCGCTGAGCACCCTTTGTTCACCGTGTGATGACCGTCAGACACAACCCGTGCTCTTGGGGTAACCCCCTGGCCGTACAGAACGTGGCCGTGCATTCACTCGGGAATACCCTATTTCACTCCTAATACTACGAAAGGATCCGCAACGGCCATTGCCCTGCCAAAAGCCCCTAAATATCGTGAGTGCCGCACGAATTCCATTCATGTTCGGGGAGGCTTCCGTGTCTGCATCTCTGCGAAGAATCAGCACCCTGCTGGCAGCGTTCGGGCTGCTTGCGCTCGCCCTCGTCGGCGTCCAGGCCGCCACCACCCAGGACGCCCACGCCGCCGGCATCCAGGCGACCGTCTGCTACAACACCAGCCAGGCCGGCCAGTTCGCCGGCACCGCTGACCAGGCCGCGTCGATCTGGACCAGCCGTACCAACAACGTGAACATGTCGAAGTGTGGATCGAACCTGATGATCTACTACACGTACGGTGGCGGGTCGTACGCCGTGCGCTACAGCCTGGGCAACGGCTATGTGGTGATCGACGTGTACCAGGCCCAGCAGTACTCACCGCTGCGGATCATGTCCCACGAGATGGGGCACATCCTCGGCCTGCCGGACAACTACAACGGCAACTGCGCGATCCTGATGTCCGGTGGCAGCGCCGGCACCGGCTGCACGAACCCGTACCCGAGCTCGGCTGAGGCCGCTCGGGTGGACCAGCTCTTCGGCGGGCTCACCACCGCCGATGTCGGACCGCGGGTCTTCTCCGACAGTTGGCCGACCAAGAACGCCGCTTAATACCGAAGCACCACCGGTGGGGCAGCAGATCCGCCTGCTGCCCCACCTCACTGTGCGCAGTCGAACTGTCCACGGCCGGTTAATCCGATTGACGAGCGACACGCACTGGGCAAGGGTCGTAGCTCGATCCCCGTTGACAGGACCGGCGGGGCGGATCGACAGGAGGAGGGAGCGCGAATGAACGTAATGACCACCGCGCCGTCGTCCTCCCCAGATGTGGACCGCATCTGACCGGTACGGACCCGGCGCCTCCCCACGGAGAGCTGCCATGTCTACCGAACAGCACGATGTCACCCTGCGCCCGATCACGGGGCGCGATGAACTCGACCTCTTCTGCCAACTGCCGTACGTCCTCAACGACGAACTCGCGGACGACCTCGACGCCGGACGGCGGCGCCCGCACTGGATGTGGCTCGCGCTCCGGGACGGCCGGGTGGTCGCCAGGGCCGCCTGGTGGAGCCCGGGCGAGACTGACCCACCGCTCTACCTGGACGTCTTCGACATGGCCGACGACCCCTCTGACCATGAACGGACGAACGTGGCGGAGCGGTTGCTGCGCACCGCGATGGCCGACGTGCTTCCGGCCGGATCCATACCACCCGAGTACCTCCGCTTCGTACCACCCGACTGGCGTGACGAGGACGCGACCAGGCGTGGTGTCGAGGACCGGATGCTCGCACTGGAACGCACCGGCGCCCGGTTGCTGGTGGAGCGGCTGCGGCTGCAGTGGCGTGCCGGTACGCCGCTGGCAGACCCGAGTCGCCGCCTGGTATTCCGGACGGTCGACGACTCCGACGAACTGGTCGATCTGATGACGTCCACCTTGGACGGAACCCTGGACGCCCATGGTCGCGCTGACCTGAACCGGATGTCCGCCCGGAGCGCCGCCGTCAGGCACTACACCGAAGAACTGGCCCGATACTCCAGCCCGCGGGCGTGGTGGCGGATCGCGACACTGCCCGACGGTGAGCCTGTCGGTTTCGTCATCCCGGCCCGCAATCCGTACCACCCGATCATCGCGTACCTCGGCGTACTGCCCGCGCACCGGGGAAACGGCTACATCGACGACATCCTCGCCGAGGGCACCCGGATCCTCGCTCAGCTTGACGTACCACGCATCCGAGCCTCGACGGACCTCGGCAACACGCCGATGGCCGCCGCGTTTCACCGCGCCGGGTACGTAACGTTCGAGCGGACCATCGCGATGACCTGGTCCTGACCCGGCTGGGCACTCGGGGTGGTACGACAGCGCCGGTTCAACAACCGACAGGTCGGGTAGGAATAGCAGACTGTGGGCCAGAAGGGGAGGACGATGAAGGTGCGCGCGCCCGACGAGCCACGGCGTCTGCTGTTGCTCTGGAACCCGAAGGCCGGCAGCGCCGACGACGAGACTCAGGCGACCGTCGTGTCGGTAATGCGGGAGGTCGCGGACGTCACCGTCGAGTCGGTCGAGGACCCGGGTGACCTGGTTGCCGTACTCGGCAAGCACTCCGACCGTGACCCCGTGGTGGCCGGGGGCGACGGAGCGTTGCACCGGGTCGTCGCGGCGTTGGAGGAACGAGGCGAGCTCGGCAGCCGTACCGTAGGCCTGATCCCCCTCGGCACCGGTAACGACCTGGCCCGCGCCCTGGCGATCCCGTTGGATCCGGGCCCGGCGGCGAGGCTGGCGACGACCGGCGCACATCGCCCGATGGACCTGCTGATCGACGACTCCGGCGGGATCGTCGTCAACGCGGTGCACCTCGGCATCGGTGCGGCGGCGTCACGTACCGCGGCCCCACTCAAGCCGCTGCTACGGCGGTTCGCGTACGGCGTCGGTGGCGTCCTCACGGCGTTCCGCACACCGGGTTGGCGGCTCGTGGTCCACGTCGATGGTCGACAGGTCGCCGACGGGAAGCACCGGATCCTGATGGTGGGAATCGGCAACGGCTCCACCATCGGTGGCGGCACTCCGCTCGCCCCGGACGCCCAGCCGGACGACGCCGTAGCCGATGTCGTCGTCTCGTTCGCGATCGGACCACTGCAACGCCTCGGGTACGGCCTGCTGCTGCGCCGCGGTGAACACACCGGACACCCGCAGGTGACCTCGGTACGCGGGAAGCGGATCGTCGTGGCCGGTGGCCCGGTGCCTGTCGCCGCGGACGGCGAACTCTCCGAGCCGGTCAGCAGCCGGATCTGGGAGGTACGCCGGCACGCCTGGCGGATCACCGCACCGGCCCAGAGCGGGTCGACGCCGCATACGGGATCCCGGTAGGCAGCAACGGGGTCCACCGGTTCCGGTGGACCCCGTTACTTCCGTCGACCAGGCTCCTCAGTCGCGGGCCACGGTCAACTCCGTACTAACCGCAGGACGCGGCGGAGCCGGGCGGTGGCCCGAATTCCACCCCGTCGAAGACGTGCTTCCTGGCGAACTCGTAGTAGCTGGTGTATCCGCCGTCGTACGGGTTCGCCCGCGGCTCGGAAACCTCGAACCGTTCCAGGGCGCACCGTGCGACATAGAAGCCGAGCACGTCGGCGAAGTTCTCCGTCATGCTGCTGCGTCCGTACTCGGACAGGCCACCGTCGGACTCGTAGATCCCGACGTACTCCGACCAGTAGCCAGGTGCCGGGCTGTTCTCACGGTCGTTGTTGTACGCGTGCCCGAGCTCGTGGATGATGTTCTGCTCCACGGTTTCGCCGATCCCGTTCTGGACCGCGGCGAGCTGCCGGTCCGGATCGATCTCCAGGCCGGTCGGGTAACCCCGGTACCAACCCCAGATGCCACCGTCGTGGACCACGGAGACAACCGGCAGGCCGCCCCCGTTCTTGTCGTTGACGGTGTCGACGAACGAGGTGCACTCCACCTTCGCCAGGGTGTTCCACCAGACCTCCAGCAGCGGCAGGTACCGCTCGTTCTCCCAGGACCGCTCGTCGGATGCCTTGAAGTCCAGCCCCCAGCGCTCCTCCATCGCCGCGATGACGTCGCCGGGCGCGCTGCCGTGCGGGAAGGCCGGGGCGTCGCCGGAGCACTCTGACGGATCGCTCGGCCCTGGGTCCTCCGGCTCCTGCGGCGGTTCGTTGCCGTCACCGCAGTCCGGTACGCCTTCGATCCGCCCGTCGGTGCCGGTGTACACCCAGGCGTCCGCGACGTAGCCCTCGTACTCGGGCAGGTAGTCCCACAGCTTGCTGGTGAGGCCCGCCACGTCGTTGTGGACCTCTGGGCCCTCGACCTGGCAGGAGATCGTGATGCTGTCACCGGAGTTGAGGGCGTGCACCACCTTGGCGTTGGCGTCAGGGGTGGAACGGACGTTGAGGCCCAGGCCACCGGTGTCCCACACCTTCGCCTTCACACCCTCGGTTTCGGGGTTTTCCGGCTGCTCGGAGTTGCCCGCGGTCAGGTTGGACAGGATCCCGCGGAGGTCGTCGATGGCGCCCATCGCGGCGTCCTTGTTCGGCGCGTACCACTCCGAGGTGTCCCACCCGGTGCCGAAGCACCAGCTCTCCGCGCCGTTGACGCATTCCCGCTGGATGGTGCCGAGTTGCAGCGCGAATCCGATCCCGTG
>JBOGDK010000288.1:0-6363 GCA_050701795.1 Micromonosporaceae bacterium
TACAACACCGGTGTGCACCTCTTCCGCACGCTTGCCAGTTCGACAAAATGGACCTCACCGCGCCTCGGCCGGGGGTTCCCCAACAGACGCTAGGCTCGGATAACAGCCGATCGACTGAGGAGTACGCCGTGGGGCCTGGTGGCCAGCCGAACATGCAGGAGCTGCTGCAGCAGGCGCAGAAGATGCAGGAGCAGCTCGCAAACGCGCAGGCGGAGCTCGCGGAGGCTGAGGTGACCGGGGCCGCCGGCGGTGGCCTGGTGACCGCGACCGTCACCGGGGCAGGAGAGCTGAAGTCTCTGGACATCGATCCGTCCGTGGTCGACCCCGAGGATGTGGAGACGCTGGCCGACCTGATCGTGGCCGCGGTGCACAACGCGTCGGCCGAGGCGCGGCAGCTCGGTGAGCAGAAGATGGGCCCGATCGCGGGTGGGCTCGGCGGCCTTCCCGGTCTGGGCCTGTGATGCCAGGCTCGGGAATGCGGCCCAGCCAGCGGACCCACCACCTGGAACACTGATGTACGAGGGTGCCATCGCGGATCTGATCGACGAACTGGGCCGGCTGCCCGGGGTCGGCCCGAAGAGCGCGCAGCGGATCGCGTTCCACATCCTCGCGGCCGATCCCGTTGACGTGGCGCGGTTGGCCGCCGTCCTGAAGCGGGTCAAGGACCAGGTCCGGTTCTGTGTGGTCTGCTTCAACGTGGCCGAGGACGAGCAGTGCCGGATCTGTCGTGACGCGCGGCGTACCGACGAGGTGATCTGCGTCGTCGAGGAGCCCAAGGACGTGATCGCGGTGGAGCGTACGGGCGAGTTCCGGGGCCGCTACCACGTGCTGGGTGGGGCGATCAATCCGCTGGAGGGCGTTGGGCCGGACAACCTGCGGATCCGGGAGCTGATGCTGCGGCTGCAGTCCGGCGCGGTGAAGGAGCTGATCCTCGCGACGGACCCGAACACCGAGGGCGAGGCGACGGCGACGTACCTGGCGTTGCTGGTCAAGCCGATGGGTCTCGCGGTGACCCGGCTCGCGAGTGGCCTGCCGGTGGGCGGGGACCTGGAGTACGCCGATGAGATCACCCTGGGTCGGGCGTTCGAGGGTCGCCGGACGCTCGACGTGTAACACAAGCCCGTGTGCGGGCTGTGGTGCCGTGAGTACACACAGTGGAGCATCCCAAGGGAAGTGTCACTACGCGTCCGGTGTAGGGCAACTCTCGTCCGGATTGCGGGCGTGAGAGGTTCGCGGCCCTAGGTGACGTTCAGGTACCGATTTTCCGTCGGGTCCTTTGTAATGCGCCTCACGCTCGCTAGGTTCGGGGGCTGACTGCGCTGGAAGGTGGCGCAGCCGGACCGCGCCGAGAGGGTGGCGCGTCAACCGACGGACAGGGGTTACACATGCAGGTACGGAGGCTCAGGGCCGCGGTTGCCGTGGTCGCCACCGTCACACTTGCCGCCGGCATGGCTGGATGTGCCGAGAGCAAACGTGGCGAGGGTGGCAGCGCCAAAAGCAAGCTGGTTTTCGGCGCGGCGGGAGCACCAGCGAACTTCGACCCGGCGTTCGCGAGCGATGGCGAGACCTTCCGGGTCGACCGGCAGATCTACGAGACGTTGATCGGTCACAAGGCAGGCACCGCCGAGCTCGAGCCAGGGTTGGCGGAGTCGTGGGAGCACAGCCCGGACGGCAAGGAATGGACGTTCAAGCTCCGCAAGGGCGTGAAGTTCCACGACGGTACGGACTTCAACGCTGAGGCGGTCTGTTTCAACTTCGACCGTTGGTACAACCTGAGCAGCGCACCGGCGCAGGCGCAGGCCGTGTACTACCTCGACACCTTCGGTGGCTTCAAGAAGAACACCAGCAAGGACTTCGGCAAGTCGCTGTACGACAGCTGTGAGGTCAAGGACGACTCGACCGCCGTGGTGAAGCTGACAAGCTACGCCGGCAAGTTCCCGGCCGCCTTCACGCTCACGTCGCTGTCGATCTCCAGCCCCGAGGCGCTGAAGAAGTACGACGCGGACAACGTCACCCAGGAGGGTGAGGCGTTCGAGTACCCGTCGTACGCGATGGAGCACCCGACCGGCACCGGGCCGTACAAGTTCTCCAAGTACGACGAGGCCAACGGCACGATCACGCTGACCCGTAACGACGACTTCTACGGTGACAAGGCGAAGATCAAGACCTTGATCTTCAAGGTCATCCCGGACGAGAACTCCCGGAAGCAGGAGCTGCGGGCCGGCACCATCGACGGCTACGACCTGCCGTCCCCCGCGGACTACAAGTCCCTGAAGAACGACGGGTTCAACCTCGAGATCCGGGACGCCTTCAACATCCTCTACCTGGGCCTGAACCAGAAGGGGAACAAGAAGCTCGCCGACATCCGGGTGCGGAAGGCGATCGCGTACGCGCTGAACCGGGAGGAACTGGCGAAGACCAAGCTGCCCGAGGGCGCCGAGGTCGCGAGCCAGTTCATGCCGAGCACCGTGATCGGCTACGCCGACGATGTCGAGACCTACGAGCACGACATCGAGAAGGCCAAGAGCCTGCTGAAGGAGGCGAAGGCCGAGAACCTCAAGCTGCGGTTCTCGTACCCGACCGAGGTCACCCGGCCGTACATGCCGAACCCGAAGGAGATCTTCCAGGTCCTGGAAGCCGACCTGAAGGAGGTCGGGATCGAGATCGAGGCGATCTCCAAGCCGTGGAACGGTGGCTACCTCGACTCGATCAGCACCACCCGGGAGCACGACCTGCACCTGCTGGGCTGGACCGGCGACATCAACTACGCCGGCAACTTCGTGGGTACGTTCTTCGGTCGCGGCAAGCTCGACTTCGGCAACGAGGGCATGAAGGACATGTTCACCGCCATCGCGAAGGCCGACTCCGAGGTCGACCCCGAGAAGCAGAAAGCCGCCTGGGAGGACATCAACCGCCGGGTGATGAGCGAATGGCTCCCCGCCATTCCGATCACTCATTCGCCCCCGGCCATCGTGGTGGCGAAGAACGTCAAGGGTCTCGTACCGAGCCCGCTGACGTCCGAAGAGTTCGCCAAGGTGTACTTCGAGTAGTAGGTAGTACGCACGGGCGGGTACGCCTACGCAGACAGCTTCACGGCGTACCCGCCACTTGAGGATCGGCTCGGGCCGAGGAGGTTTCGGCCCGAGCCGACGCCATTCGTGGAGAGAGAAACCGATGCTCCGAGTCGTCGTACGACGCCTGCTGCAGATGGTGCTGACCCTGTTCGTGTTGTCAGTGCTGATGTTCATGTGGCTGCGTAACCTGCCCGGTGGCCCGATCAGCGCGATGCTCGGCGAACGCGCCACCGCGGCCCGTCGGGCGCAGCTAGAGGAAGCCCTCGGCTACGACCAGCCGATCTGGGTGCAGTACGGCAAGTGGCTGGCCCGGATGGCGACCGGGGACTTCGGAAATTCCACCGTTACCGGGCAGCCGATCAGCCGGGAGTTGAGTCAGGCGTTCCCGGGCACCATCGAGCTGAGCGTGTTCGCTCTGGTGTTCGCGATCGGGCTGGGGATCCCGCTGGGTTACCTCGCCGCCCGCTACCGGGGCCGGCTGCTGGACAGCGCGGTCGTGATCGGCACCCTCGTCGGGGTGGCGGTGCCGGTGTTCTTCCTCGGTTACCTGCTCAAGGAAGGGTTCGCCGAGAAGCTGGGATGGTTCCCGCCATCGGGGCGGGCCAACGTCACCGTCGAGGCCACCCACATCACCAACTTCTTCGTACTGGACGGTCTGATAACCCGGGAGTGGGACGCCGCCGCCGACGCCTTCATCCACCTGATACTGCCCGGGATCGCGCTGGGGACCATCCCGTTGGCGGTGATCGTACGGATCACCCGGGCCAGCGTGCTCGACGTGCTGAACGAGGACTACGTACGGACCGCAGAGGCGAAAGGGCTGCGACGCCAGACGATCCGGGGGCGGCACGTACTGCGCAACGCGCTACTGCCGGTCGTCACCGCGATCGGGTTGCAGACCGGCCTGCTGCTCGCGGGTGCCGTACTGACCGAGACCGTCTTCAACTACCGCGGCCTGGGATGGCTGCTCGCCGAAGGTATCGAACGGCGGGACTATCCCCGGCTCCAGGCGATCATCCTGCTGTCCGCGTTCGTGTACGTGTTGGTGAACCTGCTGGTTGACCTCTCATACGCGATCATCGATCCCCGGGTGCGTGTCAAATGATTTCCAGACTCGCGGAGCGGAAGACGGACCGGATCGACAGTCTGGCCGAGGCGTCGGCCAAAGGCGGTGGCACCAGCCTGTTGGTCGACGCGGTGCGCCGGTTGGTACGCAGCCCGGTCGCGATCATCGGCGGCATGATCATCTTCGGGTTCCTGCTCCTGGCGCTGTTCGCGCCGCTGCTGGCGCAGCACGACCCCACCGTCAGTTTCGACGAGCTCAAGGAGGAGTTGCGCGCCGACTTCATTCCAGGGGCGAAAGAGGGCTTCCTGCTCGGGTCCGACCAGTTCGGTCGTGACTTCTACTCCAGAATGCTCTACGCGTCCCGGCAGACCCTGTTCGTGGGGGTCGTCGCCACCATGATCGGGCTGCTCGTCGGCATGGTGATCGGGGGGATCTCCGGGGCTTTCGGTGGCTGGGTCGACGCGCTGCTGATGCGTCTCACCGACGTGATGCTGGCGATGCCGAGCCTCCTGCTGGCGATCAGCCTGGTGGCGCTGGCCCGCAAGCCCGGTCAGTGGACCGTGATTCTGGCGGTCGCGACAGTGGCGGTACCGATCTTCGCACGGTTGCTGCGTGGGTCGATGTTGGCGCAACGGGAGAGCGACCACGTGCTGGCGGCCCGCGCACTCGGGGTACGTAGGCACACCATCGTGCTGCGCCACATGCTGCCCAACTCACTGTCCCCGGTGTTGGTGCAGGCGACGCTGACGCTGGCGGTGGCGATTCTGGATGCGGCGGCGTTGTCGTTCCTCGGCCTGGGCGACCAGGACACCAACCGGGCAGAGTGGGGCCTGATGCTCGGCGAAGCCCAGCGCTACCTGGACGTACGTCCCGCTCTGGCGATGTATCCGGCGTTCGCAATCATCGTCGTGGCGCTCGGCTTCACCCTGCTGGGTGAGTCGATGCGCGAAGCACTCGACCCGAAGAATCGGCGGTAACCGATGGCTCTGCTCGAGGTACGCGACCTGACGGTCGTCTTCAAGCGACGCGGCACGGAGCCGTTCACCGCGGTGGACGGGGTGAGTTTCACCGTGGACGCCGGACAGACCGTCGGGCTGGTCGGCGAGTCCGGGTGCGGCAAGTCGGTGACCTCGCTGGCGATCATGGGCCTGCTGCCGCGGCGTGGTGTCGAGGTGACCGGCGAGGTCCGCTTCGACGACGTTGACCTGCTGAGCCTGCGGCCCGAGGAGATGCGGGACAGGCGGGGCAGCGACATCGGGATGATCTTCCAGGACCCGCTGTCGTCGCTGAACCCGGTGGTGCCGATCGGCGTACAGGTCGCTGAGGTTCTGCAACGGCACCGCCGGATGGACAAGAAGGCGGCCTGGGAGGAGTCCCGCAGGTTGCTCGACGCGGTCGGGATCCCCGATCCTTACCGACGTCTCAAGGAGTACCCACACCAGATCTCAGGCGGGATGCGGCAACGGGCCCTGATCGCGATGGCGTTGGCGTGTAAGCCGCGGCTGCTGATCGCGGACGAGCCGACCACGGCCCTGGACGTCACGATCCAGGCGCAGATCCTCGCGCTGTTGCAGGATCTCGTCGAGGACCGCGAGGACACCGCGATGATGATGATCACGCACGACCTGGGGATCGTGGCGGGGATGTGTAGCGCGGTCAACGTCCTGTACGCGGGCCGGATCGTGGAGAATGCCGCCCGCCGCCAGCTCTTCGCGGAGCCGAAACATCCGTACACCCACGGTCTACTTGGGTCAGTGCCGCGACTTGACCAGCCGCGAGGCGCGCTGCTGCGCCCGATCCGCGGTTCGGTGAACGACAACATCCCCTGGGCCCAGGGGTGCGCGTTCGCGCCGCGCTGCGACAACATGCTGGACACGTGCCTGACACAGCCACCTGACCTGCTGCCCGACGGCTACCGGATGCTGCGGTGCCACAATCCGGTCGAGCCCGGTACGCCCGCGGCGGCCGACGCACCGACCCACGGCGCCGAGGAGGTGACGACCCCGTGAAGGACGCGACCACTGACGTGACCGCCGACGTGGCGACGCAGACACTCGCGCCCGACGTGGAGCGGGTCAGCGAGTCCGGTGAGACACTCGTCGAACTGGACGACCTCAAAGTCCACTTTCCGATCAAGCGGGGCATCCTGCTCGACCGCACTGTCGGCTACGTGTACGCGGTCGACGGAGTTTCCCTGTCGATCAAGCGCGGCCAGACGTACGG
>JBOGDK010000289.1:0-6354 GCA_050701795.1 Micromonosporaceae bacterium
CCACGCCGCCAGATCGGTGTGCCACACCGGGCCGACCGCGGCGAGTACCGCTGTCGCGCCGATCAGTGCCCACACCGCCGCGGGAAGCGCGATCAGTGCTGCCGTGGCCCAGCACGCCACCAATGGCCCGGCGTACCAGCTTCGCATCGGGTGTGCCGGGTCACCGGGCCACGCGGCGGCCATCGCCCGTACCGTGGCCCAGACCAGCACCGTGGTCACGGCCGCGGTCAGCAGGCCGTACCCGGGCAGGAGCAGCGCCACGGGGCGGGCGACCGCCAGCACCACCGCCACCGCAGCCACGCCGCCCGCGACCGTCCGCACCGTCGGCGCCGTGCTGTGGGAGGCGCCCGCGACCGCCAACCCGGCGACCGCGACCAGGATCGCCCCGGCCAGTGCCGCGGCACCGGCGCTGCCTGTGGTGATCAGTTCGACCAGCGCGGTCAACGCCGCGACGCCGCCCGCGGTCAGGAACAGGATGAGTCCCACCAGCCGTAGGCCGCGCCGGTCCGGGGTGACCCGGTGGACCGAACCGACCGCGGCGAGGTTGATCGCCGCAGTGCCCGCGAACCCGGCGGCGTACCCGACCAGGCGACCACCGGCCGCGGCCGCCAGCAGCGGCAGCACCGGCTGTACGGCGAGCAACGCGGTGTACCACGGACCTGACAGCCGGCTCACCCGTTGGTACGCCAGGGCCACCAGCGAGGTCGTGGCGAACACCGCGGCGGCGTACCCGGTCGCCGGCACCTGTTGTACGCCGAGCAGGTTGACCGACCACACCGCGTACCCGTCGAGGAGGACGAGTAGCAGACCGACCGCGGCGATCGTCTCGGCGGTGGCGGACAGGCCGCGACGACGCAGCACCACTGGAACCGCGAGTCCGATCCCGGTGATCGCCACGAGGATGCTGGCTCGTCCGGCCAGCCCGAACGTGGCCCAGGCGACGGCGGTGAAGACGATCGCGGCGACCCCGAGAAGCAGGCCACCCAACACCAGCAGGATGTTCTGCACCGATCGGGTCGACGTCTCGGGGCGGGGCGCTCCCGGCCGCGTCGGCGACCACGACGCCGTGGTCGGCACGGGTGGCGCTGGCTCGCCCGCTGCCTGACCCGGTGGGCGCATCACCGGCGCTGGCTGCGCCCCCGCGCCGGGCGCCGTGGGGCGCTCAGCCGCCACGGGGTGGTGCGCTGGCGCGGGGTGGTGAGTCGGCGGTGTGTGGTGAGCCGGCGGGGAAGCCCCGCGCCTGGTGGCCTCGGCCCACCTCGCGGCAAGGCGTTGCCGCAGGTCATGGCGTTGCGCGGTGATTGCCGCGAACTCGTGACGGAGCGCCAGGTCGCGTTGGTCGAGTACGGCGAGGTGATCGCCCAACCGGCTGATCTCGGCACCGAGCGGATCTGGTGGCGAACCGCACGACGGACAGCCGTCCCGCTCGTCGGCGATGGCGTGGCAGCTCAGACACCGGTATCCGGTCACCGCGTCAGCATCCCTCGCGGGCGCAACTCCGCGACACAGGTACGGCTGTCAGGCCGCCAGGGCCACGGCGCCAGGGCGGCTATGCGACGGCGGACGCCTGAGTCCGCGAATCAGTCGATCGAGGGGCGGCCCATGCCTCGATAGGTCCACCCGGCGGCGGACCACACCGACGGGTCGAGACAGTTCATGCCGTCGATCACGCGGCGGCCGGCGACCAGCTCGCCCAACGCGACCGGATTGGCATGCCGGAACTCCTCCCACGCCACGAGGACGCAGACCAGCTCAGCGCCGGTGACCGCATCGGTCAGCGTCTTGGCGTACGTGACGTCCGCGAGTTCCCGGTGGGCGTGCTCCATGCCCTCAGGGTCATAGACGACGACGTCGGCGCCCGTCTTGTGAAGCAGCTTGGTGATGGCCAGCGCCGGCGAGTCCCGTACGTCGTCGGTGTTGGGTTTGAAGGTGGCGCCCAGTACCGCGATCTTCACACCTGTGAAGTTGGGGCCGGCGGGGCCGGTCGGCCGGTCAAGCAGCTCGGATGCGAGGTGAAGCACGCGGGTACGGCGGCGCTGGTTGATCTGGTCGACCTCGTGCAGGAACCGCAGCGACTCCCCGACGCCGAGTTCCTGGGCCCGGGCCTGGAACGCCCGGATGTCCTTCGGTAGGCAGCCACCGCCGAACCCGACTCCGGCGCGCAGGAACGCCTTGCCGATCCGGGCGTCGTACCCGATGGACTTGGCGAGCAGGGTGACGTCGGCGTTGGCGGCCTCACAGATCTCCGACATCGCGTTGATGAACGAGATCTTGGTGGCGAGGAACGCGTTCGCGGCGACCTTGACCAGTTCGGCGGTCGGGAAGTCGGTGACCACCACGGGGACTTCCCGGTCTTCGGCGGCGGCCAGCTCGAACACGCCCTTGTACGCCGAGTACAGCATCGCCCGGGCCCACTCGCTGCGTACCCCGAAGACCAGCCGGTCGGGTTTGATGACGTCCTCGACGGCGAAGCCTTCGCGGAGGAACTCAGGGCTCCACGCGACCTCCACCTTGGATTCGGTCGGCGCGTGCCGGTCCACCAGCTCCTGGACCCACGCGGCGGTGCCGACCGGGACGGTGGACTTGCCGACGATCAGCGCTTTCCGGGACAGGTGGGGCGCCAGGCCGGTGATCGCGTTCTCGACGTACGAGAGGTCAGCGTTCATGCCGTCGGCCCGTTGGGGGGTGCCGACGCAGACGAAGTGGACGTCGCCGAACTCGGCGGTCTCGGAGTAGTCGGTGGTGAACCGGAGCCGGCCGGTGGAGAGGTTGCGGCGCAGCAATTCGCCGAGTCCGGGCTCGTGAAACGGCACCTCGCCGGCCGCCAGTTTCGCGATCTTCGCCTCGTCGACGTCGAATCCGAGCACCTCGTAGCCGAGTTCGGCCATGCAGATCGCGTGGGTGGCCCCGAGGTAGCCGGTGCCCAGGAAGCTCAGCCGCGGCCGGGGCGCTCCCGAGGGCGGGGTCACGGTGGCGCGCGGCTGGACGGGCGAGGTGCTCGGATACTGGACAGTCACGCCTGGTCTCCTCGTAGCAAGGGAGCGGTGCACTTGCGGCGCAGCGCCGCGGGCACAACCGGCTCCGAGGTGCGTATCTCGTTGATCAACCGGTCCATGCCAAGAACTCCGGTCTATCGGACGCTTCGGGCGGGACGTAATGAAGCGGAGATTCCGCCCAGCTGACTGCGCCTGGGCTGGAGGATAGCGGTTTGAGATGTCCGTTGAACCAATGTCTACCCACCTTCAGATGTGCCATGCGAGGGCAGCAGGCGAATTCCGTACCATATCTGCTGGTACCTATGAGTTCGTAGGGCTCTCGCATATTGCTGGAGCGTCCGCAGGGAGTGTCCGACGCCACCGTCCCATCATGCCGGCGCTCTGGTTACCCGTCGGTATTGTCTTGCTCGGCAAAGGAGCCAGACGAGACGTTCAGGTGGAGGACGGCGTGGCTGAGTTCGACGTCTACCAGCTTCCGGAGGAGCACCGGGCGGTACGGGATGCGGTACGGGCGGTCTGCGACGACAAGGTCGCACCGAACGCCGCCGTGGCCGACGAGACCGGGGGGTTTCCCGAAGCGTCGTACCAGGCGCTGCGGGCATCGGACTTCCACGCCCCCCACATCCCGGAGGAGTACGGCGGAGCCGGCGCGGACGCTCTCGCCACCGCCATCGTGATCGAAGAGGTCGCGCGGGTGTGCGCCTCGTCCTCACTGATCCCGGCGGTGAACAAGCTCGGTACGATGCCGCTGTTGCTGGCCGGCTCCGCCGAACTCAAGAAGGAATACCTGCCCGCGGTCGCCCGGGGCGATGGCATGTTCTCGTACTGCCTGTCCGAACCAGAGGCGGGCAGCGACGTCGCGGCGATGACGACCCGCGCGGAGCCCGACGGCAACCACTACGTGATCAACGGCGCCAAGCGCTGGATCACCAACGCCGGGGTGAGCGAGTACTACACCGTCTTCGCCGTCACCGAGCCCGGCGCGGGCACCCGGGGCATCTCCGCGTTCGTGGTCGAGAAGTCCGATCCCGGGGTCAGCTTCGGTGCCCCGGAACGCAAGCTGGGCATCAAGGGCTCCCCCACCCGCGAGGTCTACTTCGACGACGTACGGATTCCGGCTTCCCGGATGATCGGCTCCCCAGGCGAGGGCTTCAAGATCGCGATGCGCACCCTGGACCACACCCGGGTCACCATCGGCGCCCAGGCCGTCGGGATCGCCCAAGGGGCGCTGGAGTTCGCGCTCGGGTACGTCAAGCAGCGTCGCCAGTTCGGACAACCGGTCGCCGAATTCCAGGGCATCCAGTTCATGCTCGCGGACATGGCGATGAAGTTGGAGGCCGCACGGCAACTCGTGTACGTCTCCGCCGCCAAGTCCCAACGCGCCGCCACGCAGCCCGCCCCACTCGCGGGGGGAGCCGACGACGACCTCACGTTCTTCGGCGCCGCGGGGAAGTGCTTCGCCTCCGACATCGCGATGGAGGTGACCACGGACGCCGTACAACTGCTCGGCGGGTACGGCTACACCAGGGACTTCCCGGTGGAACGCATGATGCGCGATGCCAAGATCACGCAGATCTACGAAGGCACCAACCAGGTCCAGCGCGTGGTGATCGCACGCCAACTCCTCCGGTAACCCCTGGCGGGTTGTCCTCCACCAGCACCCCGCGGGTTATGTGACGGTTTTGCTGTCTCCCGCTTGCCGGAGACAGCAAAACCGTCACAAGACGTGGACTGAGGCTGTGGAGGCAGGTGGGCCCGGCGACGACCGTGGGGGCCGAGCAGGCTACACGTCAGCCGTTTGGGTCTCAGCCGAGGCGCCGGGGCGGATCCGACCACGGACTGGTGTCCGAGTGGCTGCCGGGCAGCCGGGTGGTGCGCTCGGAGTCGTCCAGGTCGGCCTCGGAGCCGGGGCGCCACGACTGTTCGTGTGGCTCCGGCCATCCGGACGCGGGCCGGGTCGGCTCGTCGTTGACGTACCCGAACGCCTCGTACCGGCGTGGATCGCCACCGGTGGACGCGCCGGCGTACGCCCGGGTCGGCTCATCGGGGGCGCCGATCGAACTGCCGAGCGGGCGCGCCACCATGGGGTCGTCACCGCCGAACTGCTGGCGGGCTCCGGACGGTGTGGGTGCCCCGATCGGGGCCGCGCCGTCAAGGAACGCGTCGTCGGGTTGGTCGAACTTCGGCCACTTGCGCCAGCGACCGACGCTGAACAACGCGATCAGCAGGCCGACGCCGAGCACGGCGGCCATGCCGGTGGCCGCGGGGAGAGTGAACGCTCCCTCGACGCCGAGCACCTCCTTGGGAAGCAGGTCGGTGATCTTCTCGGCGCGGGCGACGTACGCCACCTGACCGCCGATCAGCACCAGGCCCGCCGCGAGGGGGCCGAGCGGCGAGATCCGGGTGGCCGCCACCAGGCCGAACGCCAACCCGGCTCCGGCGAGTACGGCCAGTGCCACGGTGGCGGTGTTGAGGGTCAGACCTTCTTCGGTCGCCGCGATGAGTTTGGCCTGGCCGAATCCGGTCACGAGCCAGACCACGGGAGCAATCACCAGGCCGAGCAGCAAACTGAGCATGTGTCGCACTGCGGTGCGCCTTCCCTTGGGGGGATGGTCCGACTGGCACCGTACCGTCTGAACTTATGAGCGAGAACCCCGCAGGTGCCGCGAAGCCGACTTCCTACTCCCGCGTCACGCTGAGTCGCATCATGTCTACGGCTGATGTCAACCTGTACGGCACGGTGCACGGTGGCGTGATCATGAAGCTGATGGACGACGCGGCGGGGGCCGTGGCGGCCCGGCATTCCGGCGGCAACGCCGTGACCGCGGCGATCGACGAGATCGCGTTCCTGGAGCCGGTACGGGTCGGCGACCTCGCGTACGCCCACGCGCAGGTCAACTGGACCGGCACCACATCCATGGAGGTCGGGGTACGGGTGCTCGCCGAACGGTGGGACCAGGCAGGGACCGATCCGGTACGGGTGGCGACGGCGTACCTGGTGTTCGTCGGCATCGACACCGCTGGGGCACCCCGCAAGATCCCACAGGTGCGGCCCGAGGACGGTCTGGACGCCAGGCGGTTCCGCGAAGCCGAGATCCGCCGGGAGCACCGGCTCGCCCGCCGTGCCGCGATCCTCGCCTCCCGCGCCGGAACCTGACCGGCCATCCGCCGCGAGACCCGGCCAGACGCGGTCCGTGGCCAGCCACCACAACATCCATGGCCAGGCACCACACCTCGCGTGCTAAATCCATGGCCGGGCACCACAACTAAGGTCCAGGGTGTGGTGCCGTGGGCCACTGCGGCGATCCGGGGGGCACGGGGCAGGATGGTGTCCGACCCCTGACAAGGTGTACTGGAG
>JBOGDK010000290.1:0-6351 GCA_050701795.1 Micromonosporaceae bacterium
TCGACAGCGGTGCTGTGCCGCAGCGTAGGAGTTGGTCGTGGAGTTGCTTCAGCTCCGGCACCGACTTGACGCCGAGGTCGTCCCGCAAGTCCCGGATGGTGAGCTTGCCCATCGTGTACATGGCGCCTTGAGGGTTGCTGGTGACCGCGAGAATCTCCCGGGCCGCCCGTTCTTCGGACCAGCCACAGGAATCGACGGCCTCGCTCACCGCGGCGGCGAAGCTGGCCTGCTTGAGATGCATGGACAGGAAGGCGACCATCCGGGCCGCGGATTCCAGTGCCGAGCGCAGCTGGGCGACCCGCAGCAGCGGCCGGCCTTCGGCCAGGCCATGCTCGACGGCGAGCTCTTCGGCATAGTGCGCCCAACCCTCACTCAGGGCGTCGATCCATGGGAAGCAGGTACGGATCACGCTGCCGCCGCGGGCCGCGGCCTCGGCGTGCACATAATGACCGGGGTACGCCTCGTGCACCGCGAGTACTTCCAGCATGGCGTCGTTCAGGAACTGCCGGCGCAAGGCTGACGGGGGCGCGCCGGGCTCGGTGGGCGGCTCGGGCAGGAGGAGCAGGTGCGGTGGGCGAACCGGCTCCAGTGGCGCGGACACCCGGAACTCCACCGTGGCCGCGCTGCTCGGGCCTTCGGCGTGGCCGATCTCCAGCGGGGTGACGGTGTCCGTCGACACCACGTCCACCCGGGTCCAGAACTCGCGTACCCGCTGGATGATCCCGGCGAAGGTCTCCTCCGCATCGAGGCCGACCTGCTCGGCCAGCAGCGCCACGGCCTCCCGGCGGTCGGCGGCGCCGAGCTGCCTGGCGAGGGTGTCCAGCCCGGCCTGCGCCGTCGCGACCTCGGCGCGGGCCTGATCGAGTAGCTCGCGCGCGGGCCGCTCGATCCCCTCGACGATTCGCAGGAACTCGGCCAGCCGGTCCGGCCCGTACAGCTGCGCCGCCGGTCTGGTGCCGGCGATCGCCCGCCCGTACGCCTCGCATGCCGCCGCCGCGGCCGCGGCCAGATCGCGCCGGGCCCGCGCCGCGGCGGACTGCCCGGGGAACAACCGACCGGTCACCGTGGTCAGGTGGCCGGCCTGCGCCTTCGCCCCCTCCAGGCTGCGCAGCCGATCGCCGGCTGGCAACCTTGCCGGCAGCGTTCGCGTCGCCTCGGCGATGAACCCGGGCAGGGCGGCCAGGTGCGCCTCCAGCGCTGCGATCCGCTCCGGCTCCGGCGCGTACGCACTCAGATACAGCGACAGGTCGGTCTCGGCGAGAACCTCCGGTGGAGTGAGGTGCAGCTGGCCGAGCGCGGTCATCTGGAACTGTTCGGTTTCCACCATGTGCAGCGCCGCGCTCAGGTCGGCGCGTAGCTCGGGATCAGCGGGCACGGCGGCATCGTCGCCGGCGGCCCGGTCATCGGTAACCGACAGGGTGCGCAGGCTGCCGGCGACCATGTCGTGCAGCCGGTCCAGCTCGGTCCCCGGACGCGCCGTGGAGCTTGGCACACAGCCGTCGGCGGTGTGCCAACCGGCCTGCCGCGCGAGGCTCGGGTGTTGCTGGAAGACGTGGGACACCACCGCCTCGACCGCGGCCCTGCCCTCAGCGGCGGCTGGGCTCCCTGCGCGCCAGCTCGGCGTTTCGTTGTCCGTCACGCGGTTGCTCCCGGCGTCGCCGCCCGCGGCCGCCGGTCCCCCAGTACCGCCTGGACCGACGCCTCCACGATGGACAGACCTTCGTCCAGATCGGCGTCGGTGATGGTCAGCGGCGGCAGCAGCTTGACCACGTCGTCGCGCCGACCGGAGGTCTCCATCAGCAGGCGCCGCTCGAACGCCGCCGCACACACCTGGCGCGCCCGCTCGGGATCGTCGAACTTCAGGCCGCGGCCCAGGCCACGCCCCCGGACCGTCAGCCCGGCCTCGGGATAGCCGGCCGCGATGTCCCGCAGCGTTCGGAAGACCCGCTCGCCGCGCGCCCGGGTCGACTTCTCCAGCTTGTCGTCACTCCAGTAGGTGCGCAGCGCCTCGGAGGCGGTCACGAAGGCGTGGTTGAAGCCACGGAAGGTGCCACTGTGCTCGCCGGGCTGCCAGACGTCCAGCTCCGGCCGGATCAGCAGCAGCGACAGCGGGCAACCGTACCCGCCGATCGCCTTGGACAGGCACACCATGTCCGGCACGAGGCCGGCGTCCTCGAAGCTGAAGAACGGCCCGGTACGCCCGCAGCCCATCTGGATGTCGTCCACGATCAACAGCACGCCGTGGCGCTGGCATGCCTGCGCGAGCGCGCTCAACCAGGCGCTCCGGGCGGCGTACATGCCGCCCTCGCCCTGCACCGTCTCCACGATCACCGCGGCGAGGTCGTCCAGCTCACCGGTGTCCTTCAGCAGCCGGTCGAAGTCCGGGATCTCGGTGGCCGGTACGTCCGGATCCACGTCGTACGGCAAGGACACGCTGTGGCTCAGCGGCACACCGGCGCTGTGACGGTGGGACTCGCCTCCGGTAACGGACAACGCGCCGAGCGTCATGCCGTGGAAGGCGTTGTCGAAGTAGCCGATGACCTTCCGGCCGGTGGCCTTGCGGGCCAGCTTCAGGGCCGCCTCCACGGCGGTGGCGCCGGCCGGGCCGGGAAAGACCACCTTGTAGTCGAGCTCGCGGGGCGCCAGAACCAGGCTGGTCAAGCTGCGCAGCAGGTCGGCTTTGGCGGTGGTGAACATGTCCAGCGCGTGGGTCACGCCGTCGCGCTCGAGATACTCGATCAGCGCCCGCTTGAGGACTGGGTCGTTGTGGCCGTAGTTCAGCGTGCCGGCGCCTGCGAAGAAGTCAAGGTACGACGTGCCGTCCGACGTGGACAACCGGCTGCCGGAGGCGCGGTCGAACAGCACCGGCCAGTTGCGACTGTAACTGCGCACCTCCGATTCATGCCGTTCGAAAAGACTCATGTTCGCGATCCTCTTCCGCCATATCGGATTGCGTTACGATCAGGAAATGTACGAAAAGTACGATCTCAGCGCGGGTAAGAGCACGCTCGAAGGGACTCGGCCAATGACGCCGAGTGCGAAGGTCAGGTTGTAACGAAGGTTGGTTACCGGCATGCCGTGCCGGACTGCGGCCACCCCACGCAGCGCGCTGCGCCAGTCATGCCAGTCGATGTTGAAGGACATCGACGGCGTCTCCGACACCACTTTGTGGAGCGTGCCAGGCGGCATGTACAGCAAGTCACCCGCGCCCACCACGCACGTGCGTACCTCGGCATCCCGGAAGAGGGGGTACCGCTCGAGGTCCGGGTCCTCCGGATCGACCGACGACCAGCGCCAGCCCTTCAGGTAACAGAGGCTCCTGTCGCGGTTCTCGACTATGACGAACCGTTTCGAGCCTTTGATCTGGAGGAACAGGTTGTGGGTGAGCAGCGTGTCGAAGTGCAACGGCGTCACCGCGCCCGACGGACCGACGAAGAACTGAGTGAAGTCCCACCACCGGCTGCGAAAGAAGGCCGGGAGCAGCTCGACCTGGAATCCGGAAATGTCGTCGCGGAGCTGCGGGATGATGGAGAGCAACGGGAGATCATGCAGGTAGGGCGGCCGATCTCCGGCATCGTCCGTTGACCCATCGAGGTCGGCCGCGCGCTTTTCCCAGTCCGTTACGGCCTGGGCGTAGTCCGCCAGGCGCATCGTCGTGGTCTGCCCCGCCGCCACCGAGCCCGTCTTCAGTTGCACCTGCGCATCCGGAGCGAGGGAGGCGAAATACTCCATGGACCAGCGCTCGACAGCTGGCAGTTCGGCGACCGCCCCTCGCATCACCAGCGGCTCTCGACCCACATAACGCCCGTAGAAATCATCCGGTGACAGGGGGCCTCGCACATCGATGGGCCGGCCCGCGGCAACAGTTGACACGCATACTCCTCCGACTCCAGCGCAGCTGGATCACGAATTCCCGAGGGGTGCTCAACAAGCTGTGCCGCGGCCACCACGCTTGCCTGACCGCGCGCCGATCCGTGGCTGGATGGCCACCGATGACGCACCGCCCGTGGGTAATGACGCGTCGCTGATTCAGAGCTGTCTCAGGAATGGTGCTGCAACACAGCCGCCCTGCTTGGCGACGAGCTCACTTTCCGGGGTCGACCGCGGCAGTGGTGCTCTCGCCCTGGTCGTCCGTGCTGTTGACGACCTCGTCGTCCAACTCGGCGAGCATCCCGCGCAGCTCTTCAGGAGTGAGAGTGCTCAACTCCTCCGAGTCAACAAGCTGAGAAAGAATGTAAAGCCCCGTTTGCATTACGGCCCTCCGAGGAAGTCTCCGGGCAACCAGCGACCCGAACGGACAAGCTCGGACCGCGTTCAGGTTAGGAGGCACCTCGAAGCGGTGTCAAGGATCAAATATCGAAGTTGACCGTTATCAGAAAGATGCCGCCTGACCTGGGGCGACGTGGTCGCCACAGCGGCGGCGACACTCAGCAACTCCATGATCACCGAGACGGCAAACCGAATCCGTCTCACACATTGTGGCCGTCCACATAGAATCCTTCCACATAGGACATATCAGCCACTTCGTACGCAATTACGCGATCGCCTGGGGTGGTTTCCCCGGCGGGGAGGTTCGGCACCCGGCCGACCGGGATCGCGGCGGTAGCCTGACGCCATGGCGAATCCGGCAGTCAAGAAACCTCGCTGGTTGCTGCGGCAGCCAGATCCCGACGCAGACGTACGTCTGTTCTGTTTCCCCTACTCGGGATCCGGCGCCACGATGTACGAACGCTGGCCACGGCGGGTCGGCGAAGTGGAGGTCTGCCCGATCCAGCCGCCGGGACGGCAGAACCGGATCCGGGAACCGCACTACGAGACCTACGAGCAGCTCGCGGCGGCGCTGATCGAACCCCTGTCACCGTACCTGGACAGGCCGTTCGCGTTCTTCGGTCACTGCAGCGGCGCCCTGCCCGGTGTGGAGGTGACCCGCCAACTGGCCGCGGCCGGACTTCCGCTGCCGCGACGGGTATTCGTCTCCGCGCAGGTCGCCCCGCACGACGGCCCGTACGGCCGGCTTCTCGAGCTGGAGCGCCCAGAGCTGCGAGGAGAGCTCGCCAACATCATCGTCAACATGGGTGGACAGCCCAACGAGGCGCTGCTCGATCTGGGCCTGGACCTGCTGGTCAAGGACGTCGATGCCAACAAACGCTATGTCGTGCCGGGGCCGCTGGACCTGCCGTGCGGCGTCACCGCCATCGGGTGGCGCGACGACCGGGAGATCCCGGTACGGCTCATGGGAGGCTGGCAGGCGACGTCGGCGGACTGCCGGGATGTTCTGCTCGACGGCGGGCACTTCGACTTTCTCGCCGCTCCCCCGGCCCTGCTCGCGGAGGTTGCCCGCGACCTGGAGGCCGACACAGCAGCCGGCGAGCCGTCAGATCGGATCGCGTCGGCGTTCGGGCACTGATCGACGGCGCGAGGTCGCCATCCGCCAGCCCGGCTCCTCACCTGGGAATCCATCTCAAGTGGACGATCTGTTGACAGGATCATCGTCAGCCACAAGGCTGGCAAGCCGTGCTGGTCAGCGGAAGCGGCGCGTTACGACCACAGCCCCCAAGCCCATGCCCACGCCACGCGGGGCAACCGGCACGACCTGGATGGGGCCATGTGATTCAACCGCGGCTTGATTGACGCGGGCTGGTTTCCTCCCGGGAAGACGCGGGCGAGGATCCTCGAGCGCGATGACCAAGACACCGAAGCGGCGCCTCAACGGGGTGGTATCTGATGACAGCTAGGAATTGGCGGAACGCAACCATCACCGATCTCTTCGATGAACAGGTACGACGCCGTCCCCAGGCGACGGCACTGCGATTCGAAGGCGTCGACATGACGTACGCGGAGCTCGACCAGCGGGCCACGCGTCTGGCCCATCAGCTGCGATCGCTCGGGGTCGGCCCGGAGAGCGTGGTCGGGGTGTTCTTCGAGCGATCGTTCGAGATGCTGATCGCGCTCGTCGGCATCTTGAAGGCGGGCGGCGCCTATCTTCCCGTGCATCTGAACGAGCCCCCCGAGCGGTTCCGCTACATGCTGGAGCAGGCCGAGGCCCGCCTCCTACTCACTCATGATCAACTGGTCGACCAGGTTCCCGAGATCGACGCCACCGTGGTGAACCTCGACAGCGAGATGGAGGCACCCGCTTCCGACGGGGCGATCAGGCCTGGCACTACTCCCGACAACCTGGCTTACGTCTGCTACACGTCCGGATCCACCGGGATGCCCAAGGGCGTGACCGTGCGGCATCGGGGCGTGGTGCGGCTGGTCCAGGACGGCGACTACGCCTCGTTGACCTCCGAGGAGACGTTTCTGCAGTTCTGCTCGCTGAGGTTCGACCCCTCCGCGTTCGAGATCTGG
>JBOGDK010000291.1:0-6330 GCA_050701795.1 Micromonosporaceae bacterium
TCGACCTTCCGGCTCCGGAGCGGACCCGCGACGCCGCCGTGGCCGCCCTGGAGCCGCAGTGGCGACGATTGACTGAAGAGTCCGAGGAGCTCGCCGCCCTGTTCGATGAGCCGGAGGCGGCTGCGCGTTGGCTGGATTCGGCGCGGGGGCTGTTGGAGGGCTACTTCACCCTGGAGGACCCGCAGCGCCTGGAGCCCGCCGAGCGGGAGTCCATGGTCGAAACCACGCTCGGCGACGGGTTGCGGCTACGCGGCATCATCGACCGGCTCGACGTCTCCCCCGCGGGCGACGTCCGGGTGGTCGACTACAAGTCCGGCGGGGCACCTCGCGAAGCGTTCGAGGCGCGGGCGTTGTTCCAGCTCAAGTTCTACGCGCTGGTGCTGTGGCGTACCCGCGGGGTGGTCCCCCGGGTACTGCGCCTGTTGTACCTCGCCGACCGGGAGGCCTGCGACTACACCCCCCACCCCGATGAGCTCGTACGGTTCGAACGCACCCTCGTCGCGCTCTGGGAGGCGATAGCCCGGGCCACCGAGGCCCGGACCTTCCGGCCGAAACAGAGCAAGTTGTGCAACTGGTGCCGACACCAGGCGTTGTGCCCGGAGTTCGGCGGCACGCCGCCGCCGTTCCCGGTTCAGGTCCCCGCCCCAGCGGACGAGCCCGCGACCGTCGACCAGTAAGGCGGCCCCCTCGTCCCCAGGGATGAGGTACGAATCCGCCCTGTCGACGACTCGCCGCGACAGCTGACCGATAACGTCGACAGTTGTGCCCTCCCTATCCGCTCTGACCTCCTGGTTCCGCGAACGCGCGCTCGCCGCGGACGGGCTGCTGGCGGCCGGCTGCTACCTGGCCCAGATGATGCTGTGGCGATTCGGTCCGGAGGATTTCTGGCCCCGCTCCTGGCTGGCGGCGTTCGGTTTCGGGCTGCTCGGTGTGCTGCCGATCGTGATCCGGAGGCAGTCGCCGTGGGCCTCGATCATCGCCATGAGCCTGCTGTGCGCGCTGCCGATCCTCGACGTCGAGTTGTGGACCACCCAGGGGCTCTCGCTGCTGGTGGTGGCGTACACGGCGGCGGCGTACCTGCCCTCGCGGCCCGCCGTACTCGCCACCGTGCTGATCTGGGGGCCCGCCATCACCACCGGCTTCACCAGTGCCCGGGACGTGCCGTACCAGGGCGACCCCTGGTACGTGGCCGGCAGTAACACCCTGATCGCGCTGGTGTGCTTCTTCGTGGGACGTACGGTGCGGGGCCGCCGTGCGTACACCCTCGCGCTGGAGGAGCGGGCCAAGGCGGCGGAGTCCAACCAGCGGGCGTTGGCCGCTCAGGCGGTGGCCGACGAGCGGCAACGGATCGCCCGGGAGCTGCACGACGTCGTGGCCCACCACGTCAGCGTGATGGGCGTACTGGCCACCGGGGCACGGCGTACCGGTAGCCGGGATCCCAAGGCCGTCGACGCCGCGCTCGCCACGATCCAGGAATCCGGGCGCTCCGCCATGCGGGAGCTACGCAGAGTGCTCGACGTACTGCGTACGGTTGGCGAACCCGCCGAGCTGACGCCGCAACCCGGACTGGCCGGTGTGGTGGCGTTGATCGAGCAGATCCGGGACGCCGGGCTCCCGGTCACCGCTGAGATCGACAATGGGCCTCCAGATCTGGACCCTGGGATGGCGTTGGCGGTGTACCGGATCGTTCAGGAGGCACTGACCAACACGATCAAACACGCTGGCAGGGCGCGCGCCACGGTACGGCTGAGCTACCGCAGCGACCATCTGGTGCTCGAGGTGACCGACGACGGCCGAGGTCCCACACCCGGCCCCGTCGGGGTCGGCCACGGGCTGGTCGGGATGCGGGAACGGGTCGCGCTCTACCGCGGCGTACTGCACACCGGCCCCCGCGTCGGCGGCGGCTTCCGGGTCTACGCAAAGATCCCGGTGGAATCAACGGACGACGCCCGTGCCACGCTCGCCGCCCAGGAGGCGGATCGATGAGCGGCGGGGGCGATGAGCGGCGGGGCGATGACAGAGACGGGTCGATGAGCGGCAAGCCAGTACGCGTGCTGCTCGCCGACGACCAGCCCTTGCTGCGTACCGGGTTCCGGATGGTGCTCGGTTCCGAACCCGACATCGACGTGGTGGCCGAGGCCGGCGACGGGGCCGAAGCGGCGGAACTGTCCCGCCGGCTGCTGCCGGACGTCGTACTGATGGACATCCGGATGCCCCGGATGGACGGTGTCGCGGCGACCCGGGCGATCACCGAGGCGCGGCTTCCGGTACGGGTGCTGATCCTCACCACGTTCGACCTCGACGAGTACGTGGTCGGGGCGCTACGGGCCGGTGCGAGCGGGTTCCTCGCGAAGGACGTACCCGCCGAGGATCTGATCTCCGCGATCCACACCGTCGCGGCAGGCGATGCCGTGGTGGCTCCCCGGATCCTGCGGCGGCTGCTGGACCGGTTCGCCGAGCACCTTCCCGATCTCGACGCGACCCCACCCCGGGAGCTCGACGGGCTCACCCAGCGGGAACGCGAAGTCCTGGTGCTGGTGGCGCGTGGCCTGTCGAACGCGGAGATCGCCGGTCAACTGAAGGTCAGCGAGACCACCGTGAAGACCCATGTCGGGCACCTGCTGACGAAGTTGGGACTCCGGGACCGGGTGCAGGCGGTGGTCCTGGCGTACGAGTCCGGTCTGGTACGCCCCGGCGGCTGAGTACCACCCGTCCCCTACCCGGGGGAGATCCGTAAGGGTGACCTCCCCCGTAGGGAGGGGGCGAGACCGTTCCGAAGCATGAGGTCGGTGGAGCGTCGCCGATCTACCGTGAATCACGGACGGTGACCGCCGTCCGTGATTCTTATCGATCTCCACCAAAGGGGGACAGTGGGGTGACCACCACTGTGGGCACAAGCTCCGACACCACATCCGACGTTGCCGCGCGTTCGTCGAAGATCTGGAAGGCGTACGGATCCGGCGAAGCGCAGG
Organism: Micromonosporaceae bacterium; assembly: GCA_050701795.1. Taxonomy (GTDB): domain Bacteria; phylum Actinomycetota; class Actinomycetes; order Mycobacteriales; family Micromonosporaceae; genus WHSM01. The sequence continues at coordinate 2,973 of JBOGDK010000291.1, forward strand.
TGATAGCGCTGCGGTCGGTGAGCACCGTGTTCGAACGCGGCCGATTCACCGCGATCATGGGGCCGTCCGGATCCGGCAAGTCCACGCTGATGCACTGCCTGGCGGGCCTGGACACCGTGAACCAGGGCGACGTGTGGATCGGTGACACCAAGGTCACCGGGCTGTCCGACAAGAAGCTGACCCGGCTGCGCCGCGACAAGGTGGGCTTCATCTTCCAGCAGTTCAACCTGCTGCCCACGCTCACCGCGGAGGAGAACATCCTGCTTCCGCTGTCGATCGCGGGGCGCAAAGTGGACAGAGAGTGGTTCGACACCGTGGTGGACACCGTCGGTCTGCGAGACCGGCTGCACCACCGCCCCACCGAACTGTCCGGCGGGCAGCAGCAGCGGGTGGCGTGCGCCCGGGCCTTCGTCAGCCGCCCCGAGGTGGTCTTCGCCGACGAACCCACCGGAAATCTGGACTCCAGGTCCGGCTCCGAGGTGCTGCACTTCCTGCGCAACTCGGTACGTGAGTTCGGCCAGACCATCGTGATGGTCACCCACGACCCGGTGGCCGCCTCGTACGCGGACCGGATCATCTTCCTCGCTGACGGCAAGGTCGTCGACGAGATGCTCGACCCCACCGCCGAGGACGTACTGGACCGGCTGAAGCGGCTCGACGTCGGCGCGGAAGTCGCCGAGATCGGCCCCGACGCCGGGCCCGCCGCACGGCACGCGGACGCGTCAGCCACCGGCACCGGCGCGGACCGGGGAGACGCCTGATGCTGCGCGCCACCCTGAAGGGACTGCTGTCCCGGAAGCTGCGTCTCACTCTCGCGGTGATCGCCGTCGTTCTCGGGGTCGGCTTCGTGTCCGGCGCGAACGTCCTCACCGACAGCCTGTCCGCGGGATTCGACAAGCTGTTCCAGACCGTGAACCAGGACATCTCGGTACAGGTGCAGCCTGATGAGGACGCCGAGGAGGGCGAGCCGCCGCTGCTCACCGATGCGGACCTGGACGACATCGAGGCGGTCGACGGAGTCGGCAAGGTCTCCGGCGACGTCAGCACCGAGGGCGTGATCCCGTTCAACTCCGACGGCAAGGCGGTGCAGACGGGCGGTTCGCCGTCACTTGGCTTCGGCCTGCGATCCGAGGAGCTGGCGGACCCCGACGCGGTGCTGCGCCTCGCGGAAGGTGAAGCCGCTGATGCCGACGGCGAAGTGGTGGTCACCCGGCACACCGCCGACCTCGCCGACGTCGGCATCGGCGACACCCTCAAGGTGTACGTACCGCTGCTCGCCGAGGCGAAGGAATTCACCGTCGTCGGGACCCTCACATACACCGGTGACCGGGATTCCCTGGGCGGGGAAACCCTGGTCGGCTTCACCGTCGAAGAAGCCCAGCAGCTCTTCTACGGCAAGAAAGGGGTCTACTCCGGTGCCGCCGTGTACGCCGCGGACAGGGTCTCCGACAACGCGTTGAAGAAGCGGCTGGCCGATGTCGTCCCGGCCGACTTCGAAGCGAAGACCGGGCAGGAACTCTCCGAGGAGCAGGCCAGCGAGATCCAGGAGGGGCTGAGCTTCATCAACTGGTTCTTCCTGACCTTCGCGTTCGTGGCGCTGCTGGTCGGGGTGTTCCTGATCTTCAACACCTTCAACATCGTGGTGGCGCAGCGCTCCAGGGAACTGGCGCTGTACCGGGCGTTGGGTGCCAGCCGCCGCCAGGTCACCACGACGATGCTGGTGGAGGCGCTGATCGTCGGTGTGGTCGGCTCCGGGATCGGCCTGCTGTTCGGTACCGGACTCGGTGCCGCCGCCAAAGGGGCGTTCGGTCTGCTCGGGATCGAACTGCCCGATGCCGGCATCGTGGTGGATGCCACGACGGTGCTGATCTCGTTCGCCGTCGGGATCGGAGTCACCGTGGTGTCCGCGCTGGCGCCGGCGCTGCGCGCCTCCGGGGTGCCGCCGATCGCCGCGATGCGGGACGTGGTGCGGCCCGACAAGCCGCTGCGGTGGCTGGTGCTGTTCGGGCTGCTCCTGTCCGGCGCCGGCGCGGCAGGGATCATCTTCGCGCTACGTGGCCTGGGCGATTCCACCCTTCAGGTGCTGGGCGCGGGGGTGTTCGGCGTCTTTCTCGGGGTGGCGCTGCTGTCGCCGCTGCTCACCAAGCCACTGGCCGGACTGGTCGGGGCGCTGCTGTCGTGGGGTGCGGCAAGCAAGTTGGGGCGCCGTAACGCGCTGCGGAATCCGCGGCGTACCGCGGTGACCGCGGCGGCCCTGATGATCGGCGTGACCCTGGTCAGCGCGGTGAGTCTGCTGGGTGCCTCGTTCAAGGCGAGCACCACCGAACTGCTCAACGACAAGCGCGGCGCCGACGTGATCATCAACACGACCAGTACCCAGGGCCCGCCCACCGGGAAGGAAGGCTTCGACCCGGAGAAGCTCGACGAGGTACGCGACATCCCGGGTGTGGAGTCGGCCGTACCGCTGCACTTCTCGACGGCGAAGGTCGACGGTACGGGAGGGTACGTTGCCGCCACGGACCTGGCCGCGGCCAAGCCGCTGTTCGCGATGACCGCCGAGAAGGGCGAGATCCGGGGACTGGCCGACGACGAGGCGGTGGTCGACACGCAGACCGCCGAGACCAACGGGTGGAAGGTCGGCGACGAGATCGTGGTGACGGCCGCTAAGGGCGGAGACCGTACGTACCACCTGGTCGGCATCTACGAAAGCGAACTCGGGATGAGTGGCGTGGTGCTGGACTCCTCGGCGGCGGCGTACTTCGCCGGGGACCTCGCCAACCAGGGCTACGTCAAGCTCTCCCCCGACGCGGACACCGACGCCGTGGTCACCGACATCGAAGCGCTCATGGCGGACTACCCGCTGGTCAGTGTCGCGGACCGGAGCGACATGGTGGAGCAGGTCAACAGCCAGATCGACATCGCGTTGAACATCTTCAACGTGCTGCTGCTGCTCGCCGTGGTGATCGCGTTCCTCGGCATTCTCAACACGCTGCTGCTGTCGATCTACGAACGTACCCGGGAGCTGGGGATGCTGCGGGCGATCGGGATGGCTCGCAAGCAGGTGAAGCGGATGATCCGGATCGAGTCCGTGATCATGGCGGTGTTCGGCAGTGCGCTGGGAATCGGGCTCGGCCTGGCGCTCGGGTACGCCGTCTCCAATGCCCTGATCGACCAGAACATCATCACGAAGACCGCGCTTCCGGGCGCTGACCTCGTGGTGTTCGTGGTGATCGCGGTGCTCGCCGGGTTGGTCGCCGCGTGGTGGCCGGCGTTCCGGGCGTCCCGGCTGAACGTCCTGGAGGCGATCGCGTACGAGTAGGAGGGGGTGGTCGGGGGCCGGGCCGTAGCGGGCCCGGCC
>JBOGDK010000292.1:0-6298 GCA_050701795.1 Micromonosporaceae bacterium
CGCCGTACCCGGAGCGGCGTGTCGGACGCCCCCAGCCGACCAAGTGGGATGTGGCCGACGCGCGGCGGCACCAGCGCGGGCGGTCAGGCGGTGGGCGGCACCGGGCGGTGCCGTCAGCGGGGGGAAACGCCGGTGCTCTGGCGGTGTACGAGCTGGTTCCAGGCCCGTACCGCGTCGACGGCGGTACGGGCGCGCACCACCGCGAGACCGGGACGGCGGGTCACCGACGCGGACTCCCCGGCGTCGCCGAACAGCAGCACCACCACCCGGCTGAACCGCCGTCGCTGTGTGGCCAGCCGGGGCACCACCCCCGGTTCGTCCCCCGACAACACCACCAGGCAGCCACCCGGCACGGCCCGCTCCACCAGCCGCAACAGCGGACTCACCTCGCCGGACGCCGGGGTGGTACGCCGTACCGCGGCCAGCCGGTCCAGGACGCTGTGCCCGCCGGCCCGTTCGGCGACCGTACGGTCCTCGTCGACGGCAGCCAACGACACCGCGTGCCCCACCCGCCCGGAGGCCACCGCGACGGAAGCCGCCACCTCGACCGCCGCCTCGAACTCGTCGCCCCCCAGCACGGTGGTACGGGTGTCCAGCACGATCGACAACGTGGGCTCGTTGGTGTCCACGTGCTCGCGTACCACCAGCTTCCCGAGCCGGGCGGTGGACCTCCAGTGGATCTGCCGTGGGTCGTCTCCGGGGGCGTACTCCCGCAGCGACGAGAACGCCATCGAACCGCGTGGCGCCTGATCGGTGAGGCGGCCCTCGAAGTCCGGCACCACCCCGACCGGCAGCGGGCGCACCTGGTGCACCCGGGGACGCACCCACAGGGTGGTGCCTCCGGCGAGCTGGGCGCTGCGGCGTACCAGGCCGAGCGGGTCACGGCGGTCCAGCAGCACCGGGCCGACCCGTACCAGGCCCCGGTACCCGCACCGGATCGGGTATTCGAGCACCTGCCGGCCCCGGGGCCGTACCGACGGCACCGGCACCGGCAGCGGTACGTCGTCCAGGTGGTCCACCGCGTCGATCCGTGGTGTGGCCAGGCGCCCCAGGTTCGCCACCTCCAGCCGTCCGTACGCCTCCTCGCCCACCGTGACCCGGTCCGGGGTGACCGCGCGGGTCACCTTGAGACGCTGTCCCACCAGCACGAACGCCGCCGCGAGCAACGAGGCCACCAGCCCCGCGACACCGAGCCCGGTCAACGTCGGATACCCCAGTACGAGCCCGCCCGCGAGCAGCGCCACAGACCCCGACAGCACCGCGACGCCCGAGCCGGTCAGCCGTACCGTCGCGGCGTCAGTAGCGGACCCGGGGGCGCTCACGACGGCGCCAGTCACGACACCGCCCGTCACGACACTGCCGCTCCCGCCGGGACCGGTACGGAACGGAGCACCTCGGTGAGCACTTCGCCGCTGCGTACCCCCCGGATCTCCGCCTCCGGGTCCACCAGCAGGCGGTGGCCGAGGACCGGCTCGGCGACCTTCTTGATGTCGTCCGGCGTGACGAAGGAACGGCCGTCCGCGGCGGCCCAGGACTGCGCCACCCGTACCAGTGCCAGGCTTCCCCGCGGGCTGGCGCCGAGCCGTAGCGAGGGGTGCTGCCGGGTGGCGGCGGCCAGCGACGCCACATAGGACGCCACCGGTTCGGCGACGTGGATCTTCGAGGTGTACGCCACCATCCACCTGATGTGCTCCAGCGACGCCACCGTCGACAGCGACGGCGGAGCACCCGCCGCGGCCCGGCCGGTCAGGATCGCGGTCTCCGCCGCCAGGTCCGGATAGCCGACCGAGATCCGCAGCAGGAACCGGTCGAGCTGGGCCTCCGGGAGCGCGTACGTGCCCTCCAGGTCGATCGGGTTCTGGGTGGCCATCACCAGGAACGGCTGCGGCACCGGATGGGGCTTGCCGTCCACGGTCACCTGCCGCTCCTCCATCACCTCCAGCAGCGCCGACTGGGTCTTCGGGGACGCCCGGTTGATCTCGTCCGCCAGCACCAGGTGACCGAACACCGGGCCGGGACGGAACTCGAACGTCCCGGCGTTCTGGTCGTACACCGAGGTGCCGGTGATGTCGCTGGGCAGCAGGTCGGGGGTGAACTGGATCCGGTGCCAGGTGGCGTCGATGGATGCCGCGATCGCCTTGGCCAGGGTGGTCTTCCCGACCCCCGGTACGTCCTCGACCAGCAGATGCCCGCCCGCGAACAGGCAGGTCAGGGCCAGTTTCACGGTGTCGGGCTTGCCGGTGAGGGCGCGTTCGACGTTGCCCCGGAGAGTGTCGTACACGGCGCCGAAGAACGCGGCCGGATCCTGGGCCGGTGTTGAGGGGGGTGTGCTCATCGGTGACCTCTCAGCAGTGGACGGGGGTCGAGGAACGCCAGGCAACGGCGCAACGCCGGCAGCGACCGCGAGATCGAACGGCGGGCCAGGTCGGCGTGCAGCCACGCGGTGTCGCCCGCGGACAGCGGCAGCCGGTCGGTGCCGTACGCGGCCTGATCCCGCAGCCGGGCGAGCTTGCGCATCGGCTCTCCGACCGGTGGGCCGTACCGCCGCCACGCCACGGTGACCACGTCGAAGGTGGTGTCGCTGCGGGCCATCGGCACCCCGGACTCGGCTAGCGCCTCGACGGTGTCCCGCCACGCGGCCAGGGTCCGCCGGCCCGAATCCGCACCGGTACGGCGGCGGCGCCTGCGCCCGGACTTCACCACCGGTACCGCGATGGCACCGAGCACCAGCATCCCGGCCAGCAGCAACGCGACCGGCAGCGCCGTGTCACCTGCGGCCGCCGCCAGGCCGCCGCCGGCCGAATCCCGCGGTGTGGTCGCCGGGGTCGCCGGCACGTCAGGGCTGGGGGTCTTCGACGGGGTCGGGGAATCCCGCGGCTCCGGCGACGAGTCCGGCTCGCCACCCCGCCCGGTACGCCCCGGCGTCGGGTCGATCGGCACCCAGCCCAGGTCCGCGAACTCCACCTCCACCCAGGCGTGCACGTCCCGCCCGGACACCGGATACACCCCGGAGTCGGACTCTCCGGGGATGAACCCGACCACCACCCGGGCGTGGTAGCCCAGGGCCCGGGCGAGCACGGCGTACGCGCTGGCGTACTGCTCCGCGGTGCCGATCTTCCGCTCGAACAACCCCTGGATCTGGTAGAGCCCGTGGCCCGCGGGCGGGTTGGTACTGATGTCGGTGGCGAACTCGCCGGCACTGAAGAACTCGGCGAGCCGGCGCAGCGCGGGATAGCCGTACGCGCCTTCGGTGATCGTGCTCGCCTTGCCGGCCAACTCCGGGGGCGGGGCTGCGCGGGTGTCCAGCGCCGCGCCGCCGGGCAGCGGCGCCGGGGTCGCCGACTCCAGCTCGCTCTCCGTGGCGGTGGTGACGGTGCTGGTCACGGTGTATTCGGCGGGCAACCGGCGATCCGCGGGGAACACCACGTCGCCGGTGTCCTCGTTCACCCCCAGGTCGCTGATCGACACCTCGGTGGGGCGGCCCGACGACACCAGCCAGCCCAGCGGGCCGGGGCGGGTGATCCGTACCCGTTCGGTACGCGACTCGCCCCGGGTCTCGCCCAACGGCAGCCGGGTGCCGGCCCGGCGGTACGTCGCCGACGTGGTCCAGTACTGGCCGTCGAAGTGTTGCAGCGTGACGTACCGCATCCGGTCCGGGCGCCGCTCGGCGGACACCTGGAGCTGGATCACCTGGCGACCGGTGCGCAGTGCCGGGAACAGCTGCAGCGGCGTGGTGAGCTGGCGTGGCCGTACCGGCTGCGCCACCAGGTCGCGGGCGTCGGCTGGGCGGTCGGAGCCGGCCTGGTTGAGCAGTACCGGCCCCAACAGGGTCGCCACGGTGAGCGCTCCGAGCGCGGCGGCCACCCGACCCGCGGCGAACGCCGCCCGTACCGGTGTGGTGGCGGTACGGGTCGCCGCCCGGTCCTGACGCGCCGCGAGCAGCAGCCCGGCGGCGCCCAGCGCGATCCCGGGGGCCAGCCACCACGCGGGCGGGCCGGCGCTGGCGGTGACCGCGATCCCGGCACCGGTGGCGGCAAGGGGTGCCAGCAGCGGCAGCAGGCTGGCCTGGCGGCGCAGCGCAGGCTCCACCGCTCCCAGGGTCGCCAGCCCCACCACCGCGACCACGGTCGCCAGCTCCGCGCCCGCCGGGTCGACCGGCAACGCGGTGGTGAGCAGCCGCCGGGGTCCCCCGAACACCGCCCGCCCCGGTGCCAGCACCAGCAGCAGGTACGTGGTCAGCGTGACCGCCCCGCACGCCACCCGGGTAACCGGCGAGCACCGGCTGGCGACCACGAGCAGCAGGCAGGTGGCGGTGACCGTGGCGACAGCCCCTGCCACCGCGCCGGAGAACCGGAGATCGGTCAGCGCCCAAGTGGCCGTACGGGCGAACGCCGGCGCGTACGCCACCGCGGACAGCAACCCGAGTAGGGCGCTGAGCAGGGCACGTACCAGCCGCCAGCCGGACGGTCGGCGGCCCGGTGCCGTGCTGGCGCCCCGGCTCACCGGGTCTTGCCGTCCGCGACCAGGCACGCCGGCTCCGGCGGGGCTGACGGCGGCGGTTTCGTGGTCTCGATCAGCGCCACCACCGTGTAGCAGTGCTCAGTCCTGGCGTCCACGTTGGAGACCCGGTACGGCGGCACCGACTCGCCCGCGCCCGCCGAACCGATCTTGAAGCTGTCCCGGAACACCGTGTACGAGTAGAACCCCGGCTCCTTCGACATGTCGGTGAACCGCAGCGTGACCTTCCCCGGCTCCGGGGATGTGCCGAACACCGTCAGGAAGTACTGCTGCACCTTCGGCCCGGTGGCCGACGGCGTCACCTTCGGGGCCTTCCCGGTAGGACGCCCGAACCACAGGCCCGCCCCGAGACCCAGTACGGCACACACCACGATCGCGGTGATGATCAGCCCGCGACGTCGGCGCGGTGCCGCCTCCGCTGGTGGTGTGGGTGCGGGACGGGTGGCGCCGGTGGTGGGCTGCGCCTGCCACACTCCGCTGGCGACCTGGCTGCTGGTGATGTGGCCGCTCGTGACCTGGCTGTTGGTGGCCAGGGCCGGGCTTTCGCCGTAACTCGCGTGCTTGTCCGCGGGAGCCTGTCCGGTTTCGCGCGGGTGCCGTGCGCCGTCCGCCGCCATCGCTAGCGCGCCAGTCCTCCCGACGTCAGGCGGCCACGTGACGCCGCCTTCGCCCGCACCTGCGGCCCTGGCCCCTCCAGCGTCGGCACTCGGCTGGCCGCTGCCTGCCATCTCGAATCCGGGCGGTACGGGTGGTGCGGCGGGGTGAGGGGTGACCGGGACCGCGGGCAGGTCCGGAGCCAAAGGCGGCGCGGTGTGGGTCGGGGTGACCGCGACCCCGGCGAGTTGGGCGTACCGGTGTGCGACCTCAGAGGCGGTCGGACGGTCTTCGGGACGCTTCGCCAGGCAACGCCGGAGCAGCTCCCACAGGTGGTCCTCCAGGCCGGGTGGCCGCGACGGATCGGTGTCCAGATGCGCCCGCAACAACGCGGCGGTGTGCTCGGCGTGGAACGGCCGGCGCCCGGCGAGCAGCTCGTACCCGGTGATGCCGAGCGCGTACACGTCGGACGGGTGGCCCGCGCGCCGGCCCGCCACCAACTCGGGCGCCACGTACGCTGGGGTGCCCACCAGCTGCGACGCCCGGGTCACCAGCGGCCCGTCCGCGGCCCACGCCAGACCGAAGTCGGTGAGCCTTGCCCGCGGTGCCGCGCCCGCCCCGGACGGCCAGCTGACCAGCACGTTCTCCGGCTTCACATCCCGGTGTACGACGCCCGCGGCGTGTACGGCGGCCAGCGCCGACGCGACCTGGTGCAGCACCACCAGCACCTGTGCCCGGTCCAGCACCCCGCGGGGCGCCAGCCGCCGCAGGTCCTCACCGTCGACCAGGTCCATCACGATCGCGAGGGTCTCGCCCTCGGCAACCAGGTCGTGGACCCGTACCAGATGGGGGTGGTCGAGGGCCCGCAGTGTGGTGCGTTCCCGGAGGAACCTCACCACCGAGTCGGGTTCGGCGCTGAAGTCGGCGCGCAGCACCTTCACCGCCACCGGGGAATGGTCGTCCCGGCGCCGGCCCCGCCACACCCGCCCGGTCGCCCCGGTGCCGATCACCTCGTCGAGCAGGTACCGGCTGCCCAGCGGGGTACCGGTACCGGATTGTGGTGGTGCGGTGGGGGGCAGGGTCTCCTGGCGGGCCCAGGTCGGGCTGGCCGTGGCGGCCGCGTCACTCGGATGGCCACCTCCCGGCGACCGGTGCGGCGTGCGCTCTCCTGCCCCCGAGTCCGGCG
>JBOGDK010000293.1:0-6265 GCA_050701795.1 Micromonosporaceae bacterium
GGCCGGCATGCCGACGTGATCGTGGAGCTGCAGCGCCAGACCGCGGAGCAGCCGTTGCGCGAGACGCTGTGGGCCCGGCTGCTCATGGCCCTGACCGGTTGCGGTCGGCAGGCCGAAGCGTTGGAGGCGTACGAGCAGGTCCGCAGCCAGCTCGCGGACGGGCTCGGCGCCGACCCGTCCACGGAGCTACGCGAGTTGCACCGCCGGATCCTCCGGGGTGAGCCACTCGACGAACTGGTTCGCGCCGCGCCGGACCCCACGCCCGCGGCATCGGCAGGTTCGGCCCGAAGCTCCGCGGTGGCGACGAAGCCTCGGCAACTGCCCACCGCGGTGTGGGACTTCGTGGGGCGCGGCGACCACGTCGCCGTGCTGGACGCGATGCTGACCGAGCACCTCGACCGCGCGTCCGGCGAGGGCCGACCGGTGGTGATCGCCGCCCTGCACGGCCCCGGTGGGGCAGGGAAAACCGCGCTGGCAGTCCACTGGGCGCACCAGGTCAGCTCCCGGTTTCCAGACGGGCAGCTCTATCTCAACCTTCAGGGGTACGGTCCGCAGCCGCCCATCCCACCGAACGTGGCGCTCGGCACGCTGCTGCGTTCGCTCGGCACACCAGCCGATGCGATCCCGACCGGGCTGGCCGAGGCCACGGCCCTGCTGCGCAGCACCCTCTCCGGTCGCCAGGTGCTGATCCTGCTGGACAACGCTCGGGATTCCGAGCAGGTCCGCCCGCTACTTCCTGGATCGGGCTGCCTGGTCCTGGTCACCAGCCGCAACCAGCTGCAGGGTCTCAGCGTCCGGGAGGGCGCCCGCCGTCTCGTACTCGCCGAGCTTCCGGAGCCGGACGCGCGAGTGCTGTTGGAGACCGGCATCGGCCCGACCCGGGCCGCGACGGAGTCCACCGCGGTCGGTGAGCTGGCGCAATTGTGTGGCCGGCTGCCGTTGGCGCTGCGGATTGCCGCGCAGTTGGCCGCCCAGTTCCCTGAGGCGACGCTGGCGCAACTGACCGACGGACTGCGCGACCGGCAGGGTCGACTCGACGTTCTGGCCGACACCGACGACGCCACGGCCGACGTCCGGGCCGTCTTCTCGTGGTCGTACCAGGCGCTCGAGCCTGAGCTGGCCCGGGCCTTCCGTCTGATCGCCTTGTACCCAGGCCCAGATGTCAGCCTGCCACCAGCCGCGGCGCTGTTCGGAGCCACCGAGCCGCAGGCCCGCCGCTGGCTGGCGGCCTTGACCGCCGTGCATCTGGTCGAACAACGCCACCCCGGCCGGTACCAGATGCACGACCTGTTGCGCGCGTACGCCGCCGAGCACACCGCCGAACATTCCGTCGAGGCCGAACGTGCCCTTGAACGGATGCTCACCTGGTACGTGCACACCGCCGGCAACGCCGAGGCCGGATTCGCCCCCGACAGCCGGCGCGAGCCGTTGTCGATCGGGGACCTCGACGCACTGGCCATCGCGCCGATGACCTTCCCCGACTCGACCGGGGCCACGTCCTGGTTATCGGGCGAACGTGCATCGCTGATCGCTGCGTTCGACCTCGCCGCGTCCCGGCACCTGGATGGGTACGCGTGGCGAATCGCCCGGAGCCTCATCACGTACCTGGACGCGCGTGGCGACAACCGGGAGATGCACGCCGTGGCGATCCGAGGGGTTGAGTCTGCTCGCCGGCTGGGCGACCCGCTCGGGAGCTACCACATGGAAGCACTCCTCGGCCGGGCGCTGGTGAATGCAGAGCACTTTCGTGACGGGATCAAGCAGTACCAGAGGGCACTGGGAGCTGCCCGCGAGCTCGACGACCACGTGAAGATCGCCGCGATACTGAGCATCCTGGGTGGGTACAGCTCCAAGGTCGGCGATCATGCCGGGGGGATCCGGTACTGCCAGGAGGCGGTCGCCATGGTGCCGGACGGGAACCGGATCCAGCTCGCCCAGTGCCTGCACAACCTCGGTGCGGCGTACTCCAACTCCGGGGATCACGAGCGTGGACTGCGGTACTGGAAGGACGCGCTGACCCTCTGCGAAGAGATCGGGAACCGGTTGTGGCAAGGCTGGGCGCTGTACGCCATGGCGCTTGGTCATGAGCGGGCCGGACAGCACGCCGCGGCGATCGTCTGTGGCGAACGGGCGATCGAGGCCGCGCGGGAACGCGACGACATGGCCACCGTGGCGGAGTCACTGGTCTGTATCGGCCGGGCGCACCGCGCGCTTGGCCAGCTGGACGCGGCTCGCGCGGCGTGGCAACAAGTGTCGACCGTGCTCTCCGCCCCGACCCATGTGATCGTGACGCAGGCGGCCGAGCTCCTTGCCGCAATCGATGAGGCATCGACCATCGCGGCGAGCGAGGTACGCGGGGTCGCGGAGCCGGCCCCGTGACATGGTGAGGTCGCAGTAACCTCGTCACGTGCACGTACGTCGCCTGGAGCTGACCGACTTCCGCAGCTATCCCGCGGTCGCGGTCGACTTCGAGGCTGGGCCGAGCGTGCTGGTCGGCCCCAACGGGCAGGGCAAGACGAACCTGGTGGAGGCGCTGGGCTACCTGGCGAGCCTGTCCAGTCACCGGGTGGCCACTGACGCGCCACTGGTCCGCGCCGGCACGTCCCGTGCGGTGGCCAGGGCGTTGATCCTCCACAGCGGACGCGAGCTGACCGTGGAGCTTGAGATCATTCCGGGCAAGGCCAACCGGGCCCGGTTGAACCGGTCCCCGGTGAGCCGGCCGCGGGAGATCCTGGGCGCTCTGAAGCTGGTCATCTTCGCCCCGGAAGATCTTTCTCTGGTACGCGGTGAGCCCGCCGAACGCCGGCGGTTTCTCGATGACCTACTGGTGGCGCGCTACCCCCGGTTCGCCGGCGTACGCGCCGACTACGACCGGGTGATCAAGCAGCGCAACGCACTGTTGCGTACCGCGTACCTGGCCCGCAAGACCGGCGGCGGACGCGAGGATCTGCGCACCCTGGACGTGTGGGACGCGCACCTGGCCCGCCACGGTGCCGAGCTGCTCGCCGGACGCCTGGAGCTGTGTGAAGCCCTGGCGCCTCATGTCGAGAAGTCCTACGACGCCGTGGCGCACGGTAGCGGCAGGGCCAGGATCGAATACCGCTGCGGGTTGGCGACCGAGGCGGAGCAGCTCAGCCCGGACAAGGAGTTGCTGTCGGCCCGGCTGCTGGAGGCGCTGGCGAAGGCTCGTACCGACGAGGTGGCGCGCGGTTCGACACTGGTCGGGCCGCACCGCGATGATCTTGCGTTGCATCTCGGGGAGCTACCCGCGAAGGGGTACGCCAGCCACGGCGAATGCTGGTCGTACGCGCTCGCGCTGCGGTTGGCGAGTTTCGACATGCTGCGCGCCGAGGGTGCCGAACCGGTCCTGGTGCTCGATGACGTGTTCGCCGAGCTGGACGTCGACCGGCGTACCAGGCTCGCCGAGCTGGTGGGCCGGGCTGGCCAGGTTCTGGTGACCTGCGCGGTGGCGGCCGACGTACCGGAGGCGTTGCAAGGCGCCCGGTACGACGTGGCGTACGGGGAGGTGCACCGTGTCCGATGATCCGCCACGTACCCCCGGCTCACCGAACCCGGACCGGCCATCGAACCCGAACCCGGGTCCGCCACCAGACCAGGACGGTCTGACCGGTGCCGATCTTGCCCGCGCGATGTTGGACGCGGCGAAGGCGAAGGGCCGGGCGCGGCGTACCACCGAATCCGGCAGATGGCGGGACGAGCCGAAACGGCGCCGCGGGCGGCGAGGCTACACCGGCCCGGGCCCGGACCCCCGCGATCCGCAGCTGTTCGGCGCGCTCCTGGCCAAACTGATCAAGGACCGGGGCTGGCGGCAGCCGGCTGCCGAGGGAGCGGTCTTCGGTGCCTGGGAACGGGTGGTCGGCGCCGAGATCGCCGCGAAGTCGCGCCCGACGAAGCTGGAGGACCGGGAGCTGACGGTGGAGGCGGTGTCCACCGCGTGGGCGACGCAACTGCGGATGCTCTCCCGGAAGCTGCTCACCCAGATCGCCGCGGAAGTCGGGCCGAACGTGGTGACCCGGATCCGGGTGCACGGCCCGGCTGCCCCGTCCTGGAGGCATGGTCCACGACGGGTACGCGGGCGTGGTCCAGGCGACACGTACGGTTAATCGGTCGTTCTTCGGCACAGCCGTTGTGGGGTGCGCCCGCGTGGGGGACCCCAGCCCCCGTGGGTTTCGCTACGCCACGAGCACGACAGGGGGTGCCGCGCCCCAATTGTGACGGAGCCGACCAGTAGGATTGACGACCTGGGGGTCCGACCACGACCTGGGCCCGTCACCTGCGACAGGTGCCTTGCGCCGCGAGCGTTGTTCGCGGTCGGTGTGGGGCGCCTCCCCCCAGACGACGACCCGGTACCGACACCGACTGGAGAAGTGACCGAGCGTGGCAGCTGCAAAGAAGAAGGACCAGTACACCGCTGCATCACTCACCGTCTTGGAAGGTCTCGAGGCGGTACGCAAGCGCCCCGGTATGTACATCGGCTCCACCGGTGAACGTGGCCTGCATCACCTGGTTCAGGAGGTGGTGGACAACGCGGTGGACGAGGCGCTCGCCGGCTACTGCGACCGGATCGTGGTCACCCTGCTGGACGACGGCGGGGTCCGGGTGGTCGACAACGGCCGGGGCATCCCGGTCGACCTGCACCCCAAGCTGAAGAAGCCTGGCGTCGAGGTGGCGTTGACCGTGCTGCACGCCGGCGGGAAGTTCGACGGCAAGGCGTACGCGGTCTCGGGTGGGCTGCACGGGGTGGGCGTCAGCGTGGTGAACGCGTTGTCCACGCGGATGGAGATCGAGATCCGGCAGGGGGGGTTCGTCCACCGGCAGTCGTACCAGAACTCCAAGCCCGGTCCGCTGCGCAAGGAGGAGAAGACCCGGCTCACCGGCAGCAGCGTGGCGTTCTGGCCGGACGACGAAATCTTCGAGACCACCGAGTTCAGCTCCGAGACGATCTCCCGCCGGCTGCAGGAGATGGCGTTCCTGAACCGCGGCCTGGAGATCGTGCTGCGGGACGAGCGCAACGGCGAACGCGGCCCGGAGCCACGGGAGCTCGTCTACCACTACAAGGGCGGGATCGCCGATTTCGTACGGCACCTCAACGCCACGAAGAGCCCGCTGCACAGGTCGGTGGTCGAGTTCGGCTCGGAGACGGAGGGGATGTCCGTCGAAGTCGCGATGCAGTGGAACGAGTCGTACGGGGAGAGCGTCTACACCTTCGCCAACACGATCAACACTCACGAGGGCGGCACCCACGAGGAGGGCTTCCGCGCCGCGTTGACCACCACCGTGAACCGGTACGGCCAGGACCGGAAGCTGCTCAAGGGCGACGACCGGCTCACCGGAGAGGACATCCGGGAAGGCCTCGCGGCGATCATCTCGGTGAAGATGGCCAACCCGCAGTTCGAGGGCCAGACCAAGACCAAGCTCGGCAACACCGAGATGAAGAGCTTCGTGCAGACCGTGTGCAACGAGTGGCTGGCGGACTGGTTCGAGCGGAACCCGGCCGAGGCGAAGATCGTCATCACCAAGGCCTCGGCGGCGGCGAACGCCCGTAAGGCCGCGGCGCAGGCCCGGAAACTGGCCCGCCGCAAGTCGCTGCTGGAGTCGGGGTCGATGCCGGGCAAGCTGGCCGACTGCCAGTCGACCGACCCACGCGAGAGCGAGCTGTTCATTGTGGAGGGTGACTCCGCGGGCGGCTCCGCCAAGCAGGGACGCGACCCGCGGATCCAGGCGATCCTGCCGATCCGCGGCAAGATCCTCAACGTCGAGAAGGCCCGGATCGACAAGGCGCTGCGCAACAACGAGGTGCAGGCGCTGGTGACCGCACTCGGCACCGGGATCCACGACGAGTTCGACATCGAGAAGCTGCGCTACCACAAGATCGTCCTGATGGCCGACGCCGATGTGGACGGTCAGCACATCAACACGCTGCTGCTGACGTTGCTGTTCCGGTTCATGCGGCCGCTGGCGGAGATGGGCCACGTCTACCTCGCCCAGCCGCCGCTGTACAAGATCAAGTGGAACCGGAAGGGCGACGACGTCCAGTACGCGTACTCGGACAAGGAACGTGACGGTCTGATCCGGCTCCGCCAGGAGCAGAAGCCGAACGCCAAGCCGGACGACATCCAGCGCAACAAGGGTCTCGGCGAGATGAATTACCACGAGCTGTGGGACACCACGATGAACCCCGCGACCCGAACCCTGAAGCAGGTCACATTGGACGATGCCGCGACAGCGGACGAGTTGTTCAGCG
>JBOGDK010000294.1:0-6207 GCA_050701795.1 Micromonosporaceae bacterium
GCGCTGGCGGTAAGTGCGGACGGCTGTCATGTCGGGGCTGACGACCTTCCGGTGGCGGCCGCCCGCCGGGTGCTCGACAACCACCCGGTGCGTGACAACGACGCGGTGCGCGGCGACAAGGCGGTGCGCGGCGACAAGGCGGCGAGTAACCGCCGTTCCAGCGGCGCCAGTGCCCGGGGCGTGCTGGACAGCGGCGCGGTGTTTGACGGCGGCGCGGTGCTCGGGGCCACCGCGCGGGAACCCGAGACCGCGAAGCAGGCGGTCCAGGCGGGCGCCAGTTACCTAGGGGTGGGGCCGGCGTACGTGTCCCCGACGAAGCACGGCCTGCCGGACCCGATCGGCCCGGACGGGGTTGCGGCGGTCGCGGCGGCGGTCGACGTACCGGTGATCGCGATCGGCGGGGTCACCGTGGACCGGGTGGCGCCGCTGCGGGCCGCCGGGGCGTACGGGGTCGCGGTGATCGGGGCGATCAATGACGCGGCTGACCCGTACGCGGCGGCAAGCGCCTTCTTCTCCGCGCTCGGGGTACGGCCGTGAGCCCGGGACGGGCCGGCGTGCCCGACCTGGCCGTGGTCGGCGGCGGGGTGATCGGGCTGGGTGTCGCGTGGCGGTGTGCCCAGCGCGGGATGCGGGTCACCGTTTTCGACCCGGAACCCGGCGCGGGTGCCTCCGGCGTGGCCGCCGGCATGTTGGCCCCGGTCACCGAGGCGCACTTCGGTGAGGAACCACTGCTGCGGCTCGGTCTCGCCTCCGCGGAGCGCTGGCCGGCGTTCGCCGCTGAGCTGGGCGCGTACGGCGAACTCGGGTACCGCACGGACGGCACGCTGCTGGTCGGGTACACCGAGGACGATCTGCGAGCGATCGAACGGCTGCACCGGTTCTACCTCTCGCTGGGGCTGCCCGCGGAGCCACTGCGGGCCCGGGACTGCCGCGCCCGGGTGCCGTTGCTCTCGCCCCGGATCCGGGGCGGCATGTACGCCGCGGGCGACCACCAGGTGGACCCGCGCCGTCTCACCCGGGCGTTGCTACGGGCGGCCACCCAGGCGGGGGTGCGGTTCGAGACCAGCCCGGTGACCCGGCTCGACGACCTGGATGCCGGACGGGTGGTGCTCGCCGCCGGGTCATCGTCGGCCCGGCTGGCGGACCTCCCGGTACGCGGAGTCAAAGGACAGGTGCTGCGGCTACGCGCTCCGGGCTCCGACCCGGGATTCGGGGTGAACGTACGGGCGTTGGCCGCCAGCCGTTCGGTGTACCTGGTGCCGCGTACCAACGGCGAACTGGTCATCGGCGCGACGTCGGAGGAGCGCGTCGACACCACGGCGACCGCGGGCGGGGTGTACGAGCTGCTGCGGGCCGCCATCGACGTACTTCCCGAGGTCGCTGAGTACGAGCTGACCGAGACCGGGGCGGGACTGCGTCCCGGTACGCCGGACAACGCACCACTGCTCGGTCCGACCGACGACGCGCGGATGGTCGCCGCGACCGGGCACTACCGCAACGGCATCCTGCTCACCCCGGTCACGGTCGACCTGGTGACGGAGTACCTGGACAGCGGCGTGGTGCCGGAGCAGATGAAGCCGTTCGACCCACGCCGGTTCGCCGGGCCGCCCGCGACACCCGGTCAGACAGGCAGCGAGGAGGAGGCGCGGTGAGGCGACAGGGAGTGAGCATCGTAGGGAGCGAAGCGAGTGAGGCGCGGAGCGAGCGGGGAGCCGAACAGTCAGGCGCGGTGAGGCGACAGGGAGTGAGCATCGTAGGGAGCGAAGCGAGTGAGGCGCGGAGCGAGCGGGGAGCCGAACAGTTGGGCACGGTGAACGTGCGGCTCAACGGCGCTAGTCAGGTGGTGACGGACGGTACGAACGTCGCCGATGCGGTGTCGTCGCTCACCACCGCCGCGCGTGGCGTGGCGGTGGCGCTCAACGGTGAGGTGGTGCCGCGTACCGAGTGGTCCCGTACCCGCCTGAGCGACGGCGACGACCTCGAAGTGCTCACCGCCAACCAGGGAGGCTGAGCCATGAGTGACGATGCGGACCAGTTCCGGCTCGGCGAGACCACACTCGGGTCGCGGTTGATCCTCGGCACCGGAGGCGCGTCAAGTCATCTCGCTCTGGAGGAGGCGATCCGGGCGTCGGGCACCGAACTGGTGACGGTCGCGCTGCGCCGGGTGGATCCCGATGCCCCCGGGTCGTTGCTCGATGTGGTCACCCGCTGCGGGGTACGTCTGCTCCCGAACACCGCGGGCTGCTTCACCGCTACTGAAGCGGTGAAGACGGCGCATCTGGCGCGGGAGGCTTTCGACACGGAGTGGATCAAGCTCGAGGTGATCGGGGACGAGGACACTCTGCTCCCCGACCCGGTCGAGCTGGTCACCGCCGCGGAGCACCTGGTGAACGATGGCTTCACGGTGCTGCCGTACACCACGGACGATCCGATCCTGGCGCGCCGGCTGGCCGACGTGGGGTGTGCCGCGGTGATGCCGCTGGGGTCCCCGATCGGGTCGGGGATGGGGATCCGCAATCCGTACAACATCAGGTTGATCCGGGACGGGGTGAGTGTGCCGGTGATCCTGGACGCCGGGATCGGTACCGCGTCGGACGCCGCGCTGGCGATGGAGCTGGGGTGCGACGGCGTGCTGATCGCGTCGGCGGTGACCCGGGCGGAGCACCCGGAACGGATGGCGACCGCGATGCGGTACGCCGTCGAGGCGGGACGGCTGGCGTACCGGGCGGGGCGGATCCCGCGCCGGCTGTACGCCGAGGCGTCCAGCCCGTTCGAAGGCATGGCGCAGTGGTGATCGAGCTGCCGCCGCTTCTGGTGCTGACAGACCGGCACCAGGCGCATCACCCGTTGCCCGAGGTCGTGGCGCGGGCGGTCGACGGCGGTGCGCGCGGTGTCGTACTGCGGGAGAAAGATCTGCCGGACGTGGAGCGGGAGGCGCTCGCGGACCGGTTGTGGCAGCTGCTGGCGCCGGTGGGTGGCCTCTTGATCAGCGCGTCCCGGTCCGCCGGCCCGGCGCGGGGGGTGCACCTGGCCGCCTCCGACCCGCCACGGAACGCGCCGGTCGTAGGCCGCTCGTGCCACGACGCCGCCGAGGTCGACGCGGCGTCCGATGTGGACTACGTGACAGTGTCCCCGGTGTTCGCCACCGCTTCCAAACCCGGGTACGGCCCGCCGCTCGGGCTCGACGGGCTCAGAGCACTCTGCGCGCGTACCCCCGTGAAGTGCTACGCGCTGGGAGGCGTGACCCGCGGCAACGCCGCGAGCTGCCGGGGCGCCGGCGCGGCCGGTGTTGCCGTGATGGGTGACGTGATGCGCGCCGAAGACCCGGCTGCCGTGGTGGCGGGAATCCTTGCCGAGATCACAAGGGAGGTGCCGGCATGAGTACACCGCCGGTGGCACTGACGATTGCCGGCTCCGATTCGGGCGGCGGCGCCGGGATCCAGGCCGACCTGAAGACGTTCGCGGCCCTGGGGGTGTTCGGGACCAGTGCGATCTCCGCGGTCACCGCGCAGAACACCCGTGGGGTGGTGGGCTTCGTCGCACTGGCGTCCGGGTTCGTGGACGAACAGGTCGGCGCGGTGCTCGATGACCTGCCGGTACGCGCCGTGAAGACCGGGATGCTCGCGAGCACCGAGATCGTCGCCTCGGTGACTGAACGCGCCGCCGCGGGTGAGCTGCCGAACCTGGTGGTGGACCCGGTGCTGGTGGCGGCCAGCGGGGACGCACTGTCGCTGGGTGGGGTGGCGGAGGCGTACCCGAAGCTGTTCGCGCATGCGGCGGTGATCACCCCGAACCTGCGGGAGGCATCGCTGCTGCTCGGCCGCGACTTGTCCACTGTGGACGACATGGCGCGGGCCGCCGAGGATCTGGCGGGCACCGGCGCCGGGGCCGTGGTGGTCAAGGGCGGCCACCTGGAAGGCGAGGTGGACGCCGAAGGCCGCCCCGAGTCCGTGGACGTGGTGTGGCGGGACGGCGAGATCAGCTACCTGCGTGCGCCGTGGATCGACACCGGTAACAACCACGGCACCGGATGTACGTTCGCGTCCGCGATCGCGGCGGGGCTGGCCGCCGGGCTGGACCTGCCCGCCGCCCTGCGACAGGCCAAGGAGTACGTGACCACGGCGCTCGCCGGCGGCGCTGGATGGCGCCTCGGTGGTGGGCACGGACCGCTCAACCACTTCTTTTGGCAGCACTGACACCGACACTGGAGGCTCGATGACCCTGGCCGCGAACCGACGCAAGGCGTACGTCACCGGCTCACGCCCCGACATCCAGGTGCCGTTCGCCGAGGTCGACCTGACCAACGACGACCCGCCGGTACGGCTGTACGACACGTCCGGCCCCGGCGCCGACCCCGAGGTCGGGCTGCCGCAACTGAGAGCGCACTGGATCCACGAGCGCGGTGACGTGGAGGAGGTGGACGCGGTCGGCCCCGCCAACGAGGGGCGCCGGGTGCTGCGGGCCAAGTCCGGGAAGCGGCCGACCCAGATGCACTACGCGCGGCAGGGGACCGTCACCCCGGAGATGGAGTTCGCCGCGCTTCGCGAGGGTCTGGACCCGGAGGTGGTACGCGAGGAGATCGCCGCCGGACGGGCGATCCTGCCGAACAACATCAATCACGCCGAGAGCGAACCGATGCTGATCGGCGAACGCTTCCTGGTGAAGATCAACGCGAACATCGGCACGTCGGCGGTGTCGTCCTCGATCGCCGAGGAGGTGGACAAGCTCACCTGGGCCTGCAAGTGGGGCGCCGACACCGTGATGGACCTGTCCACCGGCAAGCACATCCACGCCACCCGGGAAGGCATCATGCGCAACGCGCCGGTGCCGATCGGGACCGTACCGATCTACCAGGCCCTCGAAAAGGTCAACGGTGACCCGGTGAAACTCACCTGGGACATCTTCAAGGAAACCGTGATCGAGCAGGCCGAGCAGGGCGTGGACTACATGACGGTGCACGCGGGCGTACTGCTGCGGTACATCCCGACCACGGTGCCCCGGGTGACCGGCATCGTCTCCCGGGGCGGTTCGATCATGGCCGCCTGGTGCCTGGCGCACCACGAGGAGAGCTTCCTCTACACCAACTTCCGGGAGCTGTGCGAGATCTTCGCGGCGTACGACATCGCGTTCTCGCTCGGTGACGGGCTGCGCCCCGGCTCGATCGCCGACGCCAACGACGAGCCGCAACTCGCCGAGCTGAAGACCCAGGGCGAGCTGACCAAGATCGCGTGGGAGTACGACGTCCAGGTGATGAACGAGGGCCCCGGACACGTACCGATGCACAAGATCAAGAAGAACATGGAGCTGCAGAAGGAGTGGTGCGACAACGCGCCGTTCTACACTCTCGGCCCGCTGACCACCGACATCGCCCCCGGGTACGACCACATCACCTCCGCGATCGGCGCCGCGATGATCGGCTGGTACGGCACCGCGATGCTCTGCTACGTCACTCCCAAGGAGCACCTGGGCCTGCCGAACCGGGACGACGTGAAGGCGGGTGTGATCGCGTACAAGATCGCGGCGCACGCCGCCGACCTGGCGAAGGGTCACCCGACCGCGCAGGACTGGGACGACGCGCTGTCCAAGGCCCGGTTCGAGTTCCGCTGGGAGGACCAGTTCAACCTGTCGCTGGACCCGGACACGGCGCGGGCGTACCACGACGAGACCCTGCCCGCGGAGCCGGCGAAGACGGCCCACTTCTGCTCGATGTGCGGCCCGAAGTTCTGCTCGATGAAGATCAGCCAGGACCTGAAGTCGTACGCGGAACAAGGCATGAAGGACAAATCCGAGGAGTTCCTCAAGTCCGGCGGCGAGGTCTACCTCCCCGTGGTGTCCTGACTTCCCGCTGATCTTGAAATCCTGGTGTCCGAATCGGACACCAGGATTTCAAGATCGCGGCTACGCGGCCTTGCGTTGCAGTCCCAGGTGGGCGGCGATGCCGTTGGCGTGACCCCGTGCGACCGCGGTGATGAAGTCGGCGCGCTTGAGCAGCGCGGCGTCGGCGGCCCGGTCGATGAACAGGTTCTCGGTCAGAATCGCGGACATGGCGGTCTCACGCAGTACGTGGAAGTTGGCGGTCTTCTTGCCGCGGTCGGTCACCGGGGCGACCGAGCGCATCGCCGAGAGCACGTTGGCGTGCAACGTGGTGTGCATCGCCTGCGTGGTCGAACTGGTGCTGGTGTACCGGTAGCTCTCGAATCCGGTGCC
>JBOGDK010000295.1:0-6188 GCA_050701795.1 Micromonosporaceae bacterium
CCGGATGCGGTGATCACCATCCGGTCTGACAAGCTGATCCACGTGGGTACGAGTGGGTTGACCATCGTGGACAAGCCGCCCGGGATCACCTCGCACGACGTGGTGGCCCGGGTACGGCGGATCGCCGGGACCCGGCGGGTGGGCCACGGCGGGACGCTGGATCCGATGGCCACCGGCGTACTGGTGATCGCCGTCGGCCCCGCCACCCGGCTGCTGAGCTACGTCAGTGGCAGCGACAAGGCGTACACCGCGACGATCCGGCTGGGTCAGGCGACGGTGACCGATGACGCCGAGGGTGACGTGGTGACCAGCGCGGACGCCAGCGGAGTCACCGAGCAGGCGGTACGGGACCGTCTGAGCGACCTCACCGGCGAGATCTCCCAGGTGCCCAGTGCGGTGAGCGCGATCAAGGTCGACGGGAAGCGCTCGTACGCCCGGGTACGCGCGGGCGAACAGGTGGCGTTGAAGCCGCGCCAGGTGACGGTGTCCCGGTTGGAGCTGGTGACGACCGACCGGCCGGGCCCGGAGCTGCTGGACTGTCACGTCGAGGTGGCGTGTTCGTCCGGCACCTACGTCCGGGCGCTGGCCCGCGATCTGGGCACCGCCCTGGGGGTGGGTGGTCACCTGACGGCGTTGCGGCGCACCAGGGTGGGGCGGTTCTCCATCGATGGCGCCGAGTCGCTCGAGGACCTGGAACAAAGTGGGGACGCGGTGCGACTCGACCTCGACCAGGCCGCCGGGATGCTCTTCCAGCGGCGTGACGTCGACCACGAAGAAGCGGTGAGGCTCCGCCACGGCAACCCGCTCCAGGCAGCCGAAATACCGGGCGTATACGCCGTTTTCGGCCCTGAGGGCAGAGTTCTCGCGGTGGTACGGGAGCGGGGCGGCCTGGCTCGTCCCGAGGCGGTGCTCGCACCGGCCAACCGTGACTGATCGCCGGGTGCGAGGGTTAGACCGGTGACGGGCCTCGTACCAGGGGAGGGTGACGTGCAGCGTTGGCGTGGCGTGGACAGTGCGCCGAGCGGTTGGGGACGTTCGGTGGTCACCATCGGGGTTTTCGATGGCGTACACCGGGGCCACCAGCAGGTGATCGGTCACGCGGTGAAGCGCGCGAAGGAGCGTGGGCTGCGGTCGGTGGTGGTGACGTTCGACCCGCATCCCGCCGAGGTGGTACGTCCGGGCAGCCACCCTCCGGTGCTCACCGAGCCGTCCCGCAAGGCCGAGCTGATCGAACGTCTCGGTGTGGACGTGCTCTGCGTACTGCCGTTCACGCAGGAGTTCAGCCGGCTGTCTCCGGAAGGCTTCGTGCACGACGTCCTGGTGGAGAACCTGCACGCCGCGCTGGTCGTGGTGGGGGAGAACTTCCGATTCGGGCACAAGGCCGCGGGGGACGTGGCGTTGCTGACCCGGTTGGGTCGCAGCTTCGGGTTCGCGGTCGAGGGTGCTCCGTTGGTGAGCGGCGAGGGCGACGGCGAGACCGTCTTCAGCTCCACGTACATCCGCGCCTGCGTCGGGGCGGGCGACGTGAGTGCCGCGGCTGCGGCGTTGGGGCGTCCCCACCGGCTCGACGGCGTGGTGGTACGCGGTGACCGCCGGGGCCGTCTGCTCGGCTACCCGACGGCGAACGTGCTGGCCCGGCCGTACGCGGCGGTGCCGGCCGATGGGGTGTACGCCGCCTGGCTGGTACGCGACAAGGCCGGTGACCGGCTCCCGGCGGCGGTCAGCATCGGCACCAATCCCACCTTCGCCGGTCAGGATCGGCGGGTGGAAGCACACGTGCTCGACTTCCACGAGGACCTGTACGGCGAACCGGTGTCGCTGGATTTCATCGCGCGGCTGCGTGACATGCGCACGTACGACACCGTGGACCTGCTCGTGGCACAGATCGAGCGTGACATCGCCGACACCCGGACCGTGATGACCGATGGCTGACTGGTAGCCTTGCCCGTACGCCGAGCAACCGGCGTGGTCTCGCATGCCTGCACGGCGCCGTGGGCGCGGGACGGCTCCGCGGCCGACGGCCGCGATCTGACAGGCGCACGGTGTAGCAAAGGGAGAACATGGCGCTCGACGCAGCCACCAAACAGAAGATCATGGCCGAGCACGCCACCGTGAGTGGCGACACCGGCTCCCCCGAGGTTCAGGTCGCGGTGCTCACGCACCGGATCAAGGAGCTGACCGAGCATCTCAAGCAGCACAAACACGACCACCACAGCCGGCGCGGTCTGCTGTTGCTGGTAGGTCGGCGCAGGCGGCTCCTGGGGTACCTCGTCAAGAAGGACATCAACCGCTACCGGGCCCTGATCGAGAAGCTGGGCCTGCGGCGTTGAGTCAGAAACCTCCTCCCTGGAACTAAGGTCTGGGGAGGAGGTTTGATTTTCGGCCGGCAAGGGTGACGACTCCTGTTAAGGGAGCCAGGCGCGCACCGGTCCTCGGTAGTGGTTTCCGGGCACACAGACAGCCCCGGGGACTTCGATCGAAGACCGGCGCGGAGCAGCTCCCCGTTCGTCCCCGGCAGGGCCGGAGTTGGATCGGCGATTCGCCGACCACGGAATTCGAAGGAGCACATCCGTACCATGACCAGATCCACGAACACACCACTGGGTGAACACACCGCACGCGCCGTGATCGACAACGGCAGCTTCGGCACCCGCGAGATCGAGCTGTCCACCGGCAGGCTTGCCCGGCAGGCGGCCGGCAGCGCGGTGGCCCGACTGGGCGACACCGTGGTCCTCTCCGCGACCACCGCGAGCAAGCAGCCCAAGGAATTCCTGGACTTCTTCCCGCTCACGGTCGACGTCGAGGAGCGGATGTACGCCGCCGGCCGGATCCCCGGGTCGTTCTTCCGCCGCGAAGGCCGGCCCAGCGAAGAGGCCGTACTCACCTGCCGGCTGATCGACCGGCCACTGCGGCCCAGCTTCGTCAAGGGGCTGCGCAACGAGGTACAGGTCGTCGAGACGGTGCTCGCCCTCGACCCTGACCACCCGTACGACGTGGTGGCGATCAACGCCGCGTCACTGTCCACCACGCTCGCCGGGCTGCCGTTCTCGGGGCCGGTCGGCGCGACCAGGATGGCCCACATCGACGGCCAGTGGATCGCGTTCCCGACCCACGCGGAGCTGGAGCGGGCGACGTTCGACATCGTGGTCGCCGGCCGGCTGCTGGACGACGGCGATGTCGCGATCATGATGGTCGAGGCGGAGGCCACCGAGAACGTGGTGGGCCTGCTCGGCGCCGGTGCCACGGCGCCTACCGAGGACGTGGTCGCCAGCGGCCTGGAAGCCGCGAAGCCCGCGATCGCCGCGCTCTGCAAGGCACAGTCCGAGCTGGTGGCGGTGGCCGGTAAGGAGACCGTCGAGTTCCCGGTGTTCGTCGAGTACGAAGACGACGTGTACGCCGCTGTCGAGAGCGCCGCCACCGCCGACCTGTCCGAGGCGCTGAAGATCGGTGACAAGCAGCAGCGGGAGAACCGGCTCGACGAGATCAAGGCCGCTGTCAAGGAGCGGCTCGCGGCTGACTTCGAAGAACGCGACAAGGAGATCAGCGCCGCGATCCGATCCCTGACCAAGAAGCTGGTACGCCAGCAGGTGCTGCGGGCCCAGGTGCGGATCGACGGTCGTGGTCCTCGCGACATCCGGCCGCTGTCCGCCGAGGTGGACGTACTCCCGCGGGTGCACGGTTCGGCCCTGTTCGAGCGCGGCGAGACCCAGATCCTCGGGGTCACCACGCTGAACATGCTGCGGTTGGAGCAGTCGCTGGACACGCTGTCTCCGCAGAAGTCCAAGCGGTACATGCACAACTACAACTTCCCGCCGTACTCCACCGGGGAGACCGGCCGGGTCGGCTCGCCGAAGCGGCGCGAGATCGGGCACGGTGCGCTCGCTGAGCGTGCCCTGCTGCCGGTGCTGCCGAAGCGGGAGGAATTCCCGTACGCGATCCGCCAGGTTTCGGAGGCGGTTGGCTCCAACGGTTCGACGTCGATGGGCTCGGTGTGCGCCAGCACCATGAGCCTGCTGACCGCCGGTGTGCCGCTGGTCGCCCCGGTCGCGGGCATCGCGATGGGCCTGATATCCGACGAGGTGGACGGTAAGACGTCGTATGTGACGTTGACGGACATCCTGGGCGTCGAGGACGCGTACGGCGACATGGACTTCAAGGTCGCCGGCACCCGTGAGTTCGTCACCGCGCTGCAGCTGGACACCAAGCTCGACGGGATCCCCTCCGACGTCCTGGCCGCCGCGTTGCAGCAGGCCAGGGAGGCCCGGCTGGCGATCCTGGGCGTGATGACGGAGGCCATCGAGGGCACCGCCGAGATGTCCCCGTACGCGCCGCGGGTGCTGTCGATCAAGATTCCGGTGGACAAGATCGGTGCGGTGATCGGGCCGAAGGGCCAGATGATCAATTCGATCCAGGACGAAACCGGTGCCGACATCACCATCGAGGACGACGGCACGATCTACATCGGCTCGACCGACGGCCCGTCCGCGGAGGCCGCCGTCGAGCGGGTCAACGCGATCGCCAACCCGCAGATGCCGAAGGTCGGCGACCGGTTCCTCGGCACGGTGGTGAAGACGACCGCGTTCGGCGCGTTCATCTCACTGGTGCCGGGTCGGGACGGTCTGCTGCACATTTCGAAGATCGGTGACGGCAAGCGGGTCGACAAGGTCGAGGACCACCTCAATGTCGGCGACAAGCTTGAGGTCCAGATCGCCGACATCGACCAGCGCGGCAAGATCTACCTGGACAAGGCGGGCGCCGCGCCCGCCGATGGTGGCGGTCGTCCGGAGCGGCGATCCGATGGCGACCGGCCGTCGGGGGAGCAGTCCGGCGGCGAACGGCGTACCTCCGAATCCGGAGAGGGTTCCGAGGGCGCTCCGGTCGCCGCGGAGGGCGGCTCGGAGGGCGGCTCGGACTCCGAGTCGGACCCTGATGGAGATCACCACCGGCGTCGCCGGCGCCGTCGCTGACCGCGTGACGGCTGTGGAATCAGCTGAATTGGGCTCTGGGTCCGCTACGCGCTCCGGCGCGGGGCGGGCCCAGACCCGTACGTTGCCGTCGGATCCGCTCAAGGGCACGGTACGACGTACCGTGCTGCCCAACGGGCTGCGGGTGCTCACCGAGTCGATCGGCGCGATGCGGAGCGTGTCGTTCGGGATCTGGGTCGGTATCGGATCCCGGGACGAGACCACCGAGCTCGCCGGGGTGTCGCACTTCCTGGAGCACCTGCTGTTCAAGGGGACGGCGCGGCGTACCGCGCTGGACATCTCCGCTGAGCTGGAGGCTGTCGGCGGCGAGACCAACGCCTTCACCGCGCGGGAGTACACCTGCTACTACGCGCGGGTGTTGGACGAGGACCTGCCGCTGGCCATCGACGTGGTCTGCGACATGATCGCGCACTCGACACTCGACGGTGCCGACGTGGAGACCGAACGTGGCGTGATCCTGGAAGAGATCGCGATGCACGACGACGAGCCCGCCGATCTTGCCCACGACCTGCTCTACGGCGCGATGTTCGGAGAGCACCCGCTGGGCCGGCCGATCTCGGGCACGGTCGACAGCATCTCGGCGATGACCCGGGACCAGGTGCTCGACTTCTACCACCGGCAGTATGTAGCGCCCCGCCTGGTGGTGACCGCCGCCGGCAATCTGGAGCACGACGCGGTGGTCGCGGCGGTGCAGGAGGCGTTCGCGGGCAGCGAGCGGTTCAGCCAACCAGCGGTGCCGTACGGGCTGCGGGCGGCGGCGGCGCCGGTGTCCACCCGGCAGGACGTACGGATCCTGAACAAGGAGATCGAACAGGGGAACGTCCTGCTCGGCTGCCCGGCACCGGCCAGGCTGGACGAGCGGAGGTTCGCGCTCGGGGTGCTCAACAACGCACTGGGCGGCGGGATGTCGAGCCGGTTGTTCCAGGAGATCCGGGAAAAGCGGGGCCTGGCGTACGCGGTCTACTCGTACACCAGCCAGTACGCTGACGCCGGGGTCTTCGGGGTGTACGCCGGTTGCGCGCCCGGTAAGACCGACGAGGTGTTGTCCCTGGTGCGCGACGAGTTGGCCCGGGTGGCCGATGGTGGGCTCAGCGACACGGAGATAGCCCGCGGTAAGGGGATGCTGAAGGGATCTCTGGTGCTGGGTCTGGAGGACACCGGCTCCCGGATGACCCAACTCGGCAAGGGGGAACTGCTCTACGG
>JBOGDK010000296.1:0-6165 GCA_050701795.1 Micromonosporaceae bacterium
GCGGCCGGGGTCCGCGGCAGCACGTCGGCGACCGCGTCGCAGAACGCCCGTACCAGGGTTGCCGCGTCGGGCAGCAGATCGGTGCCGGGCAGCGGCACCGCCCTGGCCTCGGGCGGCATCGCGTCCGCCAACGCCCGCAGCCGTACCGCGTCGTCGGATTCCAGGGGACCGGCCCGCCAGGCGTCGTACCCGTCCGGTGAGATTCCGGGCAGGATCCGCCCCCTGGCCACCATGTGGAGGGCGACCCGGCAGGCGGCGGCCCAGAACCGTACCGCCGGGTGCGCCGGGTGGTCCTGGGGCATCGAGACCAGCGCCGGGAGTACGTCGGCGAGCGGCAGCCCACGCGCCGGCGCCGTACGCCGCACGATCGCCTCCCCGTCGCGGGCCAGGACGGTCAGCGACTCGCCGCCAGCGACATCCCAGAACACCATCCGCCCGGTACGCGGCGGGTCACCCGTCTGAAACACCACCGGGTACGCGTCCGGGAGCTCGGTGACATGCGCGGTCAGTTCCGTGGTGATGGACTGCTCCTTCCGTAGGCCTTCCGCTCGGGCCCCGCTGTCAGGTCCGGGTCCCGCTGCCAGGGCCTGGCGGGCTCGCTGGTGAGGTTTCGTGGTCACCGGCTGAGTCGGCGATACCGGCGTACCGCGAGCGGGACGAACACCGCCACGATCAGCAACGGCCACGCCACCGCCATCACCAGCGCATGCTCCCCGATCCAGGAATCGCCCTGCCATCCAGGATTGCCGAACAGGCCGCGTGCCGCCGCCACCGTGGACGACAACGGGTTCCATTCCGCGACGGCGCCCGCGGCGCCCAGCCAGCCGGGCATCGTCGAAGGTGAGACGAACGTGTTGGCGAACCCGCCTGTACCGCTAACTCAGTACGCCGTACGGAATAAATACCGTAGCACAACCCCGTACGATGTACGCCGATGACCCGAAGCGAAGCCGAATTCAGCGGCACCGGGGACCCGCACCGCAGCATGGAACTGCTGTGGCGGAACACGCCGGCCGCCAGCACGCTGGCATCGACCACCCGGCCGCGACGGGGCCCGAAACCGAAGCTGACCGTCGATCAGATCACCGCCGCGGCGATCCAGGTGGCCGATGCCGAGGGTCTGGCGGCACTGTCGATGCGCCGGCTCGCCGACGAGCTTCCGGTCGCGCCGATGTCGCTCTACACGTACGTGCCGACCAAGGCCGAGCTGGTCGACCTGATGGTGGACACGGTGCTGGGCGAGGCCACGCCGCCGGAGAACGAGGGCGGCGGGTGGCGGGAACGACTGACCACCGTCGCCCACCAGAACTGGGCGCTCTACCACCGCCACCCCTGGCTGCTGCAGGTGTCGACACACCGGCCGGTGCTCGGCCCGAACCTGATCGCCAAGTACGACGCCGAGCTTCGCGCCGTCGACGGGATCGGCCTGTCCGACGTCGAGATGGACCAGGTGATCAGCCTGGTCACCGGGTACGTGCAGGGTGCCGCCCGGGCCTCGGTGGAGGCCGCCGAGATCCAAAGCCGCAGCGGGATCACCGACGACGCGTGGTGGGAGGCGTACGCGCCGCTGCTGGAGAAGGCGTACGACGCGCAGCGCTACCCGGTCGCCGCGCGGGTCGGTGCCGCCGCCGGAGAGGCGTACCAGGCCCCCAGCATCCCCGAACACAACTTCCGGTTCGGGCTGCACCGGATCCTCGACGGCATCGAAGCCCTGGTACACACCCGCGCCGGCGACCCCGCACGTTAACCGCGGCCCAAGATCCGCGCTGGTTATCGAAAACAAGCGGTTTCCCACCGGCTGGAGACCGCTGGTTTTCGATTACCAGCGCGGATCTTGGTCACTGCGGTCACCCGGACAGCACTTGTCGCGGCGCGGGTCAGCCCGAGGTCGGATCCGGGCGGCGGCGTACCGGGACGACGAGCGGACCCGAGCCGAGATCGACCACCCGCACCTGGGCTCCGTAGTGACGCGCCAGATGTTCGGTGGTCAACACGTCGGCCGGCGTCCCCGAGGCCACGACCGCGCCGTTGTCCAGCAGCACCATCCGGTCGGCGTACTCACCCGCGATCACCAGGTCGTGCATCGTGCTCAACACGGTGAGCCCCTCCCGTCGCCGCAGTTCGTCGACGAGTTCCAGCACCTCCTGCTGGTGACCGATGTCGAGCGCGCTGGTCGGTTCGTCAAGCAGCAGCACAGTGGGCCCCTGGGCGAGCGCACGCGCCAGGAAAGCCCGTTGACGTTCGCCGCCCGACAACGTCACCAATGGCCGGTCGGCGAATCCGTCCAGGTCGAGCTGCCGTATCACCCCGGCCACCACGTCCAGGTCGTGGGAACCCTCCCGACCCAGCACCGGCAGGTACGGCGTACGCCCCAGCAGTACGTAGTCCAGCACCGCCATCCCGGCCGGCACCACCGGCGACTGCGGTACCAGCGCCACCTGCCGGGCCATCCGCCGCCGCGACATCGACCGCACCGCCACACCTGCCAGCTCGACGGACCCTGATGCGATCCCGGTGCCGCCACGTACCACGAAACGCAGCAACCCGGCGACGGCGCGCAACAGGGTCGATTTCCCGGCGCCGTTGGGGCCGATCACGGTCACCCAGGCGCCGGTGGGCACCGACAGGTCGACCCCGTCGAGCACCGTGACCCCGTCCAGGCGTACCGACAGTTCGCGCACGTCGACCATGCTGGTCGTGCCGGCACCCGTCATACCGGCACCCGCCGGGCGGCACGCAGCACGATCACGAAGAACGGCGCCCCGAAGAACGCGGTGACCACCCCGATCGGCACCTCTGCGGGGGCCAGCAGCATCCTCGCCAGCAGGTCGGCCCCCGCCAGGAACGCCCCTCCGAACAGCACGCACAGCGGCAGGATCACCCGGTAGCTGTGGCCGACCAGGAGCCGGATCAGGTGCGGCACGATGATTCCCACGAAACCGATCAGCCCGCTCACCGACACCGCGGCCGCGGCGCCCAGTGACGCCACCGCGAGTAGCAGGTACCGGCTGCCCGCCGGGTGCAGCCCGAGGCTGGCGGCCTCCTCGTCGCCGACCCCGAGGACGTCCAGCCGGCGCCCCTGGGTCAACACCACCCCGATGGTCACCACGGCGTACGGCAGCAGCAGCCACACGTCGTGCCACCCCGACACCGCGAGCTGGCCGAGCAGCCACGAGTACACCTGCTGCACCGTGTCGGCGTCCCGCTGCATCAGGTACGTCTGCACCGCGGTGAGGAAGTTCGCCACCGCGACCCCGGCGAGGATCAACGTCGCGGGGGACCGGTAGCGGTGCCCGGTAGCGCCGAGCGCGTACGTCAGCACCACCGCGCCCAGGGCACCCGCGAACGCCCAGAACGGCAACTCGACCGGGGTCTGTGCCGGGATCGCCTGCCGCAGCAGCACGGCGACGGTGGCTCCGAGGCCCGCGCCGGCCGCCACCCCGAGCAGGTACGGGTCAGCCAACGGGTTGCGGAACACCCCCTGGTAGCACCCGCCTGAGACCGCCAGCAGGGCACCGACCAGCAACGCGAGGACTGCCCGCGGCAGCCGCAGCTCGCAGACGATCGCCGCCTGCCGTTCGTCCAGACCGCTGGCGAACGGCCCCCCGGCGCCCGACAGGCCGAGACCGCCAGCGGCACAGTTCGCCACCTCGACGGCGACCGGGCCGGGCGGCAGGGTGACCGGGCCGACCGCGACCCCGGCGACCAGCGCGACACCGACGGCGAGCAGACCGCCCGCGAGCCAGCCGACCCGCAACCGGGTCGGCTGACCCGCTGGCCCGTCGCCGGACCGCACGGTAGTCGCCGGGGTGGTGGTGTCAGTACTCACCGGGACACCGGGTCACGCGAACCCGGGCCGCGCCGCACTGAGGTCGACACGGGGCGCGCCGAGACTGCGACACCGGTTCACGCCGGGACCTTGCCGACCGCCTCGGTCGCGGCACGGACCAGCTCCACCACCCGGGGGCCCCACCGGGAGGCGATGTCGTCGTCCAATCCGAACACCTGGCCGTCCTTGACCGCCGAGAGCTTGTTCCAACCGGGCCGCTTCGCGACCTTCTCCGGCGTCTGGCCGCAGCACTTCGTGTCGGCCAGGAACACCAGGTCGGGATTGGCGTCGATGACCTTCTCGGCGGACAGCTTCGGATAGCCCGAGCCGTCCTTATCGGCGGCGTCGGCGATGTTCTTCAACCCGACCAGTTCGAGCACCGACCCGATGAACGTCTTCGAGGTCACCGAGTGCAGCTGTGGGTCCAGCTCGTAGTAGTACGTCAGCGGCTGCTTGCGTTTCGGCAGGTCGCGGGTGAGTTTGTCGATGTCGGACTGCATCCGCTTGGCGACGTCGGTCGCCTCCAGCGAGTGCCCGGTCAGCGTCCCGAGATCCGCGAACTGGGAGTACGTGTCCTGCAGCGTGGTCGCCGCCGGGGCCAGGTACACCGGGATCTTCAGTTTCTTCAGACCGGCGGCCACCTTGTTGGTGTCGAAGCTCAGCACCACCAGATCAGGTTCGTACCCGGCGATCGCGTCCGCGTTCGGCTTGAAGCCGGACAGTTTCGTACGCGGCGCCTTCTCCGGATAGTTGGACAGCTCGTCCACGGCGGTGACCTGCTTGCCGGCGCCGATCGCGAACAACATCTCGGTGGCGGTGGGCGAGAGCGACACGATCTTCGTGGGCCGCTTGTCGAGCGTCACCTTGCCCGCCGGAGCGTCCACAGTTACCGGGAACGCGCCGCCTCCCGACTGCGGTTCCTTGGCTTGAGGTTGCTCGCCACCACATCCGGCGAGCGCGAGTGCCCCGGCGAACACTGCCGCAAGGGCGAGACTTCTACGTTTCATGGGTCCTCCTGTCAGGTCGAGGGTGGGTTGCTTCGCCCGACAGGAGATGTCGTACGAGGCGCCCGTTCCTCGCAAGCGCGTATCGCTCGTCGTACCGCAGGCGACCTGGCTCGCCCCAGGAAAGGGGCTCACAGTTGCGGGACAGCGCCGGAATCACACCGGCTTCGCTGCGCTACGACTGCCCAGACGGTAGCTCACCGGAGGCTGGCGCGCGGATCGGCGTGACCCTTGTTACGGCCCGTGCCGCGTCGCTACGGAAGCGACCAGTCGACCGGATCGGCGCCGGCCTCGGCGAGGTGCCGGTTCGCCTGGCTGAACGGCTTGGATCCGAAGAACCCACCGCTGGCCGACATCGGGCTCGGGTGCACCGACTGGATGCACCTCACGCCGTCCAGCAGCGGCCGCAGCGACTGCGCCTGGCGCCCCCACAGGATCGCCACCAGCGGGGTGCCACGTCCGGCCAGGGCACGTACCGCCTGTTCGGTCACCCGTTCCCAGCCCTTGCCCTGGTGGGCACCTGACTTGCGGGGCTGCACGGTGAGCACCCGGTTGAGCAGCAGCACGCCCTGCTTCGTCCACGGCGTGAGGTCTCCATCGGTGGGCGCCGGAACCCCGAGATCGTCCTGCAACTCCTTGAAGATGTTGCGCAACGACCCGGGCAGCGGCCGTACGTCGGCGGCCACCGCGAACGACAGGCCGATCGGATGCCCCGGAGTCGGGTACGGATCCTGACCCACGATCAGCACCCGTACCTGGTCGAACGGCTGGGTGAACGCCCGCAGGACGTTCTCGCCGGCCGGCAGGTACTGGCGCCCCGCGGCCAACTCGTCCCGGAGGAACTGCCCCAGTGCCGTGATGTCTCCGGCTACCGGCTCGAGCGCCTTCGCCCAGCCTGCTTCCACGATGTCGTGCAACGGACGGCCTGCCACGGCAAGAGACCTTAGCGGTACGCCGCCAGCCACCCGCCACGCGGCACCGTTGCTTCGCCGCCTCATTGGGCCCGCACCATGAAACCGCCGCACCGTGTCTCATGGACCGGGTCCATCGTCGGAACCCGGTCCATCGTCGCGACCAGCTCAGGACGAACCGTCGTCCTGTTTCCTCGGTCGGCGTTCGGATGTCGAGGGCGCCTTCCCCGGCGCCGCTTCGTCCGGCGCGGGCTTCGCCTCGAATTCCTCGCCGGCCAGCGCGGCGCGGAGCTGCTCCTTGCGTTCGTGGCGCTTCCGGGCGCCGTCGGCGATCTGCACCGCGAACTCCTCCCGCCACTTCCGGAGCAGGACGTACGACAGCACCATTGACACCAGCAGGGCGATCATCAGCGTGAGGAAC
>JBOGDK010000297.1:0-6163 GCA_050701795.1 Micromonosporaceae bacterium
GTTCTGCTGTCTCACGGTCGCCGGAGACGGCAGAACGGTCACACAACGCGGACCGGTCGGAGCTGTGAGGCGGTACGCCGGAGGGGGCGGGATGGCTCGGCGCGTGGGGGGTGCGGCGCAGCCCTGGATCTGGCTGGCGGGGCTGGGTGTGTCGGTGATTCTCGTGAGCGGCGTGCCCGCGCCGGAGTCGCCGACGCTGCGTTCGGAGCCCGACCGGTCACTGAGGAGCGCGGTCGCCTCCGAGCTGACCGATCGGGCCCGGTCGACGGGGGTGGCGGCGACAGCCGATCGGATCCGCGTGACGGTCACCCGGGGCGATGCCGACTGGGGGTTCGGCGCCGGCGTGGTGACCGCACCGGCGCGGCGTGGAGCGTACCCGTACGGCTGGCTGTTCCTGTCGCGCCGGGTGGGCGACGGCTGGCGGGTCGCGCTCGACGGAGATCCGGAATTCGCGGAGCTGGCCGGCACCGCGCCGGTCCTCTCGTACGCCGAACGCGAGCTGTTCACCGCTCGGCGCGGCGAGGCTGGCGGTGACACACGTACCGGGATGCGGCTGCCGTACGCGGTCGGGCAGGCCTGGACGTACACCGGCGGGCCGCACCCGATGGGCGGCTCGACGTTGAGCTCCATCGACCTGGCCGGCGGCGACCTGAAGGTACGCGCGGCCAGGGCCGGCACGGCGTACACCATGTGCAAGGGGTGGATCCGGGTGGTGCACCGCAACGGGTACGCCACCGACTACTACCACCTGTGGCGGCAGGTGAAGGTGGACGGCACCGAGGTGTCGGCCGGCGCCCTCCTCGGCGCCGCCGGCACCGATGTGACCTGCGGTGGCTCGGCGACCGGCCGCCACGTGCACTTTTCGCTACGCCGTGACGGGAAGTACGTGCCGATCACCGGGCACGGGCTCGGCGGCTGGGTGATCTACCAGGGCGACCGTCCGTACCGGGGGTACGCACGCCACGGCAGCGCGCGCGCCGAGGTGGGTGACGTACTCACCAACCACGGTGCGCTGCGGCGCGGCGAAGGCATCGTCGACACCGACGGCGGCGGCACGTTGCACCGCAGGTCCGGCCCAGGAACCGGGCACGAGGTGGTCGGGGCACTGCCTGACGGCGTCACGGTGACGGTGGTGTGTTCGGCCAACGGCACCGAGCACGAGGGCCGGTACGGCGCGTCCGCGCTCTGGAACAAGCTCGACGACGGCAGCTGGGTGAGCGACGCGTACCTGTGGACCGGTGTGGACGGCCCGCTTCGTGGTTGGTGTGAGCCTTAGGCGGCCCCCGGCGCGACATGAAGAAATCCAACGGATGACGCGCCGAAGCCGTAGACGACCGTCATAGCTCACTGTCAATATGTCTCCTACGTTCTAGAAGGTACGAATCACCCCCCGTGACCTTGGGACGCAGAGGCGTCGTGGCGCCACCCACGGTGTCGATGACGCGCCATCACGAAACTGGTACGCGTCAGGTGCGACCCGCAGGTCTGCTCTGAGAGGAGAGCGGACGATGCACACATCCCTCACCCGCCGGCTCGGTGTCCTGGTAGGAGCCGGGCTGGCCGTACTCCTGGTCAGCCCTCCGGTCCAGGCCGCCTCGCCCACCGAAACCGCACCGACCAGCCTGGACGACGTCGTCACCGCGAAGCTGCTCGCGCAGGCGGAGGACCGTCCCGGGTTCGGCTCCGCCGACACGTCCGACACCCGGGTGAACGTCACCCGCCGGGACGGCGGCTGGGCGTTCGGCACCGCGGTACTCCTCGCCCCCAAGGTGGAAGGTGCGTACCCGGAAGGCTGGCTGTTCCTCGCCAGGCGCGAGGCCGGGAAGTGGCGGGTCGGATTCGAGGGCGAGCCGGCGCTCGCCGACCTCGCCTCCCGCGCCCCGGTGTTGAAGCAGCGGGAGCGCCGGGCGTTCTCGGCGCAGGACGAGGTGTCACCCAGTTACGCGGGCGGTGACTACCGCACCGGAATGGCGCTGCCATGGAGCGTCGGGCAGTCCTGGTACATGACCAGCGGGCCGCACGGCTGGGGCGGCTACGAGACCCCCTACAGCTCGCTCGACCTGGCCGGCGGCGATCAGGTGGTACGCGCGGCGCGCGGCGGAACCGCGTACACCATGTGCCGAGGCTGGGTACGGGTGATCCACGACCGCGGCTACTCCACTGACCACTACCACCTGTGGAGCAACATCAACGTCAACGGCGCGGGGGTGGGCGCGGGTGCCTACCTCGGCTACACCGGCACCGACGTCACGTGCGGCGGCGCCGCGTCCGGACGTCACGTGCACTTCGGGCTGCGGCAGAACGGGGCGTACGTCCCGATCGGCGGTCACATCATCGGCAAGTGGACCCCGTACAGCAGTGGCTCCGCGTACAGCGGGTACGCGCTGCACGGCAGCCGGCGGGTCAACGCGGGCGGCGCTCTCTACAACTACGGGGCGCTGGGCTTCACCCAGGGCATCGTCGACGCCAACGGTGGTACGGCCCTCAACAAACGCACCGGCCCCGGCACCGGGTACGCCGTCGCCGGTTCCGTCGCCGACGGCGCCACGGTGAGCATCTCCTGCTCCCGGAACGGCACCTCACACACCGGCCGATTCGGCACCACGTCCATGTGGAACCGGCTCACCGACGGTACCTGGGTCAGTGACGCGTTCCTGGCCACCGGCGTGAACGGCCCCGTCAACGGGTGGTGCTGACCGGTGTACCGGTCCACCCGCGAAGGGAGTCGGTCATGACACGTTTGTCTCTCGCCCGGCCCGTGGTGGTGGCTGCCGCCGTGCTGCTGGCCTCCGTGGCCAGCGGCTCGCCGGCACTCGCCGCACCGCCCGGGTCTCCGCCACTCGCCGCGCCGGCAGGTTCGCCGGTGCTCGACACAAGAGCCGGCGCGCCGGCGGTGAAGCCGGCCGTGCTGGGCAAACTGCTCGACCGCGCTGCCGGGCTGCCCGGTTTCAAGAGCGCGGAAGCCGGTGATACCCGGATCCAGGTGAACCGCCGATCGGGACGGTGGGCCTTCGGCACCGCGGTGCTGCTGGCCCCGGCCTCAGAAGGCGGCGAACCTCGGGACTGGCTGTTCCTCGCCGAGCGCCGGGACGGCCGGTGGCACGTCAGTTTCGACGGCGAACCGGCGTTCGGGGCACTGTCGGCTCGCGCTCCGATGCTCTCCGCCCGGGAGCAGCGGGTGCTCGCCAGCCATGGTGGCGAGCCGCAGACTCAGACCGGCAACGAGGTCCGTACCAGGATGCGGCTGCCGTGGGCGCTCGGGCAGTCGTGGACCCTGCTCGGCGGCCCGCACGCCTGGGACGCGGGGAGTGGGCCGTGGAGTTCGCTGGATCTGGCTGGCGGAGACCAGCGGGTGCTCGCCGCGCGGGCCGGTGTCGCGTACACCACCTGTACCGGGCGGATCCTCGTCTACCACGGTGACGGCTACACCACCCGGTACTACCACCTGTGGGACCACATCAACGTCGACGGTGCGTCGGTCGGCGAGGGAGCGTTCCTCGGCTACACCGGGACCGAGGTGGGATGTGGCGGCTCGGCACGGTCGCGGCACGTCCACTTCTCGCTGCTGCGCAACGGCGACTACGTCGCGATCGCCCGTCACATCATCGGTAAATGGGTGTTCATGAACGGCGGTTCCCAGTACCAGGGGTACGCGCTGCACGGCAGCACCCGGGTGAACGTCGGCGGCACTCTCTACAACTACGGCGTGCTGGGACTGACCCAGGGCGTCGTCGACGCCAACGGTGGCGGCACCTTGAACAAACGATCCGGCCCCGGCACCGGCTATCCGGTGGTCGGCTCCGTCGCTGACGGCACCACGGTCACGATTTCGTGCTCGCGGAACGGCACGAGCCACAGCGGCCGGTGGGGGACCACCGCACTGTGGAACCGCCTGACGGACGGTACGTGGGTCAGCGACGCGTACGTATACACAGGCGTGAGCGGCCCCGTCAACGGGTGGTGCTGACCGCGCCACCCGCAACTGACCGCACCACCCGTAACCAGAGGGAGGAACCGATGCGTCCACTTCGGAGGTCATGGAAGGCAGTTCTGGCGGGCGTGGCCGGCGTCGGGCTGGCATTGATCGTGAGTGCCCCGGTATCGGCTCACACCGTGGTGTGGAACGAGTACAGCTACACCACCCCGATCACCGACTACGCCGACGGCGTCAACATGTGCGCCCGAGTCACCGCGTGGTACGGCCAGGGCGGGCACACCGGCGGCCAGTACTACGCGATCGACATCGGCGTACCGACGGGCACCCCGATCTATTCCCCGAAAGGCGGGTACGCCTGGTACCAGTGGAACACCGGTGGCGGCAACATGGTCAACATCCGTCATCCCGAGTCCGGCGGTTCGATGACCACCGTGCTCGCTCACCTCAGCAGCGTGCGGATTCCCACCGACGGGGTCGCCCGCTGGGTCGGCAAGAACGTGATCATCGGGTACTCGGGCGCGTCCGGCCAGGTCACCGGTCCGCACCTGCACTGGCAGATGAACGTGTCCGACCATATGAACGACAGCCGGTACGGCGCCAACCTCGACCTGATCCCGGGTGTGGAAGGCGGCTGGTCGCCACGCCGGGTCTGCGGCGTCGAACATTAGCGCTGACGCTCATTGCGGATGCCGGGTTGGCGGCGGGTCAGTACGCCCGTACTGGTATCGTCGCCAGCGATTCCGCCGCCGACCCGCATCCGGGAGCGATTGAAGATGGGCAAAAAAGTCACCGTCGTCGGTGCCGGCTTCTACGGTTCGACCACCGCACAGCGGCTCGCGGAGTACGACATCTTCGACACTGTCGTCCTGACGGACATCGTGGAAGGCAAGCCCGAGGGCCTGGCGTTGGACATGAGCCAGTCCCGGGCGATCGAAGGCTTCGAGACCAAGGTGGTCGGCCAGACCACCGGCCCGGCGGGCGAGGGCTACGAGGCGATCGAAGGCAGCGACGTCGTGGTGATCACCGCCGGTCTGCCGCGCAAGCCGGGCATGAGTCGGATGGATCTGCTCGAGGTGAACGCGAAGATCGTCCGGCAGGTCTCCGAGAACGTCGCGAAGTACGCCCCGAACGCCGTCGTGATCGTGGTGTCCAACCCACTCGACGAGATGACCGCGCTGGCGCAGCTCGCCACCCAGTTCCCGAGGCAGCGGGTGCTCGGTCAGGCCGGTGTCCTGGACACCGCCCGCTTCACCACGTTCGTGGCCGAAGAGCTGGGTGTGAAGGTCGGCTCAGTGAAGACACTGACCCTCGGGTCGCACGGCGAGACCATGGTGCCGGTGCCGTCGCACTGCACGGTCGACGGTAAGCCGCTGTCGGAGATGCTTCCCGCGGACAAGATCGAGGAGCTGGTGGACCGCACCCGCAAGGGCGGGGCCGAAATCGTGGGTCTGCTGAAGACCGGCTCTGCGTACTACGCCCCGTCGGCCGCCGCGGCCCGGATGGCGAAGGCGGTCGCGGAGGACTCCGGCGAGCGGATCCCGGCCTGCGCCTGGGTCGACGGTGAGTACGGCATCTCCGGTGTGTATCTCGGCGTGATGGCTGAACTGGGCGCCGAAGGCGTCAAGAAGGTGGTCGAGGTCGAGCTGACCGACTCCGAGCTCACCGCGCTGAAAGAGGCGGCCGAGGCGGTACGCGCCAAGCAGGCCGACGTAGCCGACCTCTGACCTGCAGCATGTGAGAAGCGGGCCCGCGATCTTCGCGGGCCCGCTTCTCGTGCGGGGGGAGAGGGGAGAAGCTCAACCGGCGCTCGGGAAGTACGGCACCGTCCATCCCCGGTAGCCGCTGCGGTAGAGGTAACCGGCGACGCCGACGTCCCCGTTCACCGACGTGCCGATGATCTTGCCTTCGCCCAGGCTGGACACGATGTGTCCGGTCCCGGCGGAGTTGTGGTACCAGACCAACGCGCCACGGGGCGGGATGCCGCTGGTGTGCATGTAGCCGTGCGAGACCATCCAGTCGCCGGCGATCTCGGCGGAGTTGACACCGGAGTACGACCACCCGTACGCCTGGGCCTGGAACCGTAGGCACCAGCCTTCGTGGGCGGTGGACCCGAGTCGCGCGAACTGCCAGGAGATGGCCGCGTTCTTGCCACGCGGGTTGTTACGTGGCGGGTTCGCGGCGTACGTGCACTTCTTCTCGACGTACCCGTCACCGCCGGTGTAGACG
>JBOGDK010000298.1:0-6148 GCA_050701795.1 Micromonosporaceae bacterium
GACCCCGGCCCGGCGCGGACCACCGAGGTCAGGCCACGGCTCTGCCTGAGTGGGAAGGTGGAACGGGCCACCGTCCAACGGCAGAGCCGGGTTCGGGGCGGTGAAGTTGGGCAGTGGCGGGATCACGCCGCGGCGTACCACCCCGATGGTCTTGACCAGACCCGCCAGACCGGCTGCCGCGTCGAGGTGTCCGATGCTCGGCTTCACCGCACCGAGGGCACAACCTCCCGGCGTCCATTCCCGGTCCCGCCATAGCTGGTCCATCGCCGAGAACTCGATCGGATCGCCCTTGAACGTCCCCGTGCCGTGGGCTTCCAGGTAACCGATGTCGGACGGGGAGACGCCGCTGAGCGCGAATGCCCGGTCGATCGCGCCCATCTGGCCGGTGACGCTGGGTGCCGCGTACGTGTGCTTCGAGGCGCCGTCGTTGTTCACCCCGACGCCGAGGACAGTGGCGTACACCCGGTCGCTGTCGCGTACCGCGTGGTCCAGGCGCTTGAGAACGAGCGCGACCGCGCCGTTGCCGGCCACGGTGCCGTCGGAGGCGGCGTCGAAGGCGCGGCACACCCCGCTGCGGGACAGGATCGACCCCTTGACGTGGCGGTTCGCGTACACCTGCGGTACGTGCAGCGCGGCGCCGGCGACCAGCGCCACGTCGGCGTCGTCGTGCCACAGTGCCCGGATCGCCTGATCGAGCGCCACCAGGCCGGAGGAACAGCCGGTCTGGGTGGTCATCGCGGGCCCGGTCAGCCCGAGCCGGAACGCCGTCTGGGTGGCGATGAAGTCCGAGCCGTTGCAGAACGCCACCTGCAGCGCGGAGGCGTGGTTGTCTTCGAACCCGGCGTCGAAGACCCTGCCGTCGAGCTGGGTACGCCAATAGCCGCCGAGTGGCTGCAGGTGGTAGCCGACGGCGCCGAAGGTGGCCACCCGTACGCCGGAGCCGCCGTACCCCGCGTCCTCCAGCGCGTGCTGGCACACCTCGAGGAAGAGCCGGTGCTGCGGATCGGTCATCGCGGCCTCACGCGGGCTCATCCCGAAGCAGGCCGCGTCGAAGCCGGCGATGTCGTCGAGCAGCGCGCTCGCGCCGACCACATCGGGGTCGCGTGCCTCGGACTCTCCGAACCCCGCCGCGATCAGCTCGTCGGCGGAGAACCGGTGCACGAACACCGCCCCGTCCTGGTTGTTGTCCCAGAACTGTTCCGGTGTGTCCGCGCCGGGCAGCCGTACCGCGAGGCCCACCACGGCGGTACGTCTGTCATCCACTGCTGTCACGCTGACTCCTCCGCGACGACCCGTCCCGACCCCGTACGCCGAGCAGCACTCCCGCGAATCCCAGGGCCGCAACGATCGTGACCGTCGAGATCGTCGCCACCACCGGCAGGGGTGTGACGTGGTCGAGCAGCGTCGCCGCCACCACCATCCCGGTGCCGAAACTGAGATTCTCGGCGCTCAGCGACAACCCGAACAGGTGCCCGCGCTGCGCATCCGGGGCCTCCTGCAACCGCGAGTGGTAGCCGTTCTCGGCGACACCGCTGGCGGCCCCGGTGACCAGGGCGGCGGCGAGTACCGCGGCAAGCGGCCAACCGGTGAAGACGAACACGGAGGCGGCCGACATCACGCAGGCTCCCGCGACGAACGTCCACTCACCCACACCGTGGCCGGTACGTCTGCTGCGTCGCCCCAACTCGAGTTGCGCGACGATGTTCCCCACCGCCCAGACCGTCCAGAACTGCGCCATGAACGTCGCCGGGCTCGACGGATTCAGCGCGGTGGAGTGGATCGGGATGCTCACGTTCGCCGCGGCGGCGCCGATGTTCACGATGGCGCGTACCGCGAGCATTCCCATAAGGACCGGCGACGCGGCGAACAACGCCACCGCCACCCGGTGGCCGTGCAGCCGTCCCGCCCCGGGCTGCTCAGCCGCGGACCTGGTACGTATCGGCAGCGCGGCCACGATCGCCGCCGCGAGCAGGAACGCGCCGATGTTGACCGCGAAGACCGACCCGTACCCCCCGGTGGCGATCAGTACGCCGGACGAGGCGAACCCGGCCACCATGGCGACCGAACGGCCCGCGGTGAGCCATCCGTTGCCCGCCACGCGCCGCTCGGAGCCGACGATCTCCGGTACGGCGCTGCGCAGCGCCACCGCCATCACGGTCCCACCGGCACCGATCACCACGGCGACGACGTACAGCAGGGGGGTCACGGCGGCCGGCGTCAGCAGCAGCACGGTCATCGCCGCCGCCTGCACCAGGTTCACCACGACCATGATCCGTTTGCGGCAGAACCTCGACACCAGCTGGCCGGTGCCGAATCCCATCAGGAAGCCCGAGCCGATGCGCAGCGCCATGAACAGCCCGGTGTGCAACGCGCTTCCGGTGACCTGGTAGGCGAACAGGCTCAGCGCCACCATGTTCAGGAAGTTGCCGTACGAGGCGACCGCGTGCGCGACAGCGAGGAACCGGAAGTGGAACATGCCACGCGCCGGTGCGGTCCCGCCCGGTGGGTCGGTTCCGGGCCGCGGCAGCAGGGTCGTCACGCCACTCTCCCCGGGGTCTGTGCGCCGAGGCGACGACGTTGCATCGTGCCTGACGGCGGTTCGCTGACCCGATCGAACACGGGCGGCGTAAGGCGGTCAAGACGGCAACTCATGGTGTGCTCGCCGGGAGACGCCGCCATCGGGAGGTGTCGGTGTTTTAGCGTCGTGGGCGGTGCCCGCGGCGCTAGGGCCGGCTCGTGCGGCCCGCCTCTGTCAGCGCGGCAGGGAGCGGGAGGCACCGGGCGAGTGGAGCCAACCCCGGCTTTCCGCCTCAGCGCCAGCCTGAAACCGGGTTCGTCCAGCCGGTCTGGTCAGCCCGCGGTCCTGGAGGGCGCCTGCTAGGCCCGGCCGAACATCTGGGTCCAGTACGGCGTACCGTCGTCCGCCCTCGCGAGACCGACACCGACCGCGTACGCGTCACAGTCGAGCATGTTCTCGCGGTGGCCCTCGCTCTTCATCCAGGCGTCCACGACCTCGCGCGCGGTCTCATACCCCATCGCGATGTTCTCGCTCTTCGCTTGGGTGTA
Organism: Micromonosporaceae bacterium; assembly: GCA_050701795.1. Classification (GTDB taxonomy): domain Bacteria; phylum Actinomycetota; class Actinomycetes; order Mycobacteriales; family Micromonosporaceae; genus WHSM01. The sequence continues at coordinate 3,067 of JBOGDK010000298.1, forward strand.
CCCGGCACGTTTGGCGCGGTCCCACGGACTGCTGCCGTCGGATCCTTCGTGGCTGAGTTTCTCGCGCCGAGCCATGTCGGCGCTGTGCGCCCGGGCGGCGGTACGCAGCTGCTCTTCGTACCGCACGGCGCCGCAGCCGGCCTTGTCGCGTTCGACGTTAAGCAGGTCGATGACGGCGGCTTCCAGTGCCGCATCGCCCTTCGGCTGCCTGGCACTGGTGGGCGAGTCGCGGGTCGGAGAACCGGAACTCGGCTTGGGGCGCTGGTCACGACTGACCCGGCCACTGCGTTCGTCGGTGGGGAGGCCGGACGCGTCGCCGGCCGCTTCGCCGGAGGCGGCAGGGTTGCGCGCTGCGTGCTCCGACTGCGAGGGCAGCAACAGCCAACTGGTGACCACGATGGCGGCGCAGAGGAGTGCGAAGAGAGTGAGGCGGGGGAGTCGTCGGAACACTCGACGATCACCTTCCCGGGTAATAAGGCCAGGTCGGCACGGAGATTACGGAGTATTCGCAGGTGAGCGCAATCCCAGCAATCCGGTACGAGCGTTATCTCCGCCTTGTCTGATGAAAAAGTTCCGCCTCAGTGGCATTACGCTGACGCCTTGTGACAAGGCGGGACGAAGGCGTCACCCGGGTGGTCCTTGTGGTGCGCGGCCGGGTGCAGGGGGTCGGGTTCCGCTGGTGGACCCGTACCCACGCGCTGGAGCTGGGGCTGACGGGATGGGCCCGTAACCTCACCGATGGGCGGGTCGAGGTGGTGGCGGAGGGGCCGCGCCACCGTTGCGAGGAGTTGCGCGACCTGCTGGCCGGGCCGGGCGCCCCCGGGCGAGTCGACGCGCTGAGCGAGGAGTACGTACCCGCGGCCGGGGACCTTGTGGGGTTCCTCACCGGATGACCGGTTCCGCCCAGGCCAGCGGCGGGTGGCCTGGGTGGTTGAGTCACTGCGACTCATGTCATGCTTGACGTGCAGGCCGGGTCGGCGGAGGATGAAGACGTCGCCAAGTGGCATTCCTCTGTGCCGCGACTCCGGGGGGATTCTTCTGGCCGGTAACCCCGGCGACACATTCGCAAGGAGAACTGATGGCGAAGGCCCTGTATGGCCATGTCGGGAATGCGCCCGATCGACGCATGCTTGACGAGGTCACCCGACTGCGTGCCCAGGTGCGATCGTTGGAGTTCGAGGTCGCTCGACTTCGAGCCGAAAACGACCGCCTTTCAGCCGCCGCCTCACACGAGGAGCTGCTGGAGCCGGCGCTCACCTAAGCGCCGGAATCCTGGCCGCCGACAACCAACACACACGCGCGCCGACACCCTGAGGGTCTCGGCGCGCACTGCTGTGTACGGCCTGTCGGCACCCCGGCGTGCAGCCGGGGTGTCCAGATCTGATCCCACCGATTTCGTACCACCTGACCGGTACGTGGAGATGCCGTCCCGCTGCGTGGCATCGGCGTTGCGCGCGTTTGCCGGGTAGTTCGCCGCCACGGGGGTAACCTGCGCCAGAGGACGTACCGACATCGCCGACCGGCGTCTGCTCCAGACGTGCCCGCCGGAACCAGGTGGCCGGGGCCGGTGGCGTAACCGCCCGGTGTGACCGACAGTTCGGAGAGCTGTGCATCTCAAGAGCCTCACGCTGAAGGGTTTCAAGTCCTTCGCGTCCGCCACCACCTTGAAGTTCGAGCCCGGCATCACCTGCGTGGTCGGGCCGAACGGATCCGGCAAGTCCAACGTGGTCGACGCCATCGCGTGGGTGCTCGGCGAACAGGGTGCCAAGGCGCTGCGCGGCGGCAAGATGGACGACGTGATCTTCGCCGGTACGTCCGGCCGCCCGCCGCTGGGACGCTCCGAGGTCACGCTCACCATCGACAACGCCGACGGGGCGCTGCCGATCGACTACACCGAGGTCTCGATCACCCGCCGGTTGTTCCGTACCGGCGACTCCGAGTACGAGATCAACGGCAACTCGTGCCGGTTGCTGGACATCCAGGAGCTGCTGTCCGACTCCGGGATCGGTCGGGAGATGCACGTCCTGGTCGGGCAGGGGCAGCTCGACGCCGTACTGCACGCCAAGCCGGAGGAACGGCGCGGGTTCATCGAAGAGGCGGCCGGCGTACTCAAGCACCGCAAGCGCAAGGAGAAGGCGCTCCGCAAGCTCGACGCGATGCAGGCCAACCTGACCCGGCTCAACGACCTCACCGCCGAATTGCGGCGGCAGCTCAAGCCGCTCGGCAAGCAGGCCGAGATCGCCCGCCGCGCTGCCGGGATCCAGGCCGACCTGCGGGACGCCCGGCTGCGGCTGCTCGGCGACGACCTGGCCAGCCTGCGCGCCTCCCTGGACAAGGAGATCGCCGACGAGCACGCGCTGCGTACCCGCCGGGAGCAGATCGAGACCGAGTACGCCGAGGTGCAGCGCCGGGTCGCCGAACTGGAAGCCGCGATGGCCGCCGACGCCCCGGTGCTCGCCAGGGCACAGGAGACCTGGTATCGGCTCTCCGCGCTCCAGGAGCGGTTCCGGTCGACCGCGCAGCTGGCCGCGGAGCGTCGCCGGTTCCTTTCCGAACAGCCGGACAGCGACCGCCCCGGACGCGATCCCGAGGTCCTGGAGCAGGAGGCTGAGCGGGTACGCGCCTCCGAACAGGAGCTGCGCGAGGCGTTGCACGCCGACCAGGCCCACCTCGCCGAAGCCGTCGAACGCCGCCAGCAGCTCGAGGTCGAGCTCAAGCAGGCCGAGCACGCGCTGGTCGCCGCGGTGAAGGCGGTTGCCGACCGGCGCGAAGGACTCGCCAAACTCGCTGGTCAGGTCAACGCGCTGCGTTCCCGCGCCACCGCCGCCGAAGAGGAGATCGAACGGATCGCCGGCAGCCTCTCCGACGCCCGGGAACGCGCCGAGAACGCAGAAGAGGAGCTGGCCGTCGCCGAGGGGCAGGCCGAGAGCCTGGACGAGGGCGACGCCGACCTGGGCACCAGGCTGGCCGCCGCGGAACAGGCGTACCAGGTGTCCGCGGACCGGGTGAAGGAGTTGGCGGACGCGGAACGTACCGCCGACCGGGAGGCGTCCGAGTGGGCCGCCCGCGAGGAGGCCCTGGC
>JBOGDK010000299.1:0-6076 GCA_050701795.1 Micromonosporaceae bacterium
TGGAAGGAGGCGGACAGGAAGAAGATCGGCTTGCCGTGCTGCACCGCCACGGTACGGCGTACCGAGAACGACCGGCCGTCCCGTACGTTCTCCACCGTGTAGACGATCGGGTGGTTCGAGTCTCCCGGTCGTACGAAGTAGCCGTGCAGCGAATGCACGCGCCGTTCCGGATCGACGGTACGACCGGCGGCCACCAGGGCCTGCCCCGCGACCTGACCTCCGAACACCCGCTGCGGCCCCACCTCGGGGCTGCGACCGCGGTAGAGGTTGGTGTCGATCTCCTCCAGGTCGAGGACCTCGAGCAACGCGTCGACAGCCGCCTGGCCGACCACCACGTCCGTCATCGGAAGCGCACCGCCGCCTCGTCCCGTACGCCCACCGCCGCCCGCCGGCGCCCGCGGCCGACGCAGATTCCGCTCACCTGGGCTTCTCGGACAGGGAACCCAGCCGGTGCACCCGGATCGTGTTGCTGGAGCCCGGAGTGCCGGGAGGGCTGCCGGCCACGATCACCACCTGGTCGCCCACCTCGCCCCGGCCGTGTTCCAGCAGGGCGTTGTCCACCTGCCGGAACATCTCGTCGGTGTGGTGCACGAAGGGAACCTTGAACGTCTCCACACCCCAGGACAGGGACAACTGGCTGCGGGTCGACTGCTCCGGCGTGAACGCGAGCAGCGCCAGCTCACAGTGCAGCCGGGCCAGCCGCCGGGCGGTGTCGCCGGTCTGGGTGAACGTGACGAGGGCCTTCGCCCCGATAGCGGACGCCACCCGGGCCGCCGCCCAGGTCATCGCCCCGCCCGTGGTGGCCGGGTCGTGCTGCAGTGGCGGCACCCGGAAGTCGCCCACTTCGGTGGTTTCCACGATCTTCGCCATGGTCCGTACGGTCAGCACCGGATACCTGCCCACGGAGGTCTCCCCCGACAACATCACCGCGTCCGCGCCGTCCAGCACCGCGTTCGCGACATCGGAGGCCTCCGCGCGGGTCGGGCGGGAGTTGTCGATCATCGAGTCCAGCATCTGGGTCGCCACGATCACCGGCTTGGCGTTCTCCCGGCACAGTTGCACCGCGCGCTTCTGCACCAGCGGCACCTGCTCCAGGGGCAGTTCCACCCCGAGGTCGCCGCGGGCGATCATCATGCCGTCGAACGCGTCGACGATCTGCTCCAGACGCGCCACCGCCTCGGGCTTCTCCACCTTGGCGAGCACCGGCAGTCGTACCCCGGTCTCGGCCATCACGGCCTGCACCGGCTTGACGTCCTCAGGCGACCGTACGAACGACAGCGCCACCATGTCCACGTGCAGTTCGAGCGCGAACCGCAGGTCCTCGGTGTCCTTCTCGGACAACGCCGGGACGCTGATCGCCACGTTCGGCAGGGACACGCCTTTGTGGTTGGAGACCTTGCCGCCCTCGATCACCAGGCACCGTACGTCCGGCCCGTCGACGCCCTTGACCTCCAGCGACAGCCGGCCATCGTCGATCAGAAGCCGGTCGCCGGGCTTCACCTCGGCCGGCAGCATCTTGTACGTCAACGACACCCGGTCCGCGGTGCCCTCGATCTCGTCGCTGGTGAGCACCACATGGTCGCCGGTACGCCACTCCGCGGACCCGTCCGCGAACCGGCCGAGCCGGATCTTCGGGCCCTGCAGGTCGGCCAGCACGCCGACCGCCCGTCCGGTGGCGTCGGCGGCGGCGCGGACCATGTCGTACACCCGGCGGTGGTCGTCGTGGGTGCCGTGGCTGAAGTTGAGGCGGGCCACGTCCATACCGGCCTCCACCAGGCCGCGTACCCGGTCCGGGGTCGAGGTGGCGGGGCCGAGGGTGCATACGATCTTCGCGCGTCGATTCACATACCTGAGGCTAGTACCACCGGGGCAACCCGGCCGCGCCGACCGGGCGGGGTTTCGCCGGTTGGACACCGCACCGACACCTGGTGCGCTGGCGCCGCACGGCGACCGACCCCCTCAGCGCGGTGCCGTCAACGGCTGGTCCGCGGGCTCGACCGGAGCCGGCAGTGACCCCGGCTGGCCGAGGTACCGGTGGATCGCCGCCGCCGCGGCGCGCCCCTCCGCGATCGCCCACACGATCAACGAAGCGCCCCGATGTGCGTCGCCCGCGACGAACACGCCGTCCGCGCCGGTCTGCCAGTCCGTACCGCAGTCGAGTACACCTCGGGCATTGCGTTCCAGACCGAGTTGCGGCAACAGGACGGCGTCGTCCGTACCGTCAAAGCCGATCGCCAGCAGCACCAGATCAACCGGAAGTTCGCGTTCCGAGCCCGACACCAGGGTCACCACCCGGCGACCGGTGGACTTGTCCACCATCACCTCGGCGAGCCGGGCCGCCCGTACCCGACCGGCGTGGTCGCCGACGAACTCCTGTACGGCGACCGCGAACACCCGGTCCCCGCCCTCGTCGTGCGCCGGGTAGTTACGCAGGATCCACGGCCAGGTCGGCCACGGGTCACGCTGTGGATCCCGGTCGCCCGGAGGCTCCGGGTAGATGTCGAGCTGGGTCACGCTGGCGGCGCCCTGGCGGTGTGCCACACCCAGGCAGTCCGCCGCGGTGTCACCGCCGCCGATGATCAGTACGTGCCTGCCCGCCGCCGAGATCGCGGGCGCCTCGGTCAGCCCGGCAACGTGGCGGTTGGACTCGACGAGGTGCTCCATCGCGAGGTGGACGCCGTCGAGCTGGCGACCCGGCGCATCACTCTCCCGCCCCGCCAGCGCACCGGTGGCGAGCAGGATCGCGTCATGCCGCTCCCGGAGTCCCGCGGCGGTGACGTCCAGCCCGACGTCGCAGCCGGTGACGAACCGTACGCCTTCGGCGCGCATCTGTTCCATCCGCCGGTCGATGTGCCGCTTCTCGATCTTGAAGTCGGGGATGCCGTACCGGAGCAGGCCACCGATCGCGTCGTCCCGCTCGTACACGGTGACCGTGTGACCGGCGCGGGCCAGCTGCTGCGCCGCGGCGAGCCCGGCCGGACCGGAGCCCACCACGGCGACGGACTTCCCGCTCGGCTCAGGTGCCGGCCGGGGGGTCACCCAGTCCGACTCGAACGCCTTGTCGATGATCTCGACCTCGACCTGCTTGATGGTGACCGCGCCAGGGCCACCGCCCGGGATCGCGAGCACACACGCCGCCTCGCATGGCGCCGGGCAGAGCCGCCCGGTGAACTCCGGAAAGTTGTTGGTGGCGTGCAGCTGTTCGATCGCGTGCCGCCAGTTCCCGGTACGGACCAGGTCGTTCCACTCCGGGATCCGGTTGCCGAGCGGGCATGCGTCATGGCAGAACGGGATGCCGCAGTCCATGCAGCGTCCGGCCTGCTCGTTGACCGCCGGCTCGCCCAACGGTTCGTACACCTCCCGCCAGTCCATCAACCGGATCGGGACCGGGCGCTTCGGCGGGTTCTGCCGCGGATGCTTCTGGAAACCACTCGGATCAGGCATCGGACCTCCCCGACGGCGTACCGGTGACCGCCGCGGAGCGGGCGGGCGTCGCCTCCGGGGCCGGTACGTGCCCCGACCGGGCACCGTTGCCACCGGCCACGGCGGCCATGGCGGCGTTGTCGGCGTCGCCTCCCTCCGCCTCGGCGGCCTCGATCGCCTGCAACACGCTCCGGTAGTCGGTCGGCATCACCTTGGTGAACTGCTCCACCTCACGGTTCCAGTCCGACAGCAGAGCGGTGGCGACCACCGAGCCGGTCTCCGTACGGTGCCGCTGCACCAGCTCGTTCAGTACCGCGCGGTCGGCGGTCGACAGCGGCTCGGTGTCCACCAGCTCCCGGTTGACCCGACCCGGATCGAGCCGGTACACGTACGCCACCCCGCCGGACATGCCCGCGGCGAAGTTGCGCCCGGTGGGGCCGAGCACCACCACGGTGCCCCCGGTCATGTACTCGCAGCCGTGGTCCCCGACGCCTTCCACCACGGTGATGGCGCCGGAGTTGCGTACCGCGAAGCGCTCCCCCACCTGGCCCCGGCACAGCAGCTCGCCGCCGGTGGCGCCGTACAGCAGGGTGTTGCCGGCGATGATGTTGCGTTCCGCGGGGAATGGGGCACGTTCGTCTGGCCGGACGACGATGCGCCCGCCGGACAGACCCTTGCCGACGTAGTCGTTGGCGTCGCCGTACAACCGCAGCGTCACGCCATGCGGTAGGAACGCGCCGAAGGACTGGCCCGCGGTGCCGTGGAACGTCAGGTCGACGGTGTCCTCGGGCAGGCCCTTGCCGCCGTACCGCTTCGTCACCTCGCTGCCCAACATGGTGCCCACGGCGCGGTGCACGTTACGGATCGGCAGCGCTGCCCGTACCGGCGTCGCGTCCTCCAATGCCGACGCGGCGAGCGTGAGCAACTCGTTGTCCAGTACGGCGTCCAACCCGTGGTCCTGCTCCCTCGTCCTGCGCCGGGCCGCCCCGTCGGGCACGGAAGGTACGTGCAGCACCGGCGACAGGTCGAGCCCCGCGGCCTTCCAGTGGTCGATGGCCGGCCGCAGGTCGAGCGCCTCGGCCCGGCCGATCGCCTCGTCCAGGGACCGGAACCCGAGCGCGGCGAGGTACTCGCGAACCTCCTCGGCGAGGAAGGTGAAGAAGCTCTCCACGAACTCCGGTGTGCCGGTGTACCGCTTGCGCAGTTCCGGGTTCTGGGTGGCGATCCCGACCGGGCAGGTGTCGAGGTGGCAGACCCGCATCATCACGCAGCCCTGCACGATCAGCGGCGCGGTGGCGAAGCCGTACTCCTCGGCGCCGAGCAACGCCGCGACGACGACGTCCCGGCCGGTTTTCATCTGGCCGTCCACCTGCACCGTCACCCGGTCCCGCAGCCCGTTGAGCAGCAGGGTCTGCTGGGTCTCGGCGAGGCCGAGCTCCCATGGCGTACCTGCGTGCTTGAGCGAGTTCATCGGGGACGCGCCGGTGCCACCGTCGTGGCCGGAGATCAGGACCACGTCGGCGTGTGCCTTAGCGACCCCGGAGGCCACCGTGCCGACCCCGATCTCGGAGACCAGCTTGACGTGGATCCGGGCGTCGCGGTTGGCGTTCTTCAGGTCGTAGATCAGCTGTGCCAGGTCCTCGATGGAGTAGATGTCGTGGTGTGGCGGTGGCGAGATCAGCCCTACTCCGGGCGTCGAGTGGCGGGTACGCGCGATCCACGGCCAGACCTTGTTGCCGGGCAACTGGCCGCCCTCGCCGGGCTTGGCGCCCTGCGCCATCTTGATCTGGATGTCGGAAGCGTTGACCAGGTATTCGCTGGTCACCCCGAACCGGCCGCTGGCGACCTGCTTGATCGCGGAGCGCCGTTGCGGGTCGTGCAGCCGATCGACGTCCTCGCCGCCTTCGCCGGTGTTGGAGCGGCCCCCGAGCCGGTTCATCGCGATCGCCAGGTCGGTGTGCGACTCCGCGGAGATCGACCCGTACGACATCGCCCCGGTGTTGAACCGCTTCACGATCTCGCAGACCGGCTCCACCTCGTCGATCGGCACCGGCTCCCGGGCGCCTTCGCGGAACCGGAACAACCCCCGTAGCGACGCGGTCTTCTCGGCCAGCCCGTCCACGGTGGACGTGTACTGCTTGAAGATCTCGTACTGCCGGGACCGGGTGGCGTGCTGTAGCAGGAAGACGGTCTCCGGGTTGAACAGGTGGATCTCGCCTTCCCGCCGCCACTGGTACTCGCCGCCCATGTCCAGCCGCCGGTGGGTACGTTCCGCCGGGTTCGCCGGCCACGCCTTCGCGTGCCGCTCGGCGACCTCCCGGGCGATCTGCTCCAGCCCGACCCCGCCGATCCGGCTGTCCGTACCGGCGAAGTACCGCTGCACCAACCGCTGATCCAGGCCGACCGCCTCGAAAACCTGTGCCCCGGTGTACGACGCGACCGTCGAGATGCCCATCTTGGACATGATCTTCAGGACGCCCTTGCCGAGCGCCTTGACGTAGTTGCCGACCGCGGTCTCGGCGTCCACCCCGGTGAGCCGGCCCACCGTGATCAGATCCTCGATGGACTCGAACCCCAGGTACGGGTTGACCGCGGACGCGCCGTACCCGAGCAGCAGCGCCACGTGGTGCACCTCGCGGCAGTCCCCCGCCTC
>JBOGDK010000300.1:0-6075 GCA_050701795.1 Micromonosporaceae bacterium
TTCGACCACCACCGGATCCTGGGCGACGGCGTGGAACGTGCCCGCGGCAAGCTGGAGTACAGCCCGCTGGCCACCGCGTTCTGCCCGCCCGAGTTCACCGTCGGCCAGCTCCGCCGGGTGTACGAGGAGGTCTGGGGCGTACCGCTGGATCCCCGCAACTTCCACCGCAAGGTGACCGGGACCCCGGACTTCGTGGTCGCCACCGACCGCACCGTGACAGGCGACCGGGGCCGCCCGGCGCAGCTGTTCCGGCGCGGTACGGCATCCCTGCTGCACCCACCGTTGCTACGCCCGGGCGACCCCGGTCAGTGACGTGCCTATCGGCCGCCTGGAAGGCGCGCCCTGCGCCAATCCACGTCAGCCGTGCGTCAGTCTGCGTCACCCGGAGGCGGACTGTCGGGACCGTTCCTGGGATCGACCGGCTCGCACGGTTTCACCTCGCCGGTGGCGACGCCGAAGCCGACCGAAACCGCGGACAACCCGTTGTCCAGCCCGTCGTAGGTCGACGTGGTCAGCACCACGGTCTCGCCGTCGCGAAGCGCCTTCGGGTCGAGCGTCATGATCGTCGGATCCCCGCCGGACTCCGGTGGCCCGGCCACCGCCTGGGAGTCCGACGACGTGTACCGCGGTTCCCTGCACATTTTCCCCGGCGGCAGGTAGTCGACCTCGGCCGGGATCCCGGCCTCCTCCAACTTCCGCTCCAGACCCTCCGCGTCCTTCAACTCGTAGATCTCGACCCGCACCTTGCCGTCGTCCTGCACCGTCACCGCGTACGCCGGCTCGTCCTGCTGGCCGGGCGCCAATGGCAGAGCGACCGCGACGGCGACACCCGCCGCCACGGCCGCCCCAATCGCGGCCAGCTTCAGTTTCCAGCCGAACCCGCGCGCGGCGGCGACGGTCTCCCGTGCCGGTGTCGGTTCCGGTGCCGGCCGTTCCGCGACGACCTGCTTCAACTCGGCGAGCAGCCGGTCCTCGAACCTGTCCCGCTGATCGGACTTCATGGAAGTACCTCCGATGGTGTGAACATCTCGGTGGTGACAGGAGTTAGGTGGTGCCGCATCTGGCGGCGGGCCCGGTGCAGCCGCACCCGGGCGGTCGCCGGCCGGATCCCGAGCGCCCGGGCGGCCTGTTTCACGGCCAAGCCCTCCAGCGCGACGAGCTCCAGCACCGCACGTTCCCCATCGGACAGTTCGGCCATCGCGCGGTAGAGGAACCGGGCCTGTGCCTCGGCGTCGATCCGTTCCTCGAGTCTCGCGATGTCGTCACTATCCACAAGGGAGCGCCCGGCTACCCGGCTCGCCGCCCGCAGCCCCTTGGCGTGGCGGCGGCGTTGCGCGTTGACCACGTTGCGGGCCACGCCGTACAGCCATCCGATCGCCGTACCCCGACTCGCGCGGTAGGTGTGCGCCGAGTCGATGGCGGCCAGGAACACGTCCGCTGTGAGATCGGCGGCGAGGTGTGGATCGTCCACTCTGCGCGCGATGAACTTCTGTACCGCCTCCACGTGCCGGCGGTAGAACGCCTCGAAGGCGCGCTCGTCGTACGCGATCCGTCTCAGTTCGCCGTGTGCTGGCGCCGCGGCCATCCGTCCACCCCTCTGCTGTCGCTGACACCAGCACTTGGATGTTGGCACGTACAGCGTTACGACGAAGCAGAAGCTCAAGCGACGGCAGCACCTACCGGCTACGACAACCCCGGCAGCAACTCCCGATCTTCCGACGAGTGCGGGCTGCCGAGGACGCAACGCCCCAGGAGCCGCAACCCGATCCGGCACCGCTCCTCCGGAGGCGTGGGCGTGACCTCAGGCGGACTGGACGGTGTGTCAGGGCGCGGCGACGGAGCCGCCTCAGGCACCTGACCCCGTTCCGGTGTTCGCCGATCACGGTCCGTGGACCGATCGGGTTCGGACCAGCCGCCTCGACCGCCGGGTTGTGGTGCCGCGTCCGAAGTGGAGCGGGTGTCCTTCGCGTCACGGTCCTTCGCATCACGGTCCGGAGCGGTGGACGAGGTGGCGGGCACCCGCACCGGCCCGCTGGGGCGGGCCGCCAGGTACGGCGTTGTCGCCTGGCGCGGGCTGATGTCGAGTTGTCGCGCGCCCTGCGCCACCACCAGGGCGGTGGCGAACGATGTCACCGCGACCAGCGCCGCGACGATCGGGAGTTGGCTGCGCGCGGACAGCAGCCGCCGCGCTCCGCCTGAGATACGGGAGAGCACGGTGCCGGTCAGCGAAGTGGGGGGAACTTCGGCAACCGACACCGTGCGTGGGGACAGGCTGGTAGTACGGGCGGCCGGTGTATCCGCTCGTACCGCCTCGTGCTGCGCCTCGGACGCCGATTCCGCGATCGCGTCGGAGTTCGTACGGCGCATCGCACCCCCGATCTGTTCCTCCTCCAAGGGTGACGGTCCGTGGCCATCCTCGCGACCGCATTGCGGAAGATTTGAGGCCTAACCCGCGGATTTCCCGGTTTGGCCGTGTCCGGCCGATCTCCTTCTCGGCTGCACACCGCCTGGGACGGCTCTGGGAGGTCCACGATCATCTGCAAGGTTCATCAACCCGTGACTGTGGCTGGCCTCACCTCGTCTGCCATGCTGGTGGCATCGGCATCGGAGCCGCAGGCACAACACGCTGCACGAGGCCCCGTAGCCGTGCGAGGGGACCGCGCCGCCCGGTCACTTGACTGCCAGGCAGCCCGGCCCTCCGCATCGTCGTACACCCGCCACCGCGGGCGACGGCGACGACAACTCCCACGCGGCGCGGCGACCCTGCGCCGACTGAGAGCGAAGGAGAGAGGATGGCGAAGGGCAACGTAGCCCGTAGCAGGAGCGCCGCGGGCGCCAGTACCGCAAGCTCCGCGCGCACAGGCAGCAGGACCACCCGCGGCAAGGCCGCGGCCAGGAAACGTACCCCCGGGGAACCGGATTACGTACAGCTGCTGACCCCTGAGGGCGAACGCGTCGAACACCCCGAATACTCGGTCGATTTCACCGACGAGGAGTACCGCGGGCTCTACCGGGACCTGGTGATCGTACGGCGGCTCGACACCGAGGCCACCGCCCTGCAACGGCAGGGTGAGCTGGGCATCTGGGCCAGCCTGCTGGGGCAGGAAGCGGCGCAGATCGGCTCCGGACGGGCGGTGGCGCCGCAGGACATGGTGTTCCCGACGTACCGCGAGCACGGCGTGCTGTGGTGCCGTGACATCGATCCGATCATGCCGCTCGGGCTGTTCCGGGGTGTCGATTTCGGCGGCTGGGACTCCCGCGCCACGAAGATGCAGATGTACACCGTGGTGATCGGCGCGCAGACGTTGCACGCCACCGGGTACGCGATGGGTATCGCCAAGGACGGCAAGGTCGGCTCCGACGACGGCGAAGCCGTGATCGCGTACTTCGGCGACGGCGCCACCAGCGAAGGCGACGTCAACGAGTCGTTCGTGTGGGCGTCGGTGTTCAACACCCCGATCGTCTTCTTCTGCCAGAACAACCAGTACGCCATCTCCGAGCCGGTGGAACGCCAGGCACGGGCGCCCATCTTCCAACGTGCCCACGGGTACGGCTTCCCCGGGATCCGGGTGGACGGCAACGACGTACTCGCCACGTACGCGGTGACCAAACGCGCGATGGACGCCGCCCGGCACGGCGAGGGGCCGAGCATGATCGAGGCGTACACGTACCGGATGGGCGCGCACACCACATCCGACGACCCCACCCGGTACCGGATCTCCAGTGAGGTGGAGGCCTGGAAGGCCAAGGACCCGATCGTGCGGGTGCGTACGTTCCTGGAGCGGCAGAAGGTCGCCGACGCGGCGTACTTCACCGAGATCGACGACGAGGCGGACCGGCTGGCGGTGGACCTGCGGGAGCGGGTGCTGGCACTGCCCGACCCGGACCCGGCCTCGATGTTCGACAACGTCTACCCGCACGGCTCCCCGGTGCTGGCCACCCAGCGGGAACAGTTCGTCGCATACCACGAAGGGTTCGAGGGAGGGGAACACTGATGGCCGAGACGATGACCATCGGCAAGGCCCTCAACACCGGGCTGCGCCGCGCCATGGAAGAGGACGCGAAGGTCGTCCTGATGGGCGAGGACATCGGCAAGCTGGGCGGCGTCTTCCGGATCACCGACGGGTTGCAGAAGGACTTCGGCGAGGAACGCGTCATCGACACCCCGCTCGCCGAGTCCGGGATCGTCGGTACGGCGATCGGCCTCGCGCTGCGCGGCTACCGCCCGGTGTGCGAGATCCAGTTCGACGGATTCGTGTTCCCCGCGTTCGACCAGATCGTCACCCAGCTCGCCAAGATGTTCACCCGCTCGGGTGGCCGGGTGGCGCTGCCGGTGGTGATCCGGATCCCGTTCGGCGGCGGCATCGGGGCGGTGGAGCACCACTCCGAGTCGCCGGAGGCGTACTTCGCCCACACCCCGGGTCTGAAGGTCGTCTCGTGTTCCAACCCGCACGACGCGTACTGGATGATCCAGCAGGCGATCGCCAGCGACGACCCGATCATCTTCCTGGAGCCGAAGCGGCGTTACTGGGAAAAGGGTGAGGTGGACACGTCGCAGAGCCTGTTGCCGCTGCACGTCTCGCAGGTGCTGCGGGAGGGTACGGACTGCACCGTGGTCGGGTACGGCCCGATGGTGCGGGTCGCCATTGACGCCGCTACCGCCGCCGCCGAGGACAACAGCCGGCAACTGGAGGTCATCGACCTGCGTACCGTCGCTCCGCTCGACCTCGGCCCGGTGTACGAGTCGGTACGCAAGACCGGCCGGCTGGTGATCGTGCACGAGGCCGCGATGTCGGGTGGGATCGGCGGCGAGATCGCGGCGAAGGTGGCCGAGGAGTGCTTCTACTCCCTGGAGGCACCCGTGATGCGGGTGACCGGCTTCGACGTGCCGTACCCACCGGCCCGGATCGAGGAGGAATACCTGCCGGACCTGGACCGGGTACTCGACGCCGTCGACCGTATCTTCACGTATTAGGAGCCGCCGATGTCGCGCATCAAGCAGTTCAAACTGCCCGACCTTGGCGAAGGGCTCACCGAGGGCGAGATCCTGTCGTGGCTGGTCAAGCCCGGCGACGAGGTGAAACTGAACCAACCGATCGTGGAGGTGGAGACCGCCAAGGCTGCTGTGGAGATCCCCTCCCCCTATGCCGGGGTGGTCACCGAGCTGTTCCACGGCGAGGGCGACACCGTCGAGGTCGGTTCGCCGATCATCGCGTACGACACCGACCCCGGTGCGGGGCCGGCGGAGGCGCCGCCGGCCGCACCACCCGAGCCGGCGCCCCCCGGCAACGGGGCGGCGTCGTCAGCCACGTCGGCGGTGGCGGCGGAGGCCGAGGAAGGCGCGGTCGAGGCCGGCCTGATCGGTGGTCCGGCGCCGGGCGGGCGTACCGCTGTCCTGGTGGGGTATGGGCCCCGCCAGGTCGCGGCGAAACGGCGTGCCCGCAAGTCCGACGCCACCCCGGCTGGCCCTACTGGCGGCGGCACCGCTTCGGCGGCGGCACCGGCACCGGCACCCGCCCCGATGGCGACCACCGCGGCTCCAGCAGCGACCCCGGCACCGCCCCAGGCAGCGGCTCCCGCGGACATCGTGGTGCTCGCGAAGCCGCCGGTACGCAAGCTCGCCAAGGAACTCGGCGTGGATCTGCGTACCGTCACGCCGACCGGGCCCAACGGGTCGATCAGTCGGGATGACGTACTCACGCTGGTGGAAAAGGCGGAGGCGGCGCCGCGACGGGCGGCAACCACCGCGCCGGCCTTCGACGCCAGCCGGGAGCAGCGGATCCCGATCAAGGGGGTACGCAAGCTCACCGCGGAGAACATGGTGGCGAGCGCGTTCACGGCACCGCACGTGACCGAGTTCCTCACCATCGACGCCACCCGTACGGTGCGCGCCGTCTCCAGGCTGAAGAAGATGCCTGGCTGGGACGGGGTACGCGTCTCCCCGCTGCTACTGGCCGCGAAGGCGATCCTGCTCGGGGTGCGACGGCACCCGATGGTCAACTCGACCTGGGACGCCGAGCGGGGCGAGATCGTGGTCAAGGAGTACGTCAACCTCGGCATCGCGGCGGCCACACC
>JBOGDK010000301.1:0-6071 GCA_050701795.1 Micromonosporaceae bacterium
CGTACCGTGGGTCGCGCCGCGCGGATCTTGTCGATCATCGCGGAGAGCCGCCTGGGCGCGTTCGGCAGGTCGTACCGCTGGGCGATGTCGTTGGTGCCGGCCATCAGCAGCACGATCTGCGGCTTGTACACCGCCATCCAGCGGGAGACGTTGGCCGAGAGCTGGTCGATCCGGAAGCCACTGTGCCCTTCGTGGTTGTTGTCGCCCATCGTGCCGTCGCCGTTGCACTTCCACTCGTCCCATGGCCGGGGGCAACTGCCGACGAAGTTGACGTTCATGCCGACCTTGCGGAGCCGGGTCCAGAGGTCCTTGCGGTAGCCGTCCACCACCACCGGCGTCCCGTTCTTCACGGTGTAGCCCCAGGTGAGTGAATCGCCGAGCGGCATCACGTTGACGAACGACTCGGCGGTGCGTACGGCCTGGCGGACCCGGACGGTCTCCGCACCCACGGTCGGCGCCATCGCGAGGGTCACCACACCAGCGGCGACAAACGCCAGGACCGCTACCAGTCGTTTCCGGTTCACCAGGGCTCCCATGTGTCCTGAAGGGGCATACGTGATCCGGGCGAGAATACGGTCGGCGCTCTCACAAATTGCTAACAGGCGACGTCAGCGCAGCTCGGCGAGCCCCGCGTACGTCTGCCGGAGGGCCGGATACAGGTCCCGGTAGACCCGGTATCTGCGCTGGTAGTCGGCGTGGCGGGCAGGATCAGGCTCGACCCGGTCGGCGATCGAGCACCGGTCACGTACCACCTCGACCAGGTCGGTGGCCAGCCCGACCCCGGCAGCGGCGGCCAGTGCGGTGCCGACCGGGGAGCCCCGGGAATGCGATGGCAACTCCACCGGCAACCCGGTGACGTCGGCCTTGATCTGGTTCCAGGTACGCCCCCTCGCCCCGCCACCGACGATCCGCAGCGCCGCCGGCCGGAGCCCAAGCTCGGCCAGCTCCGCCAGGTTGTGGGCGAGCCCGTACGCGGTGCCTTCCAGGATCGCGCGTACCAGGTCGGCGCGGCTGGTCGACATGGACAGCCCGACGACAGCACCGCGGGCATCACTGTCCCAGATCGGGGCACGCTCCCCGAGGAAGTACGGCAGCATCACCAGCCCGCCAGCGCCGGGCGGTGCGGTACCGGCCAGCTCGTCGAGGGCAGCGAACGCGTCACCGCCCGCCGAGCCGCCGCCACCGGAGCCGTCGCTGGAGCCGTCGCCAGCGCCGAACTCGTCCCGGAACCAGCGCAGGATCCCACCCGTGGCCACCATCGCGCCGAAGACCAGGTGGTGGCCCGCCACCGGGTACGGCATCACGCTCAGCGCACCGGTAGACCGCCGGGCCACGTCGGTACGTACCGCGGCGTTGACCACGGTGGACTGCCCGGTCATCTCACACACGTCGCCGTGCGCCACCACCCCGGCCTCCAGGCTCGCCGCGACCCCGTCCACCAGACCGGCGATCACCGGCGTCCCGGCGGCGAGGCCCGTCGCCGCGGCCGCGTCGGCGGTCACCGTGCCCACCACATCGGTCGGGGCGTGCAGCGGCGACAGCCAGTGAGGCGGGACACCCCACAACTCGATCAGTTCGTCCGACCAGCCGGCGGTGTCCAGGTCGCCCAGCAGGGTCAGGCCGGCGTGCCCGGTATCGGTGGCGAGCACCCCGGTCAGCCGGTACGTCACGTACCCGTTGGCCATCACCACCGCCCTGGTACGCCCCGCCAGCGACGGGTCATCGCGCAGCAACCAGGCGAGCTTTCCCGCTGCGTAGTACGGGTCGGGCCGGTTCCCAGTCAGCTCCACCACCCGGGCCGACTCCGCGGTACGCGCATCGCACTCGGCCTGGCCGCGACGGTCCATCCAGATCAGGGCTGGGCGCAGCGGCGTACCGCCGGAATCGAGCAGCACCACGCTGGGGGCCTGACTGCTCACCCCGACCGCTGCCACGTCGCGCGCGGCCACCCCGGCACGCGACAACGCCTCCGCGACGCATCGCGCGGACGCGGCCCACCAGTCGTCCGGGTCCTGTTCGGCGCCGTTGCCCGGCAGGTACGTCGTGGGGTACTCCTCACGGGCCTCGCCACGTACCCGCCAGGAGTCGTCGACCACGACCGCCTTCGCTGACGTGGTGCCGACGTCGACGCCGATGACGAAACCGGTCACGCGGGCTCCGCGCGCGCCGCGACCCGGGCGGCCACCGCGTCGGCGTCGGTGAGTGCCGCCGCGGCCCGCTGGTCCGCCTCGCGTTCCTGCCGGTAGTGCTCCACTTCGTCGCGGCGCCGTACGTCGTCCCAGCCCAGTACGTCGCCCACCACACCGGCCGCGTATCCGGCGGCGGACACCCCGTGGTCCGGGGTTTCCATGAAGATCCGGGTACGCCGTACCAGCACGTCGTCGAGGTGCAGCGCGGCTTCGTGGCTGGCGGCGTAGTGCAGCTCGACGGCCAGGTACCCGGGCGGCCGTGCCGCTGGCCCGGCGTCGGGCCCCTGCGCGGCCAGTGGCACCGGCTCGGCCAGCGACGGCTGGTCGGCGATCAGGTCCAGCAGGTCCAGGGTGGCGGTGCCGTACCGGCCGAGCAGATGGTCGATCCACCGCACGTCCAGGCCCGACTCGTCCGCCAGCGCCTCCCGCTGGTGGCGCAGCGCGTGGTAGCCGGTCGCGCCGAGGATCGGAAGATTCTCGGTCCCGGACTTCGGCACCTGCCGGCCCACCGCGCGGGTGGCCGCGTCCACCGCGTCCCGCGCCATCAGCCGGTACGTGGTGTACTTCCCGCCCACCACGGTGAACATCCGCTGCGGCCCCTCCACCACGGCGTGGTCCCGGGACAGCGCCGCCGTCGAGGCGCCCTTGCCGCTGACCAGCGGCCGGAGTCCGGCATAGACACCGACCACATCGGAGTAGGACAGCGGGTTTCGCAGCCAGCGGTTGGCGTGCCCGAGCAGGTAGTCCACGTCAGCCTTGGTGGCGGCGGGGTCGTCCCGGTCGTGGTCCCACGTGGTGTCCGTGGTGCCCATCAGCCAGTGGTCGAACCAGCGGCGGATGATGAACACGCTGTCGTGGGTCTTCACGATCAGGCCGGTACGCGAGTCGATCCTGTCCCCCGGGATCACCAGGTGGATCCCCTTCGCGGCGGTGACCCCGATCGACGGCTTGCCGGCCATCGTCTGCACCTGCTCCGCCCACACCCCCGCGGCGTTGATCACGGTCCGACCCCGTACGGTCACCTGCTCGCCGGACTCAGCGTCCCGCGCCCGTACCCCGGTGACGTGGTCTCCGTCGCGGAGCACCTCCGTCACCCGGACCCGGGTCGCGATCGCCGCACCCAGGCCGGCCGCGGTACGCGCCAGCGTCATGGTGTGCCGGGCGTCGTCAACCCGTACGTCGTAGTACTGCACCCCACCGGTGATGTGGTCCGGCAGCAGCGCCGGAGCCTCCCGCAGCACCCGCTTCCGGCTCAGGTGCCGGTGGCCCTTCACGCTGCGGGTGCCGGTGAGCCGGAGCAGGTCGTACAGCAGGACCCCGGCGCCGACGTACGGGCGTTCCCAGCGGTGGGTGAACGGGAAGAGGAACCGTTCCGGCGACACCAGATGCGGGCACAGCCGGTCGACCATCAGGTCCCGCTCCGTGAGCGCCTCCTTGACCAGCGAGAAGTTCAGCTGCTCCAGGTACCGCAGGCCGCCGTGGAACACCTTCCCGGACCGGGACGACGTGCCGTTGGCGAGGTCACCGGCCTCCAGCAGCGCCACCGACAGGCCGCGGGAGACCGCGTCCAACGCGGCGCCGACGCCGGTGACACCGCCACCGACGACCACCACGTCGAAGGTCTGCCCGGCCATCCGGCGCAACGCCCCCGCCCGCTGCTCGGAGTTCAACGCTGTCCTCATGGCGCCTCCGGTGTTTTCTGGCCGTACCCGGCGATCTGCCGCGCCACCTCCGTGATCTCCGCGACGGGCAACACCCGCGGGCTGCCCACGGCCTGAGTTCGCAGCCACACCTCGCAGAGCCACTCCAGATAGAGATTGCGGGTGTACGCCTGGTGCAGGTCTCCGGCCACGGTCACGGTGCCGTGGTTGCCGAGGATGCAGCCCTGCCGACCGTCGAGGGCTTTGATCATGGTGTCGGCGAGCTGCTGGGTGCCGAACCGGGCGTACCCGGTGACCCGTACCGGGCCGCCGAACAGGGCCATCAGGTAATGGATCGCCGGCAGCTCGTCCACCAGCGTGGACACCGCCGTGGCGGCCGTGGAGTGGGTGTGCACCACGGCCGTGTGGCCGGTCCGCCGGTAGACCGCGAGGTGCATCGGCATCTCGCTGGTCGGCTTCAGCGGCCCTTCGGCCTGCTCGCCGTCCAGGTCGCAGACGCACACCAGCTCGGGGGTGAGCTGGTCGTACTCCAGGCCGCTCGGGGTCACCGCGACCAGGTCACCGTCCCGGACGCTGATGTTGCCGGACGTACTGACCACCAGGCCGTCCGGGACCAGGCGTTGGGCGTACCGGACCACCTCGGCCCGCGCCTCAGGAATCAGCACGGCCGCCACCCCCTGTGCCTATCTGGTCGGCTCCGCGCTCGCTCCGCTCCTCGGCCCTGGCGGGCCTGCGATGCTCACTCGCTGTCGCCTCCGCAAGCCGGGTGCGGCGGTGGGCTTCGTCGGGGCGGGTGTCGATCCGGTCGGCCTCCGCGTCGCTGAGGTACCGCGGCCTGCCCACCGCGAGCACCCCGGAGAGCACCCTGGCCGTCTTCACGGTCATCTCGGTGACCGCCAGCGCTTCCCTTGGGCTGCCGGCGAGTACGAAGATCCCGTGGTTGGCGAGGTACACCAGCTTCGGGGGCCGGTCGTACTCGGCGACGTGCGCGTCGATCGCGGCGCCCACCGAGCGCGCCAACGACAGCCCCGGATCCGCGTACGGCACCAGCACCGCGTGCCGCCCCAGGACCACGATCTGGTCCGGGAACAGTGCCCCGTCAACCAGCGCGTGCGCCTGGTCGGAGCACAGGATCGCGTTCACCGCCACCGGATGGGTGTGGGCCACCACCTCGACCCCGGGTTGCCGCAGGCAGATCGCGTGCACCAGCGCCTCCATCGACGGGCGTGGGCCGTCGGAGTCCCGGCGCGCTTCCAGCATCACGGTGGTGACCAGCGCGTCGTCGGTTGCAGTGGAGCCGACCAGCTCCAGCAGCGGGTTGGTGTCCACCTCCACGAAGTCCCCCGGTCCAGCCGCCGCCATCACCGAGCCGCTCGCCTTCACCAGCATCCGGTTGCCGGTGGTACGTACCGAGGTGTTGCCTTCGGCGAGCACCACCAGGTCGCGTTCCGGACGGCCGAGTGTCCGGGACAGCTCCACCAACTGGCCGATCGGGTCCGGGTCGCCGATTGGCACAGTCACTCGATTCCTTTCCAGGTTTCCCGCGCCGCGTCGACCCGGGCCCGGTAACCGGCGTACCCGTCGGCGTAGTACGTCGCGTCGGGTCCCGGCTCAACGACCCCGTGCGGGGCGGTCCAGGCCGCCATGTCAACCGGGTGCCCGAGAGTGCGCAGCGCCGCGATCACCGCACCCCGGGCGCCGGTCTCCGGCTGTGGGGCGAGCCGTACCGGACGGCCCAGCGCGTCGGCGAACATCTGCAGCCAGGCGCCGCTGCGGGTGCCGCCGCCGCACATCGCCACCTCACCGTCCAGCCCCGCCGCCTCGAAGCAGTGCCGTGCCGCGTACGCCACCGCCTCGCACGAGGCACGTACCAGGTCCGGTTTCGTGGTCTGTACGGTCAGCCGATCGAACTGGGCGCGGGCCCGAGGCTCCAGGAACGGGGCGCGTTCCCCCGCCGGGGAGAAGTACGGCAGGCAGGTCACCCCGTGGGCTCCCGCGGGGCTGGCGGCGAGCAGGTCCTCCAACGCGGTGTGGGGCTGCCCGATCAGGTCCAGCACCCAGTCGATCGCGGCGGTACCCACCATCGCCGGCATCGCCCGCAGCCAGGCTCTCTGCGCCGCCTCCCCGGTACCGGCGGGGTACGCCGCCAGCGTCATCCCGGCCGCCTCACCGCCGGTGTCGGCGGCGTCGACGTACACCTGGCAGGCAAGCGTCGTACCGA
>JBOGDK010000302.1:0-6060 GCA_050701795.1 Micromonosporaceae bacterium
CACGCGAATCGTCGACCATGGCGTGTTCCATGCCCGCGGTGGTGGCACGCTGCCAGATCAGGTCGCGAGTGAAGTGCTCCATGGGGCTGACGTTAGTGTGGCGTCCCGCGACGTTCACCGGGTTTGGGCGGGTCCAGGCCGGGCGGGGTGTACCGATCCGGGCCGCTTCCTGAATGCGGGGCCCGCGTGGTGCTGTGAGGATGACAGGTATGACTCACCCGTTGGCGGAGCTGGGCACAGACGAGCTGCGGACGCGCCGCAGCGTCAAGTGGCGGTACTTCCCACCCGACGTGCTCCCCGCCTGGGTGGCCGAAATGGACACTCCGCTGGCGCCGCCGATCGCGGAGGCACTGGCCGCCGCGGTACGGTCCGGCGACACCGGGTACGCCATGGCCGGCGATCTCCCCGAGGTGTTCACGGAGTTCGCGGAGCGACGGTACGGCTGGCGCCCCGACCCGGCGCGGATGATCCTGATGCCGGACGTGATGCGCGGGATCGTAGAGGTGTTGTCCCTGGTCACCGAGCCAGGCGCGAAGGTCGTGGTGAATCCGCCGGTGTATCCGCCGTTCTTCTTCTGGCTCGATCGGATCGGTCGCCAGGTGGTGCAGAGCCCGCTGCGGCTCGACGCCGACGGCTACCATCTCGACCTCGACCGGCTGGAACGCGACTTCGCCGCCGGCGCCGCGGCGTACCTGCTGTGCAACCCGCACAACCCGACTGGCGTGGTGCTCGGCCGCGAGGAGTTGACCGCGATCATCGACCTGGCGGACCGGTACGGGGTCCGGATCGTGGTGGACGAGATCCACGCGCCGTTGACCTACCCGGAGGCGACGCACGTGCCGTTCGGGTCGCTGCCCGGTTCGGAACGCGCGGTGATCGGGGTGTCAGCCTCCAAGGCGTGGAATCTCGCCGGGCTCAAGGCCGCACTGCTGGTCGCGGGGCCGGAGGCCTGGCCCGAGGTGTCGCAGATCCCGGAGGAGGTGCAGTTCTCGGCCAGCCTGTTCGGGGTGATCGCCTCGGAAGCGGCCTTCTCCGCCGGTGAACCGTGGCTGGAGGCGCTCCTCGCCGACCTGGACAGCAACCGGGTGCTGCTGGGCAACCTGTTGGACGAACACGTGCCATCGGTCCGCTACCGGAAACCTCACGGCACGTACCTGGCGTGGCTGGACTGCCGGCCCTTGCGGCTGCCGTCAGACCCGGCCGAGATCTTTCTGGAGTACGGCAAGGTCGCCGTCAACTCCGGGCCCACCTTCGGGGAGGGCGGCGACGGGTTCGTACGGCTGAACCTGGCCACCGCTCCTGAGCTGCTCACCGAGGCGGTGCGCCGGATCGGGGTGGCGACCCAGGCTGCGCTGGCCGGACGTTAGCGACTCGTCAGCGCGCCGGGTGCCGGCCGCCCGGTGCCCGACCAGACCGTGAACCCGGGACGGTACCGCGCCGCTGGCGCCCGGCTACCGGCCGTGTGGGTGTTGAGGCTGGTCGGACGGCTGTCCGTACGTGGTTCCCTGGGGCTGTTGCTCATCGTGGTAGCCGCCGTACGGGTTGCCCGGCTGTGGGCCGCCGGGGTGTGGCTGATCCTGGTATCCGTTCGGCTGTCCTGCGGCCGGTCCGCCGGAGATGGGAGCGCCCGACGTGGGGTGGCTTGGCGCGTGATAGCCCGGAGCGGGCTCTGGTGCGTGCTGGCCTGGCCCTGGCTGGCCTGGCACTGGCTGGTGGCCCTGTGCCGGGTAGCTCGGCGGCGGATAACCCTGCGGCTGGACCAGATGCGGCGGCGGCCCCTGGTAGGGCGGCTGGCCCTGATGCGCCGACTGGCCCTGGTAGGGCGGCTGGCCCTGGTAGGGCGGCTGGCCCTGGTAGGGCGGGCCGGACTGCGGCTGGCCCTGGTAAGGCGGGGCGGACTGTGGCTGGCCCTGGTAAGGCGGGGCGGACTGTGGCTGGCCCGGCGGCGGGTAGCTCTGCGGCGGGTAGCCCGGCTGCTGACCGGGTGCCCACTGTCCCTGCTGACCGGGCTGCTGCCAGTTGCCGGAAGGCGCCCCAGAGGTCGGGTCGGCCGGTACCGGCTGCGGCGGTACGCCTTGCTGCGGGGTGCCGTACTGAGCGCCCTGCGATGGCGGCCCCTGCGATGGCGGTCCCTGCTGCGGCGTACCCCAGCCTGGTTGGCCACCCCAGGCGGGAGGTGGCGCCGATTCGCCGCCCTGGGGGTGCGGCCACCCCTGGCCGGGCTGCTGCGGCGGCTGTGGCGAGCCGCTGAGCCCGGACTGGATCCCGGACGCGCTGGTCGCCGGTGGCGGTACCGGAGGAGTGGGTTGCGGGTCGGGCGGCTCCGGGGTCGGCTGCCACGGATCCGGTGACGGCGGGCCCGGAGGCTGCGGTACGGGGCTCGGCGGTGGCTCCGGCGTCGGGGGCCCGGGTGGCGGCGGCTCACCCGGCAACGGCGGCTCCGATCCGGACGGGTCCCCGACGCCCTGGGCCCGGTAGGTCCCGGTCCGCGGCGCGCCGATCGCGGCGGCCGCGACCTCCTCGGCTGTGGCCCGCTGCGTGGGTTGCACCGAGGCGACGCCACGAGCCCCGCCGGAGTCGGGTGTCGGCACCCCCGCCGCTGGAGTCGGCACTGAAGGCCCGGAGGAGATCAACTCCGGACCCGCGGACGGAAGCGAGCCTCCGGACTCGGCGAACGGCACCGCTACCGGTTGTCCCGTCGGTGGCTGTGCACCGGCAGCCGGGTACGGCGACTCCGGGCTGGCCTGGCCGCTGAACTCCGGTGCCGGATACGCGGGCTGAGGGCTCTGGTACGGCGGCGGCTCGGGGTTGGCCGGCGCCCCCAGGTCGGGGCTGACGGGCGCCCCAAGGTCGGGGCCGGCAGGCGACGGCTGCGCCGGGGGAGGAGTGGGGAGGCCCTGGGACGCCCCTGCGTCAGGTGCGGCCGGCCCAGGCTCAGCGAACGCCCGCCATGGCGGCAACTCGGTAGCGGCCTTGGCCTCAGAGACCCGTTCCGGACGGAGGTCGAGCCCGGGTGCGTCGTCGGAGGCCGCGGGCGGGGGCGGCATACCACCGGTGGGAGGCGGCGTCGCGCCCGGGGACTCGTCGTTCCAGTTGGCGGCGAAATTCTCCCACGGAGAAGCCTGCTGCCCAGCGCCGTCCGCGGTGGCCGCGGCGGGCTCCGGCATCGAGGGCGGCTCGGGCGCTGGCGGCGGTTCGGCCGCTGGTGGTGGCTGTGGTGCCGGCGTCGGCTCGGACCCACCGCTCGTGGGGAGCGCGCCCCCGTACGGGTGTGGGGTCTGGTCCGGCAGCGTGAAACCGCCGGGACGCGCGGGCGGTGGAGCCGGCTCCCCCCATCCCGGCACGGACTCCTGGGCCGGCCCCCGCGGGGAGGGTGATGGCGTGGGCGGCCCCGGGTCGCTCGGCGGCGCGAAGCCGCTGGGCTCCGGAACCGCACCTGGGAACCCGCCGGACTCCAGGCCTGCACTTCGGAAGCCGCCGGACTCCGGGCCCGCACTTGGGAAGCCGCTGGGCTCCGGGCCCGCGCCTGGGAAGCCGCCGGGCTCAGAAGACGGTCCTGGTGGGGGCGGCGGGGGTGCGGCCGGCTCGGCGGCTGGCGGCAGACCAGGGTCACTCGTGTCGTACGACGCCTGCTCCGAGGGTGCCTCCCTCGGGATCTCCATCCCGGGCCAGATCGCGCCGTCCTCGGGCATCGGTGGCGGAGCGTAGGCCTCGGGCAACTCTTCGGGCTGGGACGGCTGCGGCAGCGGCGTACCGATCGGCGGAAGCTCGTCCTCGGAGGGCTGCCATTCCGGTTCCTGCGTACGGCCGTTCCCGGCGGTGCCCGCCAGAGAGTGCTCCGGCTCCGGTGGGCTCGCGGGTGGTTCGCCCCAACCCCGATGGTCCGGAGCCTGCTGCGGCGGCGGGAAGTGCTCCGGCTCGACGGTCGGGAAGCCATGTGCCGCCGGCCGCTGCGCGGCTGGCGCAGCGTCCGGCGGCTGCGCGTACGGGAAGCCGCCCGTACTCGCGGGGTCCGTCGCCGGCAGCGGGGGCCATGTCGGCGGGTTCGCGCCGCCGTCGGCCGGGGGGCTCATCGACGGGTACGACGGCTCGGACGAGCCATACCCAGCGGGGGCCGGGTCAGCACTGCTCGGGCGACCACCCCCGAGTGCGCCTTCCGCACCGAAGGTGGGTTCAGGCTCAGGTGCCGGCTCGGGCGAGCTGAGCGGCGTACCACAGCGGACACACGAGGTGCCGCCGATCGGTGCCGGCTCACCACACGCCGCACAAGTCCGCCTCTTCATCTGCCCTCCGATCAAGCCCCTGCGACAGCGCGCACGCGGGCGCAGGCCCCCCAACTTCGCGGCGAGAGCCCCCTTCGCCCTCACCAACCGTGCCACATTCAGGCGAGGGTGGGGAGGTTACCCGATGCCGTTCTGCGCACATCAACCCGCAGTAACCAAAGTCAGGGGCAGATCACCCGGTCCTGGTACTGGGCGTCACGGTGCGTTGCGGAGCGTGGCGTACGGCTCAGAACCAGAGCAGCGGGTCGGTGGGGCGCCCACCCACACGTACTTCGAAATGCAGATGGGGACCCGTGGAGGCGCCGGTGGAACCGACGGCGCCGATGACGTGGCCGGCGGGCACAGCGGTGCCCGCGGACACCTGGATCCGGGAGAGGTGTCCGTAACAGGT
This sequence comes from Micromonosporaceae bacterium, assembly GCA_050701795.1. Lineage (GTDB taxonomy): Bacteria > Actinomycetota > Actinomycetes > Mycobacteriales > Micromonosporaceae > WHSM01. Next base: position 4,675 of record JBOGDK010000302.1, read on the forward strand.
CGTCAGTTGCTGCCCCTGGACCTGGCCGTGTGCGATGCAGACGTAGTTTCCGTACCCCCCGTTACGGCCGGCTTCGATGACGTGACCGGCCGCGGCGGCACGTATCGGGGTGCCGGTAGGCGCGCCGATATCGATCCCGGCGTGGAGTTGCCAGGTGCGGTAGAACGGGTCGTACCGGTTGCCGTATCCACTGCTGATCGAGCCGTTCACGGGCATCAGGAGTTTCCCGGCCGCGGGGACGCCCCCGATGGGACGTGGTGTGGTTCCGGGCGCCGGTGGCTCTGTCGGTGCTGGTGGCTCTGTTGGCGCGGCGGCGGGTGGGGCGATGAATATCCCGGCGATCCGGGCCTGCAGGCTTTGTACCAGGGCGGTCGCCTGCCGGAGATAACGGCGCTGATCCGCCAGGTCAGCGGCGAGCGCGTCTCTGCTGTCGACGGCCGAGGCCAGCAGGTCGGACAACCCGCTGACCTGGCTCGACGCGTCGGCGAAGGCGTCGAGCTCACGTTGCGTGTCGTACGGGCCACGCCCCGGATAGTTGTTGTCCGACTCGAACACCACGTAGATCCCGTACGGGGCCCCGGACTTGTAGATCGTGCGTACGGAGTCGTTCAGTCCGTTGAGGGCGCGTTGACGGTCCCGATGGGCTTTGCGTAGCGCCGCCTTGGCGTCCGCCACCGCCGCCTGGGCGTCGAGGAGATCCTGCCTCGTGCTCCGGATCTCGTTGTGCAGGCGACGTTGCCGGGTCTGTGCGTCGTACAGCTGCTGGATCAGGACGGCGGACGGGTTGCCGGTGACCGGTGCGAACGGCGGTTGGGGATACAGGTCCGCGCCAGGGTCCGGCGCCGGCGGCGTACCGGGTGTCGGCCGTGCCGGTACGCCGGCCGACGGTGGCCGCGACGGGGCCTCGGGCTCCTTGGTGCCGGGTCCACCCGGGGGCGCGTCGGGCTTCTCGGCACCGGGCCTGCCAGGGGGTGACGCGCCATCGGAACCTCCGGGCGCGGGGGAGCTGGGGGCCCCGGACGGTTCGGGCGCTGGCGACGATGGTCCGGGCGCGGGCGATGAAGGCGCGGACGCACTGGGTTCCGGGCGCGTCGGTTCAGGCGAGTCGGGGTGGGACTTCGTGGGGTCCGGCTTGCCGGGCTTCGACGCGGTGGGGCCGGGCGTGGTGGGACCGGGCGTGGTGGGCTCTGGTGAAGCCGTCCTGGACCCGGTAGGGCTGGGGCTGCTCGGCTCTGCGGAGCTCGGCTCGGGTGGGCTGGGGCTGCTCGGTCCGGGGGAGCTCGGCTTGGGCGAGCTTGGCCCAGGTTCGCTCGGTGACGGGCTCGCCGGCGTGGAACTCGTGGGGCCGGGTTCCCTGGGCTCGCCCGGGCTTGGACTGTGTGGCTC
>JBOGDK010000303.1:0-6058 GCA_050701795.1 Micromonosporaceae bacterium
GTGGTAGGCGGCGTACCGATCGGTGATCATGGCCAGCTCGCCCGGCAGGTTCTCGTCGATCGGGTTGCCGGAACGGTCGTACGAGGTGCCGCCCAGACCGCCCGTGGGGGTCATGAAGACCCGCCCTCCCCAGACTCCGTCAACGAACTGGCCTGGCGTCTTGTGCGCGGAGATCCCGGCCGTACGATCCTTGAAGCGGTAGGTGACGAAGTGTTCAATGTCCGTCGTCTCGCACGCGATCAAGGTCCTGCGGTCGCTCTGGCAGCGGTCGTCAGCCTTCTTCAACTCCGCGAGCGTGTCGCCCGACGCTGTCTCGACCACCAGTGTCTTCATGGTCTCCGGTGCGCTCGCGCGGCCGATGACCTTCACCACGGTGGCGTTGCCCGCGACCAGTACCACGGCAGAACTCGGATACTCCTCGGACAGATCCCACAGCCGCTTCCCGGTCTTCGTGTCAAGCGCCACGACCTCACCTTCCGGGATACCACCCCGCAGGATCCCGCCCGCCAGGACAGCGCCGTCCGAGATCCCATGCGGACGTACGCCCGGCGCCTCCCACACCTTCCGCCCGTTGGAGACGTCGATGGCGATCGTGGTCACGCTGTGTGATCCGCGGTTGCCCAGTTCCACGACGGCGATCTCATCGTCGACATCCACCACCGTCACTTTCGTGGCGTCGAACTCCGCGTACGAGGAAGACTTCCAGCGAACCCGGCCATCCTTGCTGGACAACGCGGCTAGCCCCAGCCGCTCTCCAGGCTGTATGTACTCGACGATCACGGACGAGTCGTCGCCCTCGCCGACCATGCGCGGCGCGATCGAGTCGTACGAACTCCATAAGGCCGCGTCACCACCTCCGCGCAGTGCCGCCTCGGATCTCCCGTCGATGGTCCAGCGGGTCTTCCCGGTGGCCGCGTCGACCACGGTGACCTGGTCCGCCGCACGGACGTCGTCTCCCCCGACAACCAGCGCAGAGTCACCGTGGATCGCGGCGTACGTGACGACTGTCATTCCCGGAACGTCGTCGTTGCTCCACAGCGGCTCTTCACTCAGCTTCAGCGGTGTGAGGGTCGCTGGTTCGTCGATCACGCCCTTCGAGGATGGGGCGCTGCCCGGGTCGTCACGGTCGCTGACGCATCCGGCGGTGGCCAGCAGCGCCCCCGAGAGCATCAACGCAACCAGCGCTCTGGTCACCGCGGAGACCGGCCAGGACCGGCGGCGGGGAGTTGGCGGTCGTGCCAACGGCTGAGAAGTAGCTGGGAGACCATCGCGCCGCACAAAGCCAGGAACATGTCCCACTGGGTGTCCCAGACATCGCCCTGAGTCGCCAGAAACGCGTCCGCGGAGCTGCCCATCGCCAGCGCCGCCCACCATTCGATCATTTCGAAGAACCCGCTGAACGCCAGGCACACACTCGTGACCAGTACGAACAACAGCCCGCCAGGGCGCAGCGGGGATTTCCGGAGCAGCCACTCGCGTACCAGGATCGCCGGTACGAACCCCTGGACGAAATGCCCCAGCCGGTCGTAGTGGTTGCGCTCGAATCCGAACGCCGACTGCACCCACTCGCCGAGCGGAGTCTCCGCGTACGTGTAGTGGCCCCCGTAGCTGAGCACCAGAGCGTGGAACACCAGCAGCCAGCAGAGCAGGCGGCTCAACGGGAACCGCCGCCACGTCAGCAGCACCAGCGGCAGCCCGACCAGGATCCAGACGACCTCCAGGAACCAGGTGGCGCGGTCCACAGGCGAGATCCCCGACCAGACAAGCGCGGCGAGTGCCAGCCCGACGATTGTCCAGCCCTCGGCTCTCGTCGGGCTGGTCGGCGCCTGTCGAAGGTCCTGATCCATGGGTGCCGTCACGGGGGCGAGGCTATGTGGTTGGCGCCACCGCGGGTGTACCAGCACAAATGGAACCCGGTGCCGTACTCACTGAGTGCGTCGCAGGCGACTGTATGGACACCGATCAATCGCGGGAGTTTGCCGACGGGTGGCCCGGGCATGGACGGTGCACCACATCCAACTAACGTGAGGGAAGCGCCCCGTTCGGGCGATCCACGCGCATCCGAAGGGGGCGATGGGGCGATTCGCACCGACCCTGAGGCCCCTGACGAGCGCCGACATGCACTGGGAAGGCGTACATCGCATGATCGGTTTGGTACTGGCAGCCGGTGCCGGGAGGCGGCTGCGCCCGTACACGGACACGCTGCCGAAGGCGTTGGTGCCGGTGGACGGCGAGACCACGATCCTGGACATCGCACTGCGTAACCTGGCCGCGGTGCGGCTCACCGAGGTCGTCGTTGTCGTCGGGTACGCCGCCGAAGCCGTCGAAAAGAGGCAGCACGCGCTGCAAGACCAGTACGGCGTCAACCTGACCCTCGTCCACAACGACAAGGCCGAGGAGTGGAACAACGCGTACTCCCTGTGGCTGGCGCGCGAGCACCTGAAGCAGGGAGCGCTGCTGGTCAACGGTGACACGGTGCACCCGGTGAGCATCGAGAAGACCCTGTTGACGCAGCGCGGCCCCGGGATCCTGCTCGCTGTCGACACCGTCAAGCAGCTCGCCGACGAGGAGATGAAGGTCGTCCTCGACGACACCGGGCAGCTCCGCCGGATCACCAAGCTGATGGACCCGGCGGAAGCGTACGGGGAGTACATCGGTGCCACGCTGATCGAGCCCGAGGCGGCCGAGCCGCTCGCGGACGCGCTGAAGGCCACCTGGGAACGCGACCCGAACCTCTACTACGAGGATGGTTACCAGGAGTACGCCGACCGTGGCGGTGAGGTCAGGAGCGCCCCGATCGGCGCGGTCGACTGGGTCGAGGTCGACAACCACGCCGACCTGCAGCGCGCCAGGGAGATCGCGTGCCACTACTGACATCAGGCCGGCCGCCACACGAGGAGATTGCGTGCCACTTCTAGCCCGGATGGTTGCCACGCCGCTGGCGATCGAGGTGCACCGCGGTGCGATCGCCGACCTGGGTGGGATCCTGGCCGACCGCCGGATCTCCGCCGGCGGCCAGGTCGCGGTCGTGGTGGGCCCCGGGCAAGGCGAACGGATCGCCGAGCTGCTCACGCCCACGCTCGGCAACGCCACTGTCCACCCGGTCGTCGGCGGCACCCTCGACTCCGCACTGGAGCTCGGTAACGAACTGAAGACCAGCGGGTACGACGCCGTGGTGGGCATCGGGGGCGGCCGTACCCTCGACACCGCCAAGTACGCCGCGTCCCGGTACGGCCTGCCCATGGTGAGCGTGCCCACCAGCCTCGCCCACGACGGCATCGCCTCCCCGGTGGCGACCTTGGACTACGACGGGGAACGACCCTCGTACGGCGTGGCCATGCCGATCGCCGTGGTGGTCGATCTCGACTTCGTCGGTGACGCACCGGACCGGCACACCCGTTCCGGGATCGGTGACGCGCTGAGCAACCTCAACGCGGTGGCGGACTGGGAGCTGGCGCACCGCGAGATAGGCGAGCCGATCGACGGGCTGGCCGTGGCGCTCGCCCGCAACGGTGCCGAAGCGCTGCTCCACCACCCCGGCACGATCACCGACGACGGGTTCCTCATCACCCTCGCGGAGGCACTGACCCTGGGCGGGATCGCGATGGGGGTGTGCGGCTCCAGCCGGCCCGCCAGCGGTGGCTGCCACGAGATCTCGCACGCCCTGGATCACCTGGCCCGCGACGCCGGGACCCACGGTGAGCAGGTCGGGATGGGCGCCCTGGTGTGTACGTTCCTGCGCGGCGACCAGCAGCGGTTCGACCAACTCTCGGCGTGCCTCGGTCGCCACGGGCTGCCCCGGATCCCCTCCGACATCGGGCTGACGCAGGACCAACTGGTCGCCGCGGTGCTTGACGCACCCGACACGCGGCCGGGCCGCTACACGATCCTGGAGCACCTGGCGCTCGGTCCCGAGGAGTTGCGGGCACGCATCAAGGAGTACGTGGATGCAGTCGGCTGAGGCGGCGCCTGGATCCGCCACAGGACGCCCCACCGCCGCGGAGTTCTACGCCGTCAACCGGGGCGGCGGGCTCTACAGCGAAGCGGTCAGCCAGCGGATCGGTGCGGTGGTCGCGGTGGCGGCGGACCGGCTGCGGATCGCGCCCACCGTACTGACCCTGGTGAATCTGGTGATGGGGGTGGCGGCGTCGGTGACCGTGGCCGCGCTCGCCCCCGTCGCGGTCAGTGGCGACCTGCCGTTCTGGCTGCCCGGACTGGTCGGGCTGATCGCCTGGCAGGTGGCGTACGCGATCGACTGCGCCGACGGCCAGCTCGCCCGGGTGACCGGGCAGTCCAGTGCGGCTGGTGCCCGGGTGGACGTGCTCGCTGACGTACTGGTGCAGATCTCCCTGGTCACCGCGTTGTCGAGCGCGGCCACGGCGTACCGCCCGGAGACTCCGGCGTGGCTGGTTGCGGTATTCGCCGGCACCTGGATGGTCAACCTGGTGACGTCGGTGATGCAGACCGGCAACCAGGCCGCGAGCATGGTGACCACCACCTCCCTGCCGGTACGCGTGATCAAGCTGATCCGGGATTACGGCGCCGTCGTGCTCGCCTGTGGTCTAGTGCTCACTTTCGTACCTGACGCGACCTTTTGGGTGTTGATCGCGTTCTCTTTAGTGAATGGCCTGTTCCTGATGGCCAGTGTGGGGCATTCCGCTCGTAACGCACTGATGTCGAAACGCTGACCCGCCAGGGCGGTTCGGGCTGAGACGGTATGGGCATCAGTCCGAGCACTGACAGCCGAGACGGTGGGACAGGCGGGGATGAAGCACCAGGAGACCACTGCGGCGCGCGGGGGGCCCGTGATCGGTCGCCGGCAACGGGCCATCGCGGGGCTCGCCGACCAGGCCTTCAACGCCGGCTCGAACGCGGTCAACGGCCTGGTCGCGGGCATCCTGCTGGGCCCGTCCGCGTACGGCCGGTACGTCGCGGCGATCGGCGTCGCGTTCATCACCGTCGCGGTCGCGCGGTCGTTCGTCGGCGAAGTGATGCTGACCCACACCGCGCGGGCTCGCGGTGAGGACTACCGGGGCCAGGTACGGGACGCCACCGCCGCGTCCCTGAGTGTCGGTGCCGTGGCGGTCGCGTTGGGCATCGCGATCTGGCTCGCCGGCTTCGAGTTGATGAGCGATCTGCTGTGGCTGGTGCCGTTCCTGCCGGCCGCGCTGCTCGCCGACGCCGGACGGTACGCGTTGCTGTCCCAACGCCGCCCGCAGCGTTCCATGTTGATCACCGGCGTCGCGTTGCTGGTGCAGCTGTCAGTGGTGGTCGGCCTGGTCTCCGCCGATGCCGTACGGCCCTCGACGTTGCTGGTCGCGTGGGGGCTGGGCACCACGGTCGGGGCCGTGGTCGCGCTGTCCCTCGGGTACGTCAACCCGTTCCTGGGCCGCCCCCGGAACTGGGTGCGGAGCACCGGGCACCTGTCCACCTGGTTCACCGCCAGCGCGATCCTGGCGCAACTTCAGAACTGGGTGGTGCTCTACTTCGTAGGTGGCTTCCTGGGCCACGCCGACCTGGGTGGTCTGCGGATGTTGCAGATGCTCGTACTGATGCCGGTGCAGAACTTCATCTGGGCGCTCGGCGGGATGATCGTCCCCGGCTACTCGCACTTCTCCTCCGAAGTCGACGTGGTACGGATCCGGCGGCGTACCCGGATGCTGTTGCTCGGGTTCGCGGCGGTCGGCGTACTGCTGCTGGCCCTGGTGCCGGTCGGGGAATGGCTGCTGGCCACGCTGCTGCCGGCGTACGCCGACTTCGGGATTCTGATCTGGCCGATCGCCCTGCAGGCCGGGCTGTACCTGGCCCAGTCCCCCTTGAACGCCGCACTTCGCGGGATGCAGCGCGCCCGGTACACCTTCCTGCAGTACGCCGTCTTCGCCGGAGTGACGTTGCCGGCGAGTCTGATCGGCGCGCTGATCGGGGGCGTGCTCGGCGTGGCGTACGGCATGGTGGTGGGTGCCGCGGTGGGTTGGTGCGCCGCGTACCTGCTCTACCGCCGCGCGCTGTCAGCTCTGGCCCGCACTGGCCCAGAGCCTTCTGGCCGGGACGGTGGCGC
>JBOGDK010000304.1:0-6050 GCA_050701795.1 Micromonosporaceae bacterium
CCTCCTCGCGTCGTTGGGGCGGCCGGCATCCGCACCGCCGGGCGCCGCCATGATCACTGCTTCTACCCCGCGAGCCGCGGGGCCAATCGGACAGCCGGGAGGAGACCGGGCACAGGTAGGGTCTGAGACATGCTGGCGCGGCAACGGCAGTCCCTGATCGTGGATCTGGTACGCCGCGACGGAGCCGCGAAGGTGAGCGACCTGGTGACGGCGCTCGGGGTCTCCGACATGACCGTACGGCGCGATCTGGACGTCCTCGCCGAGCAGGGTCTGGTGGAGAAGGTGCACGGCGGCGCCGCTCTCCCGGTGATGCGCAGTGTCGACGAGCCAGGCTTCGACGCCAAGTCCAGCCGGGCTCTGAGCGAGAAGCGCGCGATAGCGACCGCCGCCGCTGAGCTGGTACGTCCCGGCAGCGCGATCGGCCTCACCGCGGGCACCACCACCTGGACCCTCGCGCAACGGCTGCGCCAGGTCCCGGACCTGACGGTGCTGACCAACTCGGTCCGGGTCGCGGACGTGCTGTGGGCACCGGACCGCACCGTCGTCCTGACCGGCGGGATCCGTACCCCCTCGGATGCTCTGGTGGGGCCGGTGGCGCTGAACGCGATCCGGTCACTGCACCTGGATCAGGTGTTCATGGGCGTCCACGGGATGGACTCCGGCGCTGGATTCACCACGCCGAACCTGATGGAGGCCGAGGTCAACGTGGCCCTGGTGGCCGCGGCCAGGCAACTCGTGGTGGTCGCCGACCACAGCAAGTTCGGCACGGTCGGGATCAGCTCGTTCGCCAGGTGGGAAGACGCCGACGTACTGGTCACCGACGACGGCCTCAGCTCGGCCGCGCAGGACGAGCTCACCGGACGCGTCGGCCAGCTCGTCGTCGCTCAAGTGGACTCGGGGCGTTCAGCGGCCTCCTGACCGGGGCGGGCACCGGCACCGGCACCAAGGATCGGCAGGGATCCTCGACCCACCCTCCAAAGCTGTGGAGCATGGGGGGATGCGTATCCACGGTGCAATGCTACGAGAGCCCAACCAGCCGAAGCCGTACCACGAGTCGGCCCCGTTGCGCGTCGAGGAGCTCGACCTGGCACCTCCGGGGCCGGGCGAGGTGCTGCTCGAGATCGAGGCCGCCGGACTCTGCCACTCCGACCTGTCGGTGGTCGACGGGGCACGCCCGAGGCCGGTCCCGATGTTGCTGGGTCACGAGGCGGCCGGCCGGGTGGTCGAGGTGGGCGACGGCGTAGAGGTCCCGGTCGGGCAGCGGGTGGTGCTGTCATTCCTGCCGGCCTGCGGTGACTGCGCCGGCTGCGGGTCCGGGGGCCGGCGACCGTGCGCGCCGGGGAGCGCCGCGAACGCCGCGGGCGAACTGCTGCGAGGCGGCCGCCGGCTCAGCTCCGGCGGCCGGCCGGTGCATCACCACCTCGGCGTTTCCGGTTTCGCCAGCCACGCCGTGGTCGACGTACGGTCCGTGGTCGCGGTGCCGGACGACGTACCCGCCGAGGTCGCCGCGCTGATGGGGTGTGCGGTGCTGACCGGTGGTGGCGCGGTGGTCAATGCCGGAGCGGTGGCGGCGGGCGAGTCGGTGGCGGTGGTGGGGCTCGGCGGCGTCGGGCTGGCTGCCGTACTGGCGGCGGGCGCGGTCGGGGCCGGCGAGATCATCGCGGTGGACCCCCAACCGGACAAGCTACGGGTGGCCGAGGATCTCGGCGCGACCCGGAGTCTGCACCCCGACGAGGCGGCCGAGCTACAGGCTGACTGCGTGGTGGAAGCCGCCGGCGCCGGGCCCGCGGTCAGCACCGCGATCGCCGCGACCGGCCCGGGCGGCCGGACCGTACTTGTCGGCCTGACCGCACCGGGGGTCACGGTCCCGGTGTCGCCGCTGGACCTGGTCGGCGGGGGCCGCAGCATCATCGGCAGTTACCTCGGCTCGTCGGTGCCGGCGCGTGACGTACCACGGTTCATTGGGTGGTGGCGGGAGGGGCGGTTGCCGGTGGAACGGCTGGTCAGCGGCCGGATCGGGCTGGATGACCTGAACCAGGCGCTGGACGACCTCGCTGCCGCGAAGGTGTTACGGCAGATCGTCCTCCCCTGACCTGATCGGGGGTACGAGCTGAGGCCCGCAGTCGCTGACCGTGACCACATTGGACGGCTCCGCGCACCCTGCGCTGCCCGTGCGCGCCGCCTATACGCGCTGCCAGCCCGCGCCGAGCTCACCGGATCGTCCACCTCGACCTGAGTTATCCACAGCCCGAAAGTACCCATTGACACTGATCCTGTTCGGTGGGGCAGAATGTGGCGGCTGATTGCTGAACAGTCAATTACCGCCTGTTACGGGGAGGGGCCGGGGCCATGGGGGTGGAACGACCCGCGCACGAGCGTGTTGAGGTCGATGTCGACACGATGGGCGGGGCCGCGGCGGGTCTGCGGTCGTTGCGTGGCCTGACCGACTGGCGGGGGAACGAAAACATCGGCCTGTCGTTCGGCAGCGACGCCACGTTCCGGCCCGCGTCGGGGGTGGGGGATGCGCATGACGATGCGATGAAGGTGGCGTGGGCCGTTGTCGGCCAGATCGAGAAGCTGAACACGCACTACGCCGACGCCGTGACCGCCGCCGCGGATACCTACGGTGCGTCCGATCGGCACTCCGCCCACGCGGTCGACGCCGCCGCGAAAGGGATCGCCACACCGCTACGCGGCACGGACTGACGGGCGGCGTAATGGGCCGTATCGAGGGCGAGGGTGCGGGCAACCTCGACTACTCCTCGTACACGTACGAGCAGCTCCGTGCCGCCGTGTACGGGGTCAACGAGGAAGCGTTGAGGGTCGCCGCGAACGAGTGGGCGGATCTCAAGCACCGCCTCAACGAACGGGTCGGCACCTTGTCAGTGGAGCTTACGAAGCTTGGGCCGGCGTGGAATTCGCCCGGGGGCCAGCAGGCGTTGAAGACGCTGGCTTCTCAGCGGGACTGGATGGAGGAGTTGGCGCGGGTGGCCGGTCTCAACGACGACAGGATGACCGGGGCGCAGGAGACGTACTACAAGGCGGTCAAGGCGATGCAGGCGTTGGACGCCGAGCCGGACCGCCCGAACCCCAGCCCCGGCAAGTCACCCGGCTCGGGAGACTACGTCGATCCCGCCACCACGAACTGGAAACAGCCACCAGCGGCGAAGATCGCCAACTACCTGTACGCCGACCTCGCCATCGCCGCCGCCACCATGGCCATGCCCCCGGAAGGCGGACAGGAAGACCCACTCGGATACAGCGACGACCCGAGCGGGACACCGGGTGGCGGATCAGCCCCGTCGCCCGGCGCTGTCGGGTCCGGGGGCACGCCAGATCGTGGCAGGAGTTCCGGTATGCCGTCGTCGAAGAGGGGCGGCGCCGAGCCGGGTTTGGTGATCACCAACCGCACGCCCGACACTCCATCACCGCAGGTAAGCCACGGTCCAACGGGCGCTACCTCCGGCAAGGCCCCGCTGGTGGGTGTGCCCACATCGGCTGGTGACCGGTCCACCGTCAGTGGGCCGGCTACGACCGGCAGCGGCGGGCGCACCGGTACGGGTTCGGTTGGCAAGGCCCCCGGTGCCGGACTCGGCGGTGGGAAGGTGATCTCAGCACCGAGCGGCACCGCACCAGCTGGCGGGTCGCCGACCGTGACCGATCCCGGGACGAAGACGTTGGGTGGCGGGTTGCGACCCCCACCCGGGACACCCGTACCGCCGGGCTCCGGCGGGGTGCCACCCGGTGGCATGCCGCATTCCGGTGCCGGCGGCGGCCAGGACGGCCGAGCAGGCAAGAAGAAACCGGGTTACGAACGCGGAGAGCCGGACACCTTCCGCGACACCCGCGGAGCGAACATGTCCGGCGGCGAGGTGCGTGGCGCGGCCCGCGGTGAACGGTTCAAGCCACTCCCCGGGATGCTCGGCACCCAACGGGAGCACGCAGCACAGGAACGCGCCCCGTGGGAAGTGCCGGAGCCGGCGCCTGTCCCCGAGGGCTTCCCGGACGAGCTGCGAGACTTCAAACGCCCTGACGGCACCCAGTTCCAGGTACGGAGGCGCGGCAGTGCTGTGTGAACGACCGACACTCACCCGACTTGCCAGGGCCCTTGTCGTGGTGGCCTGCGCCGTGGTCGCGGGCGGTCTGGGGCTGCCAAACCCCGCGGCGGCGGACGGGATCCGTGACCGGCAGTGGCACCTGGATTTTCTCGACATCGCGGAGGCTCACAAGATCACCCGCGGCGAAGGGGTGACCGTCGCAGTGCTCGACTCTGGAGTGGACTACGGGCATCCCGACCTCAAGGGCGCGCTACTGAAAGGCAAGACCTACGCCGGAGGCCGTGGCGACGGCTGGGAAGATTCGAATGGTCACGGCACCGCGATGGCGTCCCTCATCGCTGGACGCGGCCACGGCCCAGGCAACCGCGACGGTGTTCTCGGCATCGCGCCGAGCGCCAACATTCTGCCGGTGCGCACAGGCAGCGGGGACCTCGACACCTCCCGCGGGTTCGAGCAGGGCATCGAGTGGGCCGCCGACCATGACGCCGACATCATCAGTGTCTCTTTAGCCATGGTTGACATCACCGACATTCAAGAGTCCGTCACATACGCGCTCGACAAGGGTGCCGTCGTTGTCGCAGGTGTGGGCAACACGTCCCAAGGCCATGAGGAGGTTATGGCGCCGGCCGTCTATCCGGGTGTCGTCGCGGTGTCCGGCACCGATCAAGACGGCAACTTCGCGGAGGAATCCGTCAGCGGCTCCCAGGTCGTGATGAGCGCACCAGGAACCGACATCATGGCTGGCGGATCGGATGACCGCGGTCGCTACGCAGCAGGCACCGGCACCAGCAACTCCACCGCACTCGTGGCTGGGGCGGCGGCGTTGGTGAAGGCGAAATACCCCGACCTCGACGCGGCGAACGTGATCAACCGGCTGATCCGTACCGCGGACGACCGGGGGCCCGAGGGCCGCGACAGCCAGTACGGCTTCGGCATCGTCGACCCGGTCGCCGCGCTCACTGACGACGTACCGGCGGTGAAGGCGAACCCCCTGATCAAGCCATCGGGGTCGGCGTCCAAGCCCCCCGCGGAGGCCAAGAACCACGACGGAGCCGGCATCGGTCCCGCCGGATACGGGCTGATCGCCATCGGCACCCTCGGCGCGGTCACCCTCGCCATCGTCGCCCTGATCGCCGTCAACCGGCGCCGCCGCATCGCGCCAGCCAATGGCCCCACACACCACGGCCAGGTACGGCCACCAACACCGCCTCACCCATGACGAGCGCCACGGGGGGCGCAGCATGACTGACGAGACACTGTGGGTACGCCCGGAAGGGCTGCGTGATCAGGCAAAAGTCGTCCGGCGGGTGGCCGAGGACCTGGGCACGGACGTACGGGCGGTGCGCGACGACCTGACCCCGACGAAGGGGACCGCGGCACACCTGGAGGCTGCCGGCGCCACGGAGACCCTGCGCAAACTGTGGGAGACGTACCTGTCCGGGTGGGGACGCACCTTGGACGGTTACGCCGACCGGCTCGACAACGTCGCGACCGCGTACGAGAAACGCGATGCGGAAGCGGCCGAGGCGCTGGGGATCGCGCTGCCGCCTGACGAGCCGTACCGGCGCCGACCGGGGCGCAGTGAGTTCTGATGGTGACGTACCGCCAATTGAAGGGCTGCGACCCGGAGCAGATCCGGGCATGGGGCGCGGCGTGGACGAACCTGTGGGTGGACCGCCTCGACCACCGGGTCGACGCGATCCAGCGGGCGGTGTCCAAGCTGGACGACTCGTGGGACGGCGAAGCGTACCGATCGGCCAAAGGCCAACTGAACGGGTACTCCTCGACCATCGCGGACGCGCAGGCTCCGCTGCGCACCGCCGACACGGTGCTCGACGGGCTCGCGGACGACCTGCGTACCGCCAAAGGGATGCTCGCGGACGCGCGCGACAGGGCCGCACGGATCCCCGCGACGATCAGCGCGGACGGTGAGACCATCACCTACACCGGTGAAGAGTTCAATCCGAACCGCCGGGCCGCGGCCAAGAGTCG
>JBOGDK010000305.1:0-6014 GCA_050701795.1 Micromonosporaceae bacterium
CACCCGAGCTGGCGCCCGGCGAGAGCGACCGGACGGCGATCTCCCGGTGCGGCGAGATCTTCCGCGACCTGCTGCGCGGCCTCAGCGGCGGCACCGGCGGCGCCCCCAGCGGCGCCCCCAGCGGCGGCACCGGCGGCGCCCCTGCCGGCCACACCCTCAAGGGCAACAACTCGAAGTGGATCAGCTTCACCACGGTGCGTTGCGAAACCTGGCGGCACGGCAACGTGGTGCTGCTCGGCGACGCCGCGCACACCGCGCATTTCTCCATCGGTTCCGGCACCAAGCTGGCGATGGAGGACGCCCTGGCACTCGCCGCCTGCATGTCCGAGCAGCCGGACCTGGACGCCGCGCTGACCGCGTACGAAGCCGAACGCCGCCCGGTGGTGCTCTCCACCCAGCGGGCCGCTCAGGCCAGCCTGGAGTGGTTCGAGAACCTGGGGCAGTACACCCACCAGGACGCCGAGCAGTTCGCGTTCAACATCCTCACCCGATCCCGCCGGGTCACCTACGACAACCTCCGGCTGCGCGATCCCGAGTTCGTGGAGCGGATCGACGGCTGGTACGCCCGCCACGAGGTGGTCCGCGGCGTGACCCCCGGTCCGCCGGCGCCGCGTCCGCCGATGTTCCACCCGTTCCGGCTCCGCGACCTCACCCTGAGGAACCGGGTGATCGTCTCGCCGATGGACATGTACGTGGCCGAGGACGGCGTGCCGAACGACTTCCACCTCGTACACCTGGGATCGAAGGCTCTCGGGGGTGCGGGGCTGGTGATGACAGAGATGGTGTGCGTCTCGCCAGCGGGCCGGATCACGCCGGGCTGCGGCGGCCTCTGGACCGACGAGCAGGAAGCCGGCTGGGCCCGGGTGGCGGAGTTCGTGCACCGCCACAGCGGCGCGAAGCTCGGAATGCAGCTGGGCCATTCGGGGCGCAAGGGGTCCACGAAGCTGATGTGGGAAGGCATCGACCAGCCGTTGCCGGACGGCAACTGGGAGGTGTGCGCCCCGTCGCCGATCCGGTACGCCCCGGTCAACCAGGTGCCACGTGAGCTCACCCGCGACGACCTCGCCGAGATCCGGGAGCAGTTCGCCGACGCCGCCCGGCGCGCCGACCGGGCCGGGTACGACCTGCTGGAGATGCACTGCGCCCACGGCTACCTGCTGTCGTCGTTCATCTCGCCACTGACCAACCAGCGCACCGACGACTACGGTGGCTGTCTGGAAAACCGGCTGCGGTTCCCGCTGGAGGTCTTCGACGCGGTGCGGGCCGTGTGGCCCGAAACCAAACCGATGTCGGTACGGATCTCCGCCACGGACTGGCAGTCAGGCGGCATCGACGCCGACGACGCGGTGGCGATCGCGAAGGCGTTCGCCGACCACGGGGTGGACGCGATCGACGTGTCGACTGGGCAGGTGGTCTCCGACGAGCGACCCGCCTATGGCCGCTCGTACCAGACCCCGTATGCCGACAAGGTGAGGCAGGCGGTGCCCGATATCGCGGTAATCGCCGTCGGGGCGATCTCCTCGTACGACGACGTGAACTCGCTGCTGCTGGCCGGCCGTACGGACCTGTGCGCGCTCGGCCGCGTCCACCTGTACGACCCGTACTGGACCCTGCACGCGGCGGCCGAGCAGGGCTTCGTCGGGGCTGAAGCCGAGTCGTCCGCGGGGTGGCCGGACCCGTTCAAGGCTGGCAGCCGGCGGCCGGTCGCGGGGCGTACCGACGGGCCGAAGCCGCGGCTGGAGCTGATCCGGGCCGCGGAGACCGGTACGAAGCACCAACGCTGGCGGCCCTGACCGCCCGCGGCCCCTGACCGGCCCGCTCACGCCAGGCGGCCCCTGACCGGCCCGCTCACGCCAGGCGGCCCCTGACCGGCCCGCCCACGCCTTGACCGGCCCGCTCACGTCAGGTGGCCGGCGAGGAACCGCAGCTCGGCGGGGGCCATCCGGCGCACGTATCCGGCGGTGTGCGACCCCGACTGGAAACCGCCTTCCGGGCGCTCGGGTAGTGCTTCGGCGAAGTCTTCGATGTTCGGCGTGAACGGGTCGTCGTTGCCGCAGTCGATACGGAGCGGGATGCCGGCCAACCCGTCGAGGTGGGCGTAGATGTCGTTGGCCCGGAAATCGGCCGCGTCGTCGAACGCCCCGCGCGAGGTCATCTCGTGCGTCGACCAGATCGCGGGCGCGATCGCCGCCACGGCGGCGACCCGCTCGGGACGGCGAGCGGCGAACAGCAGTGCGCCGTACCCGCCCATGGAGAACCCGTACAGCCCGATCCGGTCGGTACGCAGACCCCGGTCCGCCAGCCTCGGGAGGAACTCGTTCCACAGCATCGTCTCAGGGTCACCGGCGCGTCGCGGGTGCCAGTACGAATCCCTGCCCCCGTCCACGGTCGCCAGCACGAACGGCGGCGTGCCGGCGGCGACCAGCGCGGCAAGGAACCGGTCGAGTCCCAGCTGGTTGAAGCCGTACCGGTGATCTTCGTGCCGGCCGTGCAGGAACACCACCACCGGCAGGGAGTCGTCCGGCTCCGCATCCGGGGGGTACGACGCGGCCCACCGCACCGTGACGCCGGGGCATGCCTCGGAGGCGAAGCTGTCTGACACCCGCCGGCCCGGCCTTATGGCGGGGATCTTCCCGTCCGGCCCCGTGAGACCGAGCGCTGTGTTGAGGATGATCCGTCCTGGGAGTACCCGCTTCTCGACCAGGATCACCCCGGTTGCCAGCAGGCCGAAGCCGCCGGCCGCACCGCTGAGTAGAGTGCGCCGTCGCATTCAGGCATCCTGACAGGCGTAGGCCGGACCGGGACGGTAACGCGCCACCGGGGACACCAATTCGTGACACCACCGGCCCTGGCGTGGTGTGCCCTGGCGGGCGAAACGGCGCGGAGGCTGTACCTGCCCACCGCGCCGCTTTGGGTATGGCCCGGCTGGCAACGCCGGGTCACGCCACCTCTATGACCTACTTGTCGAGCTGCTCCCGAGCCTTCTCGCTACCTTTGTCGATCTGCTCGGAGTACTTGCCCTTGGTCTTCTCGTTGGCGAAGTCCTTGCCCTTCTCCATACCCTTGTCGACCTTGTCAGAGTGTTCTTCGGCGAGGTCCTTGCCCTTTTTCTTCATGTCGTCGAACTTGTCCATGAGGCCCATCGTGGATCCTTTCTTCCCCCCGAGCTTCCACCATCGGAAGCCACCGGATCCGTTCCGGTTTTACGGTACGTAACACCTCGCGCACCACATTGAGCCCAACACACCTGGGCAGATCTTGCATCCCGAACTAGGAGATCTACCCGGACATCGGGGCGATGTTCGCTATTCGGGACGCAAAACAGATCCCGGTCGGAGAGACGCGGCCTCTACCTCCGCTGACCGTCCGGACGGTTGGGTCGCCACACGACGAGGGCGCTCTCACGGACCGGCACCAGATCCCTCCGGTACGCCCGCGCCGCCGCCTCCACCTCGATCCGGCGACGGTGCGCCGAGTCCAGCTCGGCCTCCAACTCGTCGATCCGGGCCTGCAGGGCCGCTACAGCCTGTTCCAGCTCGATGATCCGCTTCACCCCGGCGAGGTTGACGCCGGCGTCCTGAGACAACCGCTGGATCTCCTGAAGCAACGCCACGTCACGGGCGCTGTAGCGGCGGCTGCCGCCAGCGGCGCGCCCCGGCTGCACCAGCCCGAGCCGGTCGTACTGGCGCAGGGTCTGGGGGTGCATCCCGGCCATCCGGGCCGCCACCGAAATCACCAGCACCTTGGTGTCCGGAGTGCTCTCCAGACGTACGTAGAACCGCTCAGTGGCCACGGCGCTTCACCTCCGCATCGATCCGCTCCCGGGGTGCTGCCGGGGCGGCGGCGTCGAATTCGGCGAGCGCCTTGCGCGCCTGCTCCGACAACTCCATAGGTACCACCACCTCAACGGTCACCAACAGGTCTCCGGTGCCGGAACCACTCCGCTTCGGCCCGCC
The DNA here is from genome assembly GCA_050701795.1 of Micromonosporaceae bacterium. Classification (GTDB taxonomy): domain Bacteria; phylum Actinomycetota; class Actinomycetes; order Mycobacteriales; family Micromonosporaceae; genus WHSM01. The sequence goes on from JBOGDK010000305.1 coordinate 3,957, forward strand.
TTTCCCGCGCACCCGGAAGGTACGCCCGCTCGGCGTGCCGGCTGGCACCCGTACCGCCACTGAACCCTCCAGTGTGGGCACTCGCAACTCCGTACCGAGGGTGGCCTCGGGGAACGTGATCGGTACGGTCACCGTCAGATTGTCGCCGGCACGCCCGAACAGCGAGTCCGCCCGTACGTGCGCCAGGACGTACAGGTCGCCTGGCGGGCCACCACGTTCGCCCGGCTCGCCCTTGCCCTTGAGCCGGATCCGCTGCCCCTCGGTGACCCCCGCCGGGATCCGTACCCGCAGCGTGCGGGACTTGGTCACGCCGCCGGTGCCCCGGCATTCGGGGCACTTGTCGTCCACGATGGTGCCGACTCCCTGGCACTCCCGACACGGCTCCGCGAAACTGAACGCACCCTGGTTGCTGGTCACCAGGCCGGTGCCCCGGCAGTGCGGACAGGTACGCGGGTTGGTCCCTGGCTTCGCGCCGTTGCCGTGGCAGGTGTCGCAGACGCCCGGAGCCCGCAAGGTGAGCGGGATCGTGGCGCCGTTCACCGCTTCGTTGAAGTCCAGCGTCACCTCGGCTTCGACGTCGCGTCCCCGGGCGGGGCCACGGCGGGTCCGACCGCCGCCGAACATGGAGCCCAGCAGGTCGGAGAAGCCGCCCCCACTGCCGGCGGCGAACCCCGGCCCGGCACCCGCGGTGTCGCCGAACAGGTCAGACAAGTCGAACGGCGCTCCGCCCGCGCCGCCCGGAGTCGCGCCGGTACGTGCCCCGCGCCGGAACGCCCCGGCGCCGAACAGCGAACGCATCTCGTCGTACTCGCGACGCTTCTTCGGATCGGAGAGTACGGCGTACGCCTCGGAGACGTCCTTGAACCGCCGTTCGGCGTCGGTGTCGCCCGGATTGTGGTCGGGGTGCAACTCCCGGGCGAGCTTCCGGTACGCCTTCTTGACCTGCTCAGTAGGGGCGTCCTTCGCCACGCCGAGCACCGAGTAGAAGTCCTTCTCCAACCAGTCCTTGGCGCTCACGTCCCCGCCTCGCTGCACTCGGCGGCGCGTTCCCGCGCGCTGCTGTGCCTGATTCGCTCGCTCCGCTCGCTGGATCCCGCCTCGCTGTGTTCGGGGGCGCGTTCGCGTGTGCTGTTGTGCCTGGTTCGTTCGCTCACTCGGCCCACCCCCTCTCGTACTCGGCTCACTTCCAGTGTGGACCGACGATCACTCGGGACGCCTGGAGTCGTTCGGTCGGGAACGACCGGCTCTGTCAGTGCGGTTGCTGGACCTGCCGGTGCTGTTCCCACCGGACGAGCGGTCCGACTCTGACGCCGTAGCGTCGGCCCCGCGTGGCTTCGCGAGCTTGTCGGCCGCGGACTTGTCCGTGGACCGGTCTGTTCGGCTGGCCGGCGCCTCACCCTTCGGCCCCGACGCCGCCTCGGCCGGTACGGCGTCCGAATCGGTGTCTCCGTCGTCGTCCTGGTCGTCATCCTGGTCCTGGTCCGCGACGGCGGCGGCTTCAGGATCGACAACCTCGCCTTCGACCACCTCGGCCTCCACCGCGTCGGCGTCCACCGCGTCGGTGTCGATCGCGGTGTCCTCGGCCTCGCCGGCAGTCGAGCCCTCCCGCTGCGGGGACTCGACGCTGGCGGCCGCTGCCGCCACGGGTTCCTCATCGGTGGGGTCAGCGACCGCGACCAGGGCGGGACGCAGCAGTCGTTCGCCGAACCCGTACCCGCGGCGAAACACCTGTACGCAGGTCGGCTCGGTGACCTCGCTCGACAACGAGTGTGCGACCGCCTCGTGCCGGCTCGGGTCGAACGGGTCACCCGCGTCCCCGAATGGTGTCAGCCCGAGCTTGGTCAGTACGGACACCAGCTGATCCGAAACCGCCCCGAACGGCCCCACCAGGTCGCCGTGGTCTCGCGCCCGGTCGATGTCGTCGAGTACGCCGAGCAGCTCCGCGAGCACCGCGCCGGTCGCCTGTTCGGCCAACAGGGCACGATCCCGGTCCATCCGGCGCCGGTAGTTGGCGTACTCGGCGGTCAGCCGCTGCAGGTCCTGGGTACGTTCATCAAG
>JBOGDK010000306.1:0-5990 GCA_050701795.1 Micromonosporaceae bacterium
GTCGCCGGTGGCGAGGTCGTACCGGATCACCCCGGAGGCGGTCCGGTTCGCGAGCTTCGCCGTGACCAGCGCGTCCTCGCGATGCACCGCGACCTCCAGACGGTCGTCCCACAACGGGTCGGGCGCCTTCCAGACCGCCGAGCGGGATCCGGAGTCGGTGTCGTAGGGGCGCAGCGGGCCGCGGTCCGCGGTATCGCGTGCCAGCAGGAACCGCCCTTGTCCGGAGATCGGGACGCCCGGCTCGGCCGCCGTCCACACGGTACGGCCGGTCCGGAGGTCGAGCAGCTGCGGCTTGCCGCCCCGCGTCACGGCCACAACCGTGCGGCCGTCTCCGATGGCGTCCATGCCGGATTCCCCCGGAGCCAGGAACTTGTCGCAGTCGCCACCCGTGTCCCGCGCGCTGTACGCCAGGGTGCTCCACCGTTGGTCGCCGGTCTTCACGTCGTAGCCCCGCATCGCGACGCCGCAGTCCGGCTCGCTGTCGTGGTCGGTGACCACCATGACGTCGCCCGCGATGAACGCATGCCAGGTGTGGAACTCGGCTCTCCTACTGAGCGGCTTCCCGGTAGCGGCCTCGACCGGGGTCACCCACCGGTCTCCGGACGGGCCGTCCGGCATCGTCACCAGGGCCAGGCGCCTGGCGGCCGGCGGAACGTGGGGGTACGGCACGCCCACCGCGTCTGACTGGACGCTCGCCTGCCTGGCGGCTGGCACATCCCACCTCACAGTGCCGTCCGACACCTCGCGGGCGGTAACTCGGCAGGTGTCCCCGACGGCGCAGCGGCTGCTGTAGACGGTGTCCCCGAACACCGCGAGGTCGCCGGCCTTCGAGTCCCGCCAGCGGTCCTCGCCGGTCCCCACGTCGATCACCCGTACGCCGTCCTCACCGGGGGCATGGACCACGATGTGCTCACCGGCGATGCCCAGCAGCGAGTCGGCGGGAACCTCGGCCCGCCACAGGTCGCGACCGTCGAGCGAGAGGCCCCTGAGCGTGGATCCGTCATGGACCACCAGGGTCCGGCCCGCCACTGCCGCGACGGGTCGGTCCTCGAGTGCCAGCTCAGTCGACCAGGCTGGCGGCGCTCCGGACGGCTTCTCGCGGCCGTCCCCGGCGGAGGGCACCATGCCGCACGCCGCGAGCACGAGCACCACACCGACCGACACCGATAAACGCACCACCGCTGACCTCCTCGACGTACGCGGGCAACAGCGTAGAAGGCGTCCGAAACCAGCAGGCCCGGTACCGGATGGGGCATCCTGGTGGCCATGTTCGTTATGACGCGGGTGACGGTGCCGGCGTGCTGGGCGAAACGCAGCCGTGGGGTGGCTCCGGTCGCCGCGGCGGCCTGATGGCGTCACGGTTCTGCACCCGGTGCGCGGCGCCGCTGCCCGGCCCACCCCCGGTACGCTGCACCGCCTGCGGGTACGCGCTCTACCTCAACGCCAAGCCGAGCGCGGGTGTCGTGATCGTGGACACCGGTGGTCGGTTCCTCGCCGGCCGCCGGGCACATCACCCCCAGTACGGCGACTGGGGTCTTCCCGCCGGCTTCTGCGACGGTTGGGAACACCCCGCCGACGCCGCCGTACGGGAGGTCGCCGAGGAACTCGGAGTGGCCATCGAGCTCGGCCCGCTGGTCGGGCTCTACCTGGGCGCTTACCACTTCCAGGACGAGGTGCTGCCGTTCCTGGTGGCGTACTACCTGGCGCGGTTGGCCGACCCGGACGCCGTACCGGCCCCGGATCCCGCCGAGGTGAGCGAGACGGCGTGGTTCCGGCTCGACGATCCGCCGCCGCTGGCGTTCGCCGCGATGGCCGACGCGGTACGCGACGCCGCTGTGCTCCTCGACACCGGTTCCTGGCCGGGCGCCGTCACCTCTGCATAGTGTTCAGGCCATGGCGCAGGTGGTGTCAGTGAATCTGGCGGTGGTACGTACCGGGGCGTGGACCGGGGACATGGGGCGTACCGGTATCGACAAGCGACCTGCGTCCGGGCCGGTGAAGGTCGGCCGGCTCGGCGTCGAGGGCGACACCGTGGTCGACACCCGGCACCACGGCGGCGTCGACCAGGCGGTGTACGCGTACGCCACCGAGGACGCCGCGTGGTGGGCGGCGGAGTTGGCGCGCGAGATGCCGCCGGGACGATTCGGCGAGAACCTCACCACCCAGGGGCTCGATCTCACCAACGCGGTGATCGGGGAGCGCTGGCGGGTCGGCGACACCGAGTTGGAGGTGTCGTGTCCGCGTATCCCGTGCCGGGTGTTCGCCGGCTTCTGGGACGTGAAGGATCTGATCAAACGGTTCATCGCGGAGGGACGTCCCGGGGCGTACCTGCGGGTGCTCGACGAAGGTGGGTTGACCGCCGGTGACCCGGTCGAGGTGACCCACCGACCCGGCCATGGGGTCACCATCGGCGAGGTGTTCGGGGCGCTGACCAACCGGCCGGAGCTGCTGCCCCGCCTGCTCGACGCTCCGGAACTGCCGTCCGAGGCGCATGACCTGGCCCGCCGCCGGGTCGGTATCACTGTGGACGACTGACCGCCCGCCGTCGGCCGTCCGCCGTGCGCCGTCTGCCACAAACCGCGGGAGCCGTAGCCGCGCTGTCCACACACCGTGAGAGCGCCGCGGTGTTGCAGGTGCTAGCTGGTCCCGGTGGACAGGGCGGCCACCACAGAGGTGCCGTCTGCGTCCTTGGCGGTGCGCCACTGTCCGGTCTCGGAGTCCCACCGCTTGCCCGCGAAGCTCACGTCCTGTACGCCGTGCACGGCGGCGTGTGACACCAGCCAGTGCGCCAGGCGCCACCCGGAACGTTCGTCAGCCACGTCGAGGGTGAGCCGGTCGCCGGAGCGCGGCCCTCCGTTGGTCACCTCACCCCAGTCGCGGGTGAGCTCCTCGCGGAGCGCCTGGGTGCCCCGTACCCGGTTCTCGGATTCGCCCCGCAGGACGCAGGAGACCGCCGCCGCGGTACGTCCGGAGAGCCCGTCGGCGAGCACCGCCGCCTCCTCGGCCCACTTCTGGTACGCCTCCGGGTGCGCGCTTTTCTGCACCGCCTGAGCGGCGTCGGTGACCCGCATGTCCTGCCAGCCGGAGATTCGTACCAGCTTGTCGTAGAAGGCGCCGGCGGCGTAGCGGGGATCGCCGAGTTCGTCGGGTTCTCCCCACCCCATGCTCGGACGCTGCTGGAACAGGCCGATCGAGTCCCGGTCCCCGTCACCGTGGGACAGATTGCGCAGCTTCGACTCCTGCAGGGCGGTGGCCAGAGCGACCGTGACAGCCCGTACCGGCAGGTCGCGGCGGAGTCCGACCGCCGCGATCGTGGCCGCGTGCGCCATCTGTTCGGACTCCAGCTCGACCGTGGAGTCTCCGGTGACTTCGCACTGGGAGGTCAGCGGGAACGCCGGTCGATCCTCCAGATACCGGACGAGTACGTACCCGCCCACCAGGAGGAGACCTATCACCACAGTCCCGGAAACCACCGACCTGGCGCTCACCCGCCAGCTCCGCTCTCGCTGTCCCGCCGCGCACCGTGGAGCACACCAATCCGATCGCCCACCACACCGCCCTTCACGCTGCCTTCAGGGTACGTGGGCCAGCCGTGCCCACGGTGCGTCACACTTGGCGCGTGCCAGGTCCGCAGCCAGACGGCGAATCCGTACCCGCTGACGGTGCGCTGCCCGCCGGTGCCCTCGACGGCGCCGCGGCACGCCGTCTCGGGGTGTACGTGCACGTCCCGTTCTGTGCCAGCCGCTGCGGGTACTGCGACTTCAACACGTACACGGCGGCCGAACTCGGGCCAGGGGTACGCCGGACCGACTTCGCGGACCAGGTGATCGCCGAGCTGGCGCTGGCGCGGAACGTGCTCGGCACCGGTCGCCGGGTGGACACGGTGTTCTTCGGGGGTGGCACACCGACGCTGCTGCCGCCGGACGATCTTGCCCGGATCCTGGCCGCGATCGGGGACGCGTTCGGGCTGGCCACAGACGCGGAGGTGACCACCGAGGCGAACCCGGAGTCGGTGGATCCGGAGGCGCTGAAGCGGCTTCGCGGTGCCGGGTTCACCCGGGTGTCCCTGGGAATGCAGTCCGCGGTGCCGCACGTCCTCGCCGTGCTGGATCGGCAGCACTCGCCGGGACGCGCGGTGGCGGCCGCCAGGGAAGCAAGGTACGCCGGATTCGACCACGTCAATCTGGACCTGATCTACGGCACCCCGGGGGAGCGGGCGGAGGACTGGGAACGCAGCCTCGCGGAGGTCGCCGAGGCGATCGCCGACGGGGCGGTCGATCACGTCTCGGCGTACTCCCTGATCGTGGAGGACGGCACCCGGCTGGCGGCCCGGATCCGGCGCGGTGAGTTGGCAACGCCCGACCCGGACGAGGCCGCGGACCGTTACCTGGCCGCGGAGCGGATCCTCGCAGCGGCTGGGTTGTCCTGGTACGAGGTCTCCAACTGGTCCGCGGACGCCGGGTCGCAGTGCCGGCACAACCAGCTGTACTGGCACAGCGATGACTGGTGGGGGCTCGGCCCCGGGGCGCACAGTCACGTCGGCGGGGTCCGGTGGTGGAACGTCAAGCACCCCGCCCGGTACGCCGAGGCGCTCGCCGCGGGACGTTCTCCCGGAAGTGCCCGGGAGCGGTTGGTCGACTCCGAGCGGCATCTCGAGGACGTGATGCTGCGACTGCGGTTGGCCTCCGGCCTGCCGTTGGGCGCCCTCGACGACGCCGGGCGGGCTGCCGCGGAGCGGGCGTTGGCGGACGGCCTGCTCGACCCCGACACCCATGCGGCCGGGCACGCGGTGCTCACGCTGAATGGCCGGTTGCTCGCCGACGCGGTGGTACGCGACCTGGTGCCGTGACGTACCGGGAAGCGGTAGGCACCACGTCAGAGCCAACCCTGCCGGGAGGCGTGCATCGCGAGCTGGAACCGGGTGGCGGCACCTCCCCGGGTCATCAGCTTCTCCAGGTACCGGAAGAAGGTTCGCCGGCTGACCCCGAGGGTGCGGGCGATGGTGTCATCGGCCGCGCCGGCCGCGAGCAGGGCGAGTAACCGCCGTTCCAGCGGCGCCAGCGCCCGGGGCGAACCGCCGGCGTCGGAGTGCAGCGGAAGCGCGTGCCGCCAGGCCAGCTCGAACAGGCCCACCAGCGCGGAGAACAGGCTGCACGGCCGTACGATCAGCAGCGACCGGTTGACCTCGGCTTCGTCGATGGTCAGGGAGACCAGCGCCAGGGAGTGGTCGACGATGGTCAGCTTCACTGGTACGTCCGGCAGCACCCGTGCCTGTTCGCCCGCGTGCACTGAGGGCAGGATGTTCTCGGACAGGTAGTCGGGGCGCTCCAGGGCCGCCTGGGCGTACACCACCCGGTAGCCGACGCCACGGTCGAGGTGCTTCAACTCGTCGGGGTTGGCGATGGTCTCCGAGTAGTACGGCGGCGAATCCAGCCGCCGGACTTCCCGCTGGACCCCGTTGACCACCTGTTGGATCCGGTCGTGGATCGCGTTCCCGGTCACCACCTCGACGAGGTCGTCGGTGGACTGCGAGTAGACGGTACGGCGGAACACCTCGTACGCGTTGAGCGCGCCGACGCGGGCCTGGTGCAGTTCGGAGGCGCGTCGCAGGCTCAACACCTCCAGCCCGGCCTGTGGCGACACCGGGACGTACCGGGACCCGTCCGGTCCGGAGGTGGCGGCGAGGCCCACCTCGACCAGCCGGGCGAGTGCCCTCGTCAGTCGGGTGGCGGGGATCTGCTCGGAGGTTGCCAGGTCGGCGGCGCTCGTCGGACCGGTGCGCAGCAGGGTCTGGTACGCGGCGGACTCGTCGTCGTTGAGGCCGAGTGCGCGCAGGTTTTCTGAGAGTTCCATCGCGGTCCCTGGTACGTCGAGATCCCCGTGACGGGGGTGCGGAGCGGACCTGCATTGTGGTGCCATAAGCACCGTTGTGTCACTACCTGGCCGATTCTGGCGGTGATTTGCCCTAACCGTCCACGCGTGAGGGAATT
>JBOGDK010000307.1:0-5982 GCA_050701795.1 Micromonosporaceae bacterium
CAATGCCACCGGCGGGAGCAGCGCCGTGACCGGCCATCTGGCGTACAACAGCGCACTGACCGTGCCGGCGAGCCAGGTCGCCACGATCGGAAGCGCGACCGTGTCCGGCGCCGGCTCGACCGGGATCGAGCTGGTCATCAACCGGGCGCCGGAGTTGCTCAACGCGTCGGCGAGCACCGCGGTGAGCGGGCCTCCGGCTCGGGCGCGTCCCTGCAACGCCGCCGACAGGCCGGTGAGCCCAGCGCCCATCCCGGCGACGGACCCCAGCACCGCCAGCGCGGCGTTGCCCGACAACCAGCGGAGCAGTCCGGTGAGCACCACCGCCGCACCCGCCGCGCCCGCCAGCACCAGCGGCATCTGCCAACCCGCGTACAGCCGGGCGGCGACCAGGCTCGCCGCCGCGGTCATCGCCGCCAGCGCGACCGCGGAGACCAGACTCCCCGCCGTGCCGACCGCCGGCCCTGACACCCAAACGGCCGCCTGGCCGGGTGCCGCCGGGCTACCGGTCACCACCGGCTCACCCCGTCCCAGCGTGGCGCGAACTCCTCGCCGGTACGCGCCGGGATCACGATCACGCCCGGCAGGTTGCCGGGTCGCCAGGTGGCCTCCCCCAGCACCCCCGCGACGACGGTCGGGTACACGTCACGTAGCACGCCGAGCTGCTCCAGGTCGGAGCCCTCACGACTGCCGGTGAGCAGCACCAGGGTGTCGCCGCGGTGCCGGGCACGCAACCGGCGTACCGCCGCCCGTAGCGAGGCGCCGGGCTCCCGGCGTACCTCGCTGAGCAGGTCCAGGTAGCGGGCGGAGCCCGTCAAGGTGCCCGGGTGGGGCACCACTGAACGACCCGAGACCAGGTGCAGCTCCACGTGCAGCCCCGCCCGCAGCGCGGCAAGCAGCACCGAAGCGGCCGCCTCGATCGTCTCCTCCAAGTAGTCGGGTTCCGCGCCGCCGACCGCGCCATAGGCCGCCGCCCGGTCGTCGAGCAGCACCACGATCCGGGGCAGGCTGGTCTCCACGTGCTGCCGCACCATCAGGTCACCGATGTGCGCCGAGGTACGCCAGTGCACGTGCCGCAGGTCGTCGCCGGGTACGTACTCGCGCAACGCGTGGAACGTGATCGAGCCGTACTGGGCCGCGTCGACCACGCCCTCCAGGCTCCGGGACGCGCCCACCGGGACCGTACGCACCGGATGTGACCGCGGATGCACCCAGATCCGGGTGATGCCGCCGTACCGCCGGCTCGCCGACACCAGGCCCAGCGGGTCGCGACGGGCGATCTCCAGGGGCCCGACGTCGACCACGCCGCGCCGATCGGTCGGCAGCGGATAGCGCAGGAACGTCCCGGCGCCGGCCTTCAGGCGGATCAGCGGCACCGGCACGGTACGCACGGTGCCGTCCACGTGGCTGAGCTGGTCGGCGGCCACCAGCGCCTGGCTGCGCCACCGGGCCGTGGAGCGTACGGTCACCACGGCGGTGCACTCCTCGCCACGGGAGACCCGTTCCGGCTCCACGGTACGGTCCACCACCAGCGCAGGCCGTGCCCCGGCCACCCCGAGCGCGGCCAGGAACGCCACCACGGCGGCGGCGCCGAGGGCGACCAGTTCGGGGTAGCCGTACCGGTAGCCGAGGGCTGCCAGGAGCACCCCGCACACCAGCACCGCGATCCCACGCCGGGTGGGCATCAGCGGCTCGCGCGACGGGACACCGTCAGTCTCCGGCAACCGCGGGCTGCGGTACGGGGACCCCGTCCAGTACGGCGGTCACCACACCGCGGGCGGTCTGGCCGCGTAGCTGCGCGTCCGGGGTCAGCACCAGCCGGTGCGCGATCACCGGCTCGGCCAGCACCTTCACGTCTTCGGGCAGGACGTACGGCCGTCCCGCCGCCAGCGCGTACGACTGGGCGGCCCTGGTCAGTGCGATCGCGCCCCGGGGCGAGAGCCCCAGCCGCAGGTCCGGATGCTCGCGGGTGGCCCGCGCCAGCGCCACGATGTAGTGATACGCCACATCGTGCACGTACACCCGGCCGGCGAGTGCGGCCATCGCCGCCACGGACCCGGTGTCGGTGATCTCCCGCAGATCCTCCGGGGTACGCCGGGCCGCCCCGCCGCGCAGCACGTCCACCTCGCTCGCCTCGTCCGGGTAGCCCACCGACAGGCGCACCAGGAACCGGTCGAGCTGCGCCTCGGGAAGCCGGTACGTACCGTCCATCTCGATCGGGTTCTGGGTGGCGACCACCAGGAACGGCCGGGGCACCGGGTGGCGTATCCCGTCGACGGTGACGTACCGCTCCTGCATCACCTCCAGCAGCGCGGACTGGGTCTTCGGGGACGCCCGGTTGATCTCGTCGGCGATCACCACGTTGCTGAAGATCGGCCCGTTGTGGAACTCGAACTCGCGGCTGGCCTGGTTGAAGATGGTCACCCCGGTGACGTCGCTGGGCAGCAGATCCGGGGTGAACTGGATCCGCCGCCACGCCCCCCGTACGCTCGCCGCGATCGCCCGGGCGAGCGTGGTCTTGCCCACCCCCGGTACGTCCTCCACCAGGATGTGGCCCTCGCAGAACAGCGCGGTCAGCGCCAGCCGCACCACCTCGGGCTTGCCGAGCACCACCTGGCCGATGTTGCCGGCGAGGGCGTGGAAGATCTCGGTGTAGCCGGCCACCTCGCCGGGGTCCGGCGGTTCGGCCTGCGGCTCGACCTGGGGCTGGGTCACGGCGGCGTCTCCTGGATCGTCACGTACGGCAACAGCGTCCTGCCGGCTAACACCGAGGCAGGATCGCCAGATTAGCTGTGTCGCCGTCGCCCCTGTCCAGGTTGAGCCACACGTGCATCACGTAGCCACCGTCCGGCAGCCGGATCCACCACTTGCTCCGCTTCTCGTTGTTGTAGATGTACGCGTAGTGGGAATCGCCATCCGAGTCCGGCATCTTGCAGACGGCTTGTAGCCGGGCGCCATCGTGCACCTTGCGGGTCGTGCTGGCACCCACCCGCGGCGAGGACTTCACGCTGATGCCCGGGTCGCAGTAGACCGCCTCCTCCCCGGACGATCCGTTCTTGCACCTGATCGCGCCGGACAACTCGCTGGTGCTGGCGTCGCGGCGAGCCTGGCTGGCACCGATCTCGTTGCTCGCGCTGACCACTACGGTGTAGCCCTTGCCGGCCTGCAGGCCACCCAGCGTGATCGACGAGCAGCTGCCGCCTCTCGAGCTGCCACCCTCCACCCGGGCGCTGCAGGTGGTGCTCATGCCGTGGCCGTCCACGCTGAACCGCACCGTGAGCCGGTCGGCTTCCGCGTCGATGCGGTTGATCGTGATGGTGGGCGCCTGCCCGACCCGGGCGCTTGTGGTGGCGGGCTGACCCGCGCCGGCCTTGTTGTGCGCCCGAATCTCGAACCTGACCGTCTGCCCGGTCGGCAGGCCGTCCAGCACCGCCTGCCGGGCACTGCCGTCCACCGTCACGGGGTCGCCACTGCTGGGGGTCACCACGTACTTGGTGACCGGGTCGCCGTTGTCCGAGCCGGGCTGCCACCGTACGGTCACCTGGCTCTTGCCGGTGCCCTGGGCGCTGGGGTTCTGGGGTGCGGCAGGGGCGGCGTACGGACGTACCTCGTTGCTCGGCTCGCTCGGGTCGCTGCCGGCCCCGGAGTCGTTGCGGGCCACCACGGTGAACCGGTACGGCTGCCCGTACGTCAGGCCCCGGATCACCGCCTCCTCACCGGAGACCGTCGTGGGCGGTACGTCCCCCGCCGCCGAGCCGTTACGCAGCGCCGTCACCACGTAGTCCCGGGCGCCTTCCACCGGATCCCAGGTGACCTTCGCCCCGCCCTCGTCGGGAGCTACTGCCGCCCGTACGTCCCGCGGCGTGGCGGGGATGTGATCGGTCGGGGTGACCGGCTCGGACAGCGCGGGCGGCCCTTCGCCGTACTTGTTGCGGGCGAGCACTTCGAACGTGTACGCGGTGCCGTTGTCGAGTCCGTCGATCACCGTGCCGCCGGCCCCGCCGGAGACTTCCTCGGCACCGCCGTCCCAGGTGATCTGGTACCGCTGGATCGGGGCTCCGTTACGCGCTGCCGCACCCCACGACAACCGCACCTGTTCGTCCCCGGCGACCGCGGTGACCGGCACCGGAGGACCGGGCGGGCCCTGCTTCTCGTCGTTGCCCCGGTCGCCCTCGGTATCACCCGGGTTCGGCGCCGGAAGCACCCTGCCCTTCAGTCCATCGCCACCGGAGACGTCGTCCCGGTACTTGTCGACCTGCTTGGACCTGCCGTCGGAGTCCACGACCCGGGCCACCGACGTATCCGGCGAGTTGATGAACAACTTGCCCTCGCGTACCTCCAACTCCAGCTCACCCTTGGCGCCGGTCATCACGATCGGCTTCAGCGGCGAACCGGAGGGGTTGAACACGTACACCATCGAGTGTTTCTCGTCCGGTACGTAGATCCGCCCGCCGTACGGCACCGCGGTCCCCGGGGTGGCCTGCTCCGGCAACGCGAAACGCGACGGTGTGGCAGCACCGCCGACCTTGAGCACCAGCACCGAACGGTCCCCAGGCACCGTGACCGCCACCGTGCGGCCGACCGTACGCGGCGGCACCGCCGCCGCGTCCAACGAGCCGGAGACCGGAATCCGGGTGACATCGTCCCTGCTCACCATCACCAGGGCACCACCGTCCCGGTCGACCGCGAGCGCGCCGTGGTCGAGCGCGGTCAGTGCCAGGTCGGCCTTCGGGTCGGCCACCACCTCGGTGCGTTCGGTACGCGCGCCGGTCTGGTCCACCCGGGCCGCCACGACCGTCCCCTCGCTGGGCACCGCGAGCCACAGTCGACCGTCGCTGTCGTACGCCCCGCCCGCGATCGGCGGCGGCAGGCGCAGCACGTTCCGTGAGGCACGCAGGGTGACCGGATCGATGCCGCGTACCAGTCCCCTGGTCCGGTCGACGATGGCGGCGGAGTCGCCGTGCAGCACCACCGAGACCTCGGAGGTGGTGCCAACGTCGACGGTGCCGGTGAAGCCCATCCGGGTCAGGTCGACGGAGGTGACCCGGCCGGTGTCCAGGTCATGCATGATCAGGTACTTGTCGTTCTGGGTGACGCGTACCCGGTGGCCACGGGCATCGACCAGCGGCTGCCGCATGTCGACCCGGCCGGAGTTGGCGTTCACCCGGCTGGAGCTGCCGGGTTTGCCGCTCCACAGCCAGGTGGCGCCGTCGGAGACGTTGAACAGATCGATGAACGCGCCGGCGCCGAGAAGTGTCGCCGCCATCGCGCCGACCAGTGTCAGCACGATACCGACGCTGACGAAGCCGCCCGAACGGCGATGCGAGCCGCCCGGAACTCGTACCAGACTCAGACCACGCATCTGCATGACCCCCGTGGAGGCGCGCCAGCGGGCAACGCTGGCGGCCCAATCATACGAGTTCGTCAATATCCGCAGGACCCGCGAATCCGCGGGCACCCACCGAATGCGGCGAGCGGTGGTCTAGAACCCCAGTTTCCGTAACTGTCTGGGGTCACGCTGCCACTCTTTGGCGACCCGTACGTGAAGGTCGAGATACACCCGGGTACCGAGCAGCTCTTCGATCTGCGCCCGGGCGGCCGCGCCCACGTCACGCAGCCGGCCTCCCTTGTGGCCGATCACGATCGCCTTCTGACTGGACCGCTCCACGTACAGGTCCGCGTAGATCCGGGTGACCGGAGGGCCCTCTTCCGGTGGCCGGCGTTCCATCTCCTCGACCATCACCGCGATCGAGTGGGGAAGCTCGTCCCGCACTCCCTCCAGAGCCGCCTCCCGGATCAGCTCCGCGACCATCACCTGCTCCGGCTCGTCGGTCACCATGTCGTCCGGATACAGCTGCGGCGAGGGCGGCAGGTACGTCGACATCACCTCGACCAGCAGGTCGACCTGCTCCCCCGAGACCGCGCTGACCGGCACCACCTCGGCGAAGTCGCCCAGGTTCGACACCGCCATCAGTTGCCGCGCCA
>JBOGDK010000308.1:0-5960 GCA_050701795.1 Micromonosporaceae bacterium
AGCTCGGCGCCGCGGCGGATCGCGTGAACGACGCCTTCGCCGCCTGCGTACGGGCCGGCACCGCGTACGTCCGGTATCCGGTGCCAGGGCTGCGGTGGGCCCGTGGACTGGCCGGGCGCCGCTACCTGGAGGAGCTGCTGACAGGGCAGGTCCCCGGGAAGGCGGCCGGGGACGGCGACGACCTGTTCACCGGGCTCTGCCACGCGGAGACCCCCGACGGGCACCGGTTCACCAGCGAGGACGTGGTGAACCACATGATCTTCCTGATGATGGCGGCGCACGACACGTCCACGATCACGATGACCACGATGGCGTACCACCTGGCGCGGCACCCCGAGTGGCAGCGACGGTGCCGGGAGCAGTCGCGCGCCCTCGGCCCCACCGTCGGGTACCAGGACCTGGGCCGGCTCACCGACCTGGACCTGGTGATGAAGGAGTCGCTGCGTACGGTGACGCCGGTGCCGGCGTTGGCCCGCCGTACCGTCGCCGACACCGAGGTGCTCGGGCATTTCGTACCGCGGGACACGATGGTCAACGTGTCGTTGCACTTCACCCACCAGATGGCGGAGTACTGGCCGGAGCCGGAGCGGTTCGACCCCGAACGGTTCGCGCCGCACCGGCGAGAAGACAAGATCCACCGGCACGCGTGGGCGCCGTTCGGCGGCGGGGCGCACAAGTGCATCGGGATGCACTTCGGTGTGCTACAGATCAAGGCCGTGATGCATCAGCTGCTGCTGCGCTACCGGTGGTCGGTCCCGCCCGGTTACCGGATGCGGATCGATTTCACGTCACTGCCACGCCCCAAGGACGGCCTTCCGGTGTCCCTGGAGCAGCTGTGACCGACCTGCTGACCCGGGTGATGGCCACCGAGCCCGAGGCGGACGCCGCCGTGGCCCGGATCCTCGACGCCGGGTACGACCAGATCATGCGGTACGGGCTGCGGCGTACCACCGTTGACGACGTGGCCCGGCGGGCCCGACTGGGACGTGCCACCGTGTACCGCCGGTTTCCGCAGAAGGATCAACTGATCGAGGCGGTGCTGCTCCGGGAGTGCCGCCGGTTCCTGGAGCAGCTCGACGCGGCGATCGGCTCGCGGCCGGACCCGCGGGCGAGGATCGTCGAGGGGTACCTGGCCGCGATGCGGCTGGGCCGGCACCACCCGCTGCTACGGCGACTGCTGGACCTGGAGCCGGAGACCGCGCTGCCGCATCTGACCACGTACGCCGGCCCCGTGCTCGCGATGTGCCGCCGGTACGTGGCACGGCTGCTGGGGACCGACGAGGTCGCCGCCGAGGTCCTGGTACGCCTGGTGCACTCGCTACTGCTCACCCCCGAGGGCCTGATCCCCACCGACGGCGAGGCAGCGCGCGAGTTCGCCCGCGACCGTGTGGTGCCCGCCGCCGTCGGCCTCTGACGCTCAGCAGTGGGCACCACCGCGTCTGGGCGAGGCGAGCCGCGGGTTGTCACGGTTGGCTCCCCACCTGATCGTGGCGACGTAGAGGAAGCGCGGGCTGGTGCATCCGCCGCCGTCGTTGCGCCACCCGTGGAAGAAGGCGACTGTCTGTCCATTGGCGAGCTTGACCAGCTCAGCGCTGCCAGGCCCCGCGATCCGGGTGTTGTTCCTGGTCAGGAGCGCGCGGGCACGACTGGCCGGATAGGGGCCACGAAGCTTCCTGGACCAGTTCACCGTGGTCCTATAGGTCGTGGTCCGGTACAGGTCAACGGATGCGAACAGGAAGTACTTCCCCGCGGAGTACATCAGCTGCGGGTTCTCGTAGTTCCAGCTCCGCTTGCCGAGCAGGGTTCGCTCGCCGACCGTGCCCAGCCCGGCGGGCCCCAGGCCCTGCAGATACACCCGGCGGATCGCGTTCGGGCCGTTCGTCTTGTAGAGCAGGTACTGCCTGCCGGTACGGGGATCCTTGAAGTACGACGGGGCGATCGCGCCCCTGTGGGCACGGTCGCACACGAGCGGGTGCGGTCTCGGCACGAACGGACCGGCGGGGCCTCTGGTGGAGACCGCCGCGCCGATGCAGCGCTGCTCGTCCGCCCCGCCCGCGGGCCTCGCGGTGAAGTACATGTGGAACGTCGTACCGCCGCGGTGCACCACGTGCGGGCCCATCACCCCGACGTCGTTGTTCGCCCACGGGATGCGTTCGAGCGACCTGCCGAGTCGCTGGTACGGCCCAGTCGCGGAGTCCGCCACGATCACGGGAATCTTGGGGACGCTCTTCGCGCCGTCTGTCGCGTACGAGTAGATCTTTCCTCGGTACTGGATCGCGGCCGGATCAGCGTGGTTGAAGTTGGTGGCCCTGGTCGGCGGGATCGTCGCGCTGCGCGTCTTCGTTTCCACGCTTATCTGTGCGGTCTTCTGAGCATCTGTGTCGTCGCTGGACAGGGCCAGTGCCGCGGGGATGAGGCTCAGAATCAAGGCAACCACTACCGCGACAATCACCGAATGTTCAGGGCTACGGAAAGGCTTCCTCAGGCTCATCTGAACCTCTCATTCCGGATGCAGTTGCCGGGCACCGGGCGATGGTGGATCACCGACGGGACGCAGGCGCTCTGGAGCTAAATTTCTGAGCGTAGGGAACCTGTGCAACTCATTGCCGGAACGGGCGTGCCGGTTCAGGTCTCGCCGGCCTGGTCCGCCAACACCAGCCAGCTCTCCTCAGCGGCCTGGCGATCCGCGCGTACCTGAGCCAACTCGATGTCCAGGGCGGCGGCCTTCTCGTAGTCCGTGGCGTTCGCCGCCAACTTCTCGTGGAGCTCGTCCTCTCGCCGCTCCAGCTTGGCGACCTGCCGTTCCAGGCGGGCGAGTTCCTTCCTGTCCTGCCGGCGCTGCGCGGCCGTGCTGGTGCCGCCGCGGACCTCCGTACCGGGCGCCGCGTCGCGGAGCGGGGGTTGATTGACGTACTGGTCGACACCGCCTGGCAGGTCGACCAGGGTGCCGTCGCCGGGCACCGCCACCGCCGTGTCGCAGACCCGTTCCAGCAGGTACCGGTCGTGGCTGGCGACCACCAGGGTGCCCGGCCAGGCGTCCAGAAGGTCCTCCAGCGAGGCCAACGTGTCGATGTCCAGATCGTTGGTCGGCTCATCCAGCAGCAGTACGTTCGGCTCGCCGGCCAACAGCCGCAGCAGTTGCAGCCGGCGGCGCTCACCACCCGACAGGTCCGCCACCGGGGTCCACAACCGGTCGTCGCTGAACCCGAAGGACTCCGCCAGCTGCGCCGCGGTCAGCTCCCTGTCGCCGAGCCGGAACCGCCGACCGATCTCCTCCACCGCCTCCAGCACGCGCAACTCCCCGGGCAGCTCGACCAGCTCCTGGGAGAGGTAGCCGGCGCGTACCGTCTGACCGGTCTTCACCACCCCCTCCTCCGGCTCGGTGACACCGGCGAGCAGCCGCAGCAGGGTGGTCTTCCCGGCGCCGTTCGGCCCGACCAGACCGACCCGGTCACCCGGACCGATCCGCCACGTGACGTGATCCAGGATCCGCCGGCCAGGTACGTCCGCCACCACCCCTTCCAGGTCGTACACCGACCGGCCGAGCCGGGCCGTGGCGAGCCGGTGCAGCGAGACCGGGTCCCGTGGCGCCGGTACGTCCGCGATCAGCTCGTTCGCGCGTTCAATCCGGAATTTCGGTTTCGAGGTACGCGCGGGAGCGCCCCGCCGCAGCCAGGCCAGCTCCTTGCGCACCAGGTTGCGCCGGCGTTGCTCGGCGGCATCGGCCTGCCGGATCCGTTCCGCCCGGGCCAGGGTCCAGGCGGCGTAGCCACCCTCGTACGAGTGGACCTTCCCTCCCGTGACCTCCCAGGTGGTGGTGCACACCGCGTCCAGGAACCACCGGTCGTGGGTCACCACCGCCACAGCCTGGGCCCGGTCCCGGAGCCAGCTCGCCAGCCAGTTGATGCCGGAGATGTCGAGATGGTTGGTCGGCTCGTCGAGCACCAGCAGCTCCGCGGGACGGATCAGCAGCGCCGCCAGCGCCACCCGGCGCCGCTCGCCACCCGACATCGGCCCGACCGGCGAATCCAACCCCAGATCCGGCATCCCCAGCCCGTCGAGGATGCCACGCACCTGCGCCGAGGATGCCCACTCGTGCTCGGCGCCCATGTCGTCGGCGAGCCACGCCGAACCCACCACGACGTCACCGACCGTGGCGTACGGCGGCAGCATCACCTGCTGCGGGAGGAACCGCACCCGCAGGTCACGGCGGTGGGTGAGGCGACCGGAGTCCGGCCCGTCAACCCGGGTGAGCAACCGCAGCAGGGTGGTCTTGCCTGCCCCGTTGAGCCCCACCACGCCCACCCGGTCGGCGTCGGAGAGGCCCAGTGACACCTGATCCAGGAGTACGGCATGCCCGTACCCCTTGGTGACCTTGTCCAGGTTGACGAGGTTCATCGGGCCAGCTCCGCTCACGACACCACCCGGGCACCCGGGACCGGCCCGGCAGCGGTCCGCACCGTACGGCACACGCCGTGTCCCGACACCCTGGCGGCGAGCTTGGTCGCGTGGTCGGCGTCGGCGGCGAGGAACACACAGCTCGGCCCCGAGCCCGACACGAACGCGGCGAGCGCCCCCTCCTCCTGACCGGCCCGCAGCGTACGCCGCAGCGACGGCCGCAGCGAGATCGCCGCCGGTTGCATGTCGTTCGTCAACGCCGAGGCGAGCACCTGCGGGTCGTGCTGCCGCAGCGCGGCGAGCAGCCTGTCGGTGTCCGTCGACGGCCCTCCGCCGCGTCCCGCCGCGCGGAGCCGGCGCAGCTCGGCGTACACCTCAGGGGTGGACAACCCGCCGTCGGCGACCGCCACCACCCAGTGCCAGGTGCCGACCGCCAGCACCGGGTTGATCACTTCGCCACGGCCGGTGCCCAGCGCGGTGCCACCCGGCACCAGGAACGGCACGTCACTGCCGAGCGTGGCGGCCACCCGGGTCAGCTCGTCCCGGGACAGGCCGGTGCCCCACAACGCGTCGCACGCCACCAGCGCCGCCGCCGCGTCCGCGCTGCCGCCCGCCAGGCCACCCGCGACCGGGATGTGTTTGTGCAGGTGGAGATGGACTTTCGGGGTACGACCGACATGCTCGGCGAGAGCCAGCACGGCCCGCATCACGAGGTTGTCGTCGCCGAGCGGCAGCTCATCCTCACCCTCGCCCAACAGGGTCAGTTTCCGGTCGTCGGCGCGGGACGCGGTCAGCTCGTCGTACAGCGAGATGGCGTGGTAGACGGTGGTCAGCTCGTGGTAGCCGTCGTCTCGTGCCGGCCCGACGCCGAGGTGCAGGTTCACCTTGGCGGGAACCCGTACCCGTACCGAGCCGGACGACGCCAGCACCGGCCGGTCCCGATCCTCGACTTCCAGTGGTTCGCTCACCGCTGTGCCCCTCGCAGTCCTATCGCCCCCCGGTGACCTCACCGAAACCCTACGCAGACCCGGTCGATCAACGTCGCGGGGATCCGACAAGCCGACACATCCGCGATCAGGCCCGCACCGCCGCGGCCGCGATCGCGACGAACTGTTCGACGCTCAGCGCCTCCCCCCTGGCGCCCGGATCCACACCCGCCGTTCGGAGCGTCGCCTCGGCCGCCGACGGACTCCCCGCCCATCGTGCCAGCGCCGCCCGCAACGTCTTCCGGCGCTGCGCGAACGCCGCGTCCACCACCTCGAACACCGCTGCCCGGTCAGCAGCCGACGGTGGCGGCCGGCGGGTGAACTCGACCAGCCCGGAGTCGACGTTCGGCACCGGCCAGAACACCGAGCGCGGTACGGCACCCGCCCGCCGCGCGGACGCGTACCAGGCCAGCTTGACGCTCGGTACGCCGTACACCCGGGAGCCGGGAGGGGCCACCAGCCGGTCGGCGACCTCGGACTGCACCATCACCAGCCCGCGCGCCACCGTGGGGAAGCTCGCCAGCAGCTCCAGCACCACCGGCACCGCCACGTTGTACGGCAGGTTCGCCACCAGCG
>JBOGDK010000309.1:0-5949 GCA_050701795.1 Micromonosporaceae bacterium
GCGCTGGCCCGGTGTGTCGCGGCTGCCCTGGCCTGGGCGATCACCCGGGGGGTGCTGGTGTCGATCACGCCGGCGTACACCGGGACCTGGCCGGCGGTGACCCCGACGGCGGTACGCAACACGGCGAGCCGTACCTCGTCGGGCAGGTACGCCGCCTCGCCGGTGGATCCTGAGACGAAGAGTCCGGCGACGCCGGCGTCCAGCAGGAAACCGCAGAGACGTTCCAGGGACGGTACGTCGAGCTCCCTGCCCGGGGTCAGCGGTGTGCACACCGGCGGGATGACCCCGGGTGGCAGGGTGGGTCCTTCTGAGGTCATGGCACCGCCGTCATCGCAACGTAGGACGTAGGATGTCCGGACCCTACCGGCGCCTCCCCAGCGACGGCAAGCGGGAGCGCTGTCCTGCTACCGCCAACCGGAGTCTCGCCATCGCGACGGCAGTGCGACGGCACTGCGACGGCATGGCGGCGTCCACGAAGCCACCATGGGGGCATGGCGGACGCCACGATCATGAAGCGGTGGCCGCCGCCAGCCGTACCTGAAGCTCCGCGAAGTGTCGTTGCATCGCCTGCTGTGCCGCCGTGGCGTCACCGGTGCGCAGCACCTCGACGATCCGGCGGTGATTCGCGGCGATGTCCCCGGGTGCCACCTTGGGCGGGTCGATGGTCGGTTCGACGTCCCGGTAGACGTCCCAGAACAGCCCGATCAGCTGCAGCACCAGGTCGTTGCCGGAGGTCTCGTACAGCAGCGTGTGGAACGCTTTGTCCGCTCCTGGATCGACCGCCATCCGGTCCACCAACGCGTCCAACGCGGCCAGTCGTGCGGGGCTGAGGGTGCCGGCGACCTCCCCTATCAGGCCAACTTCCAGCAGCTCCCGTACCTGAACCAGGTCGCGGAGAGCCCCGACGTTGTGGTTGATCCGGGAACGGATCCGAAACGCCAACGACGGGGTCAGTACGTCGAGTGAGGCGTCGCCGACGAAGGTACCGAAGCCGTGCCGGATCTCCACGATCCCCAACGCCTGCAGCGCTCGTATCGCCTCCCGGACACTGTTGCGGCTGGCGCCGAGCAGGTCCATCAGCTGTGGTTCGGTGGGCAGCGCCGCCCCCGGCTCGAGCTGGTGCTCGTGGATGTACGCGACGATCCGCCCTTGAAGGGTCGCACCGCGATCCCGTCGAGCCACCAGGTCACCTCCGTACCGCCGCTGAGCCTTGACCAGATTCCTGGGATAACCCTAGGGTCCGTACCCTAGTAGACGTCCTACGTCTGGAGGCACCGATGGTGAATCGTAGGCAACTCCTCAAGGCGACCGGGCTCGCGGGGCTCGCCGCCTCGGGCGCGGCGGGGTGCGGCGGCGGTCCGTCTGGGCCCACCACCCTGAAGGTCTGGAGCTTCTACGGCGAGCCGTTCGGCGCCACACTGTCCCGGGTCTTCGACCGGTACCGCAAAGCCAGCGGGGTGAAGGTGGAGCACCGGGTGATCCCGTTCGGTGACTTCAACCGGACCCTGCTGCAGGCGGCCTCGGCCGGCAAGCTTCCGGACATCGCGCTGATCAGCGCGTTCGACACCGGAACGTTCGCCAAAGCCGGGATCCTGCAGGACCTCACCGAACGGGTGGACGACTGGGGCCAGCTCGACCAGTACTTCCCGGGAGGGATCAGGACCACCGAGTACAAGGACAAGCGGTACGGCCTACCGCACGTCTGTGACTGCTACGTGGTCTGGTACAACACCGACCTGGTCGAGGTCCCGCCACAGACCTGGGACGAGCTGGCCGCCACCGCGAAGAAGCTGAGCAAAGGCAGCCGGTACGGGATGGCGCTGTCCGCGGTGAAAGGTGTCGAGGGCGCCAGCGCGTGGGTGATCCGGCTGCTCACCGCGGGCGGCGACATCACCAAGGTGGACAGCAACCCCGGACGCAAGGCGCTTCAGGAGTGGGTCGACCTGGTGAAATCCCGGGGGATGTCCCGGGAGGTCCTCACCATGACCGAGGACGACGTCAAGGACCGGTTCGCCGCGGGCGAGGCCGCGATGATGATCAACTCAGCGTCGTACGTGAACAGCCTCCTCAAGGAGAAGCCGGATCTGAAATGGCAGGTCGCGAGGATCCCGGATGACGCGAAACCGGCCACGTTCCTGTCCCAGGAGAACCTCACGATCACCAGCGGCGCCAAAGACACGGACGCGGCGTGGGAGCTGCTGACGTACCTGCAGAAGATCCCGGTACTCACCAAGTACCTACCGGAACGCAACAAGTTGCCGGCCCGTAAGGACGTTGCCGCCCACCCGCCGTGGTCCGGCGACGTGGTGTGGGAGGTGTTCATGGACCAGCTGCCGAGCGCCTGGGCGCCGACCGGCAGGACGGCTCAGGTCTCGGCGGAGATCCTGACGTACGCGCAGGAAGCGATCCAGGCGGCGATCAGCGGCGACAAGTCGGTCGACGCGGCCCTGGCACAGGCCCAGCAGAAGATCGATGGCGCACTCGGCGGGTAGCCGACTCCGTGACCCCGGGGCCGGCGCCGAGAGCGGTGGCCAGAACGTGGCGCTCCCGGCTCGCTGGTCGCGTCGGCTACGGCGCCGGCTGGGTGAGCACCTGTTCGTACTTCCGGCGTTGCTGTTCGTGCTGGTGGTCATGGGTTACCCGCTGCTCTACAACGTCGACCTCACCCTGCACGACGTCACGGTCGGCAACGTGGTGTACGGCAACGCCCCGTTCGCCGGACTGGACAACTACCGCGAAGTGCTCAGCGACGGCGAGGTGTGGCATTCGCTGCTGGTGACCCTGGTATACACCGGCGGGTCGATCGCGCTCTCGTTCGTGGCGGGGTTCGCGCTGGCGACGTTCTTCCGCCAAGGCTTCCCCGGCAGCCGGCTGATGCAGGCGCTGCTGCTGCTCGGCTGGGTGCTCCCCACCGTGGCCACCGGGACGGTCTGGCGCTGGGTGCTGGAAGGTGACTACGGCGTGGTGAACGCCGCGCTCACCGGGCTCGGTGTGATCGACCATCCGGTGTTCTGGCTCGCCGAGGCACAGACCGCGATGCTCGGCGTGGTGTTCGCGACGGTGTGGGTGACCGCGCCGTTCATGATGATCCTGCTGCTCGCCGGGCTACGCGGGATCCCGGAGCAGATCTACGAGGCCGCCCGGCTCGACGGCGCCAGCTCCTGGCAGCAGTTCCGGCACCTGACGTTCCCGATCATGCGCCCGGTGTCGCTGACCGTGCTGCTGCTGGCCACCGTGCTGACGTTCAAGACCTTCGACAACGTGTACGTGATGACCCGGGGCGGCCCGGGCGAGGCGACGAACGTACTGGCGATCCACTCGTACCAGCAGGCGTTCGAGTTCTTCCACTTCAGCGAGGGCGCCGTGACCACGATCCTGTTGCTGACGGTGACGCTGCTGCTGTCCGGGGTCTATTTCCTGTTCAGCCGAGGCGAGGAAACCTCATGAGGTACCGCAAGAGCCTCGCCGGGGTGCTGATCCTGCTGGTCTACCTGTTCCCGATCTACTGGATGGTGTCCACCTCGCTGAAGACCAGCGGGAACGTGTTCAGCGCACCGCCGGATCTGATCCCTTCCCCGGCCACTCTGGCGTCGTACACCGACGCCGCGCTGGCCGAGCCGGCGGTGCTGCGTGGCCTCTGGAACAGTGCCGTGATCTCGGTCGGGACGTTGTTGTTGACGCTGATCATCGGGGTGCCGGCGGCGTACGGGCTGGCCCGGCTGCGGTTGCGGTTCACGCTACTGGTCTCGCTGACGTTCCTGGTGGCCCAGATGCTGCCGTCGATCAACGTGGCGCTGCCGATCTTCGTGATCTTCAGCAGGTTCGGCCTGGTGGACAGCTACCTGGGTCTGATCCTGGCGAACACCGCGTTCTCGCTGTCGTTCACGGTGATCGTGCTGCGGCCGTACTTCTTCTCGGTGCCGGAGAGCCTGGTGGACGCCGCCAGGGTGGACGGGTGCGGCCGGCTCGGCGCGTTCCTGCGAGTGGTGCTGCCCCTGGCCCGGCCCGGCCTGATCGCGGCGGCGGCGCTGTCGTTCGTCGGTACGTGGGGGGAGTTCGTGTTCGGGTTGACCTTGACCACGAGCGAGCAGATGCAGCCGGTCACCGTGGTGTTGAACAAGTTCATCGGCCAGTACGAGACCCGCTGGAACGACCTGATGGCGGTCGCCACGATCGCGGCGCTACCCGTGATCGTGCTGTTCATCGCGCTGCAGCGGTTCGTGGTGAGCGGCCTGACGAGCGGGGCGACCAAGGACTGAATCCGGGCTGCAGCCCCGCGTCGACGTCCGCCTCGGACATGGGATGTCCGCTGCCCAAAATCGCCTCGGCCCGCCCGCCGCCAGGCGCGGGAATTCAGGGCTTGACCAGGCTGAAACGGGTCGTTAACGTCCCGGAGGACAGAGGACGTCCTATGTCTAAGGAGCCCGACCATGGAGTCTGGCGTGCGGCCACCACCCGTCGGGCTGCTCTACGAGACCGGCAACGTCAGCGCGTACGAAACCATCACGTTCCACCGGATCCCGACCTCGGAACTCACGACCTCCTAGGAGAGCGCAATGACATCTGGTGCGATCAGCCGGCGTACCCTGCTCAGCGCATCGGCCGCGGCGGCCGGGGCGGCGCTGGTCGGGTGCGGATCAGACACACCGTCCGGGCGCGAGCCCGGCGAGAAGATCACCCTGACGTTCTGGTCCTGGGTGCCCGGCGTGGACAAGGCCGTGGCCCTGTGGAATGAAAAGCACCCGGACGTGCGGGTGAAACTGGAGAAGGTGACGGCGGGTTCGGACGGCGCGTACCCGAAGATGCACGCCGCGCTGAAGGCCGGCAACCCGCCCGACCTCGGGCAGATCGAGTACTCCCGGATCCCGGACTTCCTACTCGGCCAGGGCCTGGAGGACCTCACCAAGCACGGCGTCGCCAAGCACAAGGACAAGTTCGTCGACTGGCAGTGGCAGCAGAGCGTGTTCGGCGACGGGGTGTACGCGATCCCGCAGGCGTCCGGCCCGATGGGGCTGTTCTACCGGGAGGACCTGTTCTCCAAGTGGGACATCGAACCCCCGAAGACCTGGGACGAGTACGAAGCCGCCGCGAAGAAGATCCGCAAGGCCGACTCGAAGGCGTACATCTGCACCTTCCCGCCCGCCAATGGGGGCTGGTTCACCGGACTGGCCTGGCAGAACGGCGCCAAGTGGTTCGACGTACGCGGCGAGGAGTGGGTGGTCAACATCGACAACCCCGAGACCCGCCAGGTCGCCGAGTACTGGGAAGGTCTGATCCGGGGCAAGCTGGTGAAGACCGAGATGGACATCCAGTCCAGCTGGTTCGCCGACCTGCAGTCCGGGGCGATCGTCTCCTGGGTCGGCGCCCAGTGGGGCGACGCGATCCTGGCCGGTAACGCCGAGCCCACGTCCGGGAAGTGGCGGGTCGCGGCGATGCCGATGTGGGACACCGCGAAGCCGGCGTCGGCCAACTGGGGCGGCTCGACGACTGCCGTGCTCAAGGGATCGAAATACCCGAAGGACGCGCTGGCGTTCGCGGTGTGGCTGAACACCGACCCGGAGAGCATCGACCTGATGATCGCCGGCGGGTACGGCTGGCCCGCCGCGAAGGACGCGTTCAGCGGGTCCGCACTGGACAAGCCGAGTGAGTTCTTCGGCGGCCAGAAGTACAACGAGGTGTTCGCCGAGTCCGACCGCCTGGTGGACAAGAGCTGGAAATGGATCCCGACTCTGGAGGCCACCAACCGGCACATCGGGGACGCGTTCAACGCCGCGATCTCCGACAAGACGCCGTTCGTGGACGCCATCGCGAAGATCCACAAGCAGACTATCGCCGACATGAAGGCCAAGGATCTGAAGGTGGTAGAGGGGTGACTGCGGTCCGGTCCGCTCCGGCGCCGGCCCGCTCCGCGCTCCGGCGGCGCGGTGCCGGCCCGGCCCGGGGCGGCAC
>JBOGDK010000310.1:0-5946 GCA_050701795.1 Micromonosporaceae bacterium
GGCCACCGCGTCGAGCTGGGCGACGGGCTTCAACGTCCACCGGGCCAGCGCCTCGGCGGCGGCCATGGAGACCAGCACGGCCGCCAGCCACAGCGCGGCGAGCATCAACCAACCGTCACGTACCGCGTTGCGGACCTGATTCGTCGGCGAGGCGGTGATCACCGCCCCTACGTGGTCCCGGCCGGTGCCGACGGGCACCGTGACGACAAGGGGTTCGGTACGCCAGGGCCAGATCACCCGCCCGGGACCGACCTGCTCTCCCGCCAAGGCGCGTTCGAGTGCCGACTCCACCTCGTCGTCGGCCAGCGACGGCAGGTTCCCGGCGCTGACCAGCGTGCGGCCGTCCCGGCTCACGACGGCGGTGGCGATGCCGTACACCTCGTGGTAGGCGGTCAGTTCGTTCTGTAGCGCCCTTTGATCACCCGGGTGGCGGAACGCGGGCTCGGCGAGGCTGGCGAACCGTACCGCGTACGAGAGCCGGTCCAGAGCCATCTGCTGGGTCTGCTGCGAGGCCAGCGTGATCGCCAGGGGCACCTCCAGCCCCGCTAGAACCATCGCCAGCAGCAGGACGTAGATCGCGGCGAGCCGTCTGCGCACCGATCAGCCTTCGGCACGCAGTCGGTAGCCGACGCCCCGCACCGTCTGCACCAGGTCGGGTCGGCCGAGCTTGTTGCGCAGCGAGCCGATGTGGACCTCCAGGGTGTGCCCGCCAGCGAACGTGGTACGCCACACCTCCATCAACAACCGGTCCCGGGACACCACGCTGCCGGCTTCCCGCGCCAGGACGCTCAACAGCTCGAACTCCTTGCGGGTCAGGGGGACCTCCTCCCCGTCCACGGTGACCTGACGCGCCGACGGGTCGAGCCGCATCGGCCCGACCTCCAGCACCGGAGGCGGTGGCGTGGCGCGTACCACCCGGCGCAGTACGGCGTCGATCCTGGCCTGTAGCTCGACCATGGAGAACGGCTTGACCACGTAGTCATCCGCACCGGTACGCAGGCCGGTCACCCGGTCTCGTTCCTCCCCCCGGGCGGTGACCGCGATGATCGCGACGTGATCGTTGCGGCGGCGCAGCTCGCGGCAGACGTCGATCCCGTCGCCGTCGGGCAGCCCGAAGTCCAGTAGCACCAGATCGACGGTGGGGGCTGCCAGGGCCTCAGCGGCGGTCCCCGCCCGGACGACCTCGTACCCGCGTCGGCGCAGCGCGGATTCCATGGCGCCGGCAACCGACGCGTCATCCTCCACGAGCAACACACGCATCCCCGAGAGACTAAGGCCTCAGGGCCTCAGTGCGGTACGCCGCTCGCTCTTCGTGACGCCCCGTTGACCGTTCGCAGGATGCGGGTACGGGACACCATCTGTCCGAACGTAGGAGCTGAAAGTGATTCGGGATACCGAGGCGCTACCCGGTAACGGGGTGTAACCTCGTATGGAGGAAAGTTGACGTTACCCTCAAGCGAAAGTAACTTTCACCCAGTGACTGCCGACGCAAAGATATCTGCGAGTGCCGAGCCTGGCGGACTGATCGTCCAGATCAGCGGCCTGTTGCCGTCCCTGTCTCCTGCCGAGCAACGGGTCGCTCGTCAGGTGATGAACGACCCCGCGGAGGCCGCCCGCCGTACGATCACGGAGCTGGCGACGGCCGCGGGCACCTCAGAAGCGACGGTGATCCGGTTCTGCCGGTCCGTCGGCATGGACGGGTACCCACAGCTACGGATCCGGCTCGCCGCCGAGGCCGCGCGCCGTGCCGAGCCACCGGACTCGCGAGTGGTCGGCGGAGACATCCCGCCGGGCGCCGACATCGCACAGATCATCGCCACGATCGCGTTCAACGACTCCCGAGCCGTCGAGGAGACCGCCGAGCAACTCGACCCCGCCACCTGCGAGAAGGTGGTCGACCTGCTGGCCAAGGCCGGCCGTACCGATGTGTTCGGGGTCGGCGCCAGCGGGTTCGCTGCCTCCGACTTTCAACAGAAACTGCACCGCATCGGGCGTACGGCCTTCTACTGGCCCGACATCCACACCGCCCTGCCGAGCGCCGCCCTGCTGGGCAAGGGAGACGTCGCCATCGGCATTTCCCACACCGGCAGCACCTCCGAAACCATCGAGGTGCTCAAGCAGGCCCGCAGCCGCGGCGCCACCACCGTCGCCCTCACCAACTTTCCACGATCGGCGATCACCGAGGTCGCCGATCACGTCCTGACCACAGCGGCCCGGGAGACCACCTACCGGTCCGGGGCCACCGCGAGCCGGCTCGCCCAGCTCACGGTGGTGGACTGCCTCTTCGTCGGCGTGGCGGCACGCAACCGGTCACGCACCAACAAGGCGCTCGAAGCAACCGCCGCCGCGGTGCAGGAACGGCGCACCGCAGCGGGACGGAGGCGGGCATGAGTCCACCCCACGACGAGGCTCGGCAGACACCACGGTTGCCTGGCGGCCCGACAGGCCCTGGCAGCCCGGTACCGTCGCCGACGGAAGCGCGTAACCCGCGTACCCGCCACATCGACGAGCTCGACAGCACCGCGATCCTGCAGCTGATCAACTCAGAGGACCAGAGGGTTCCGGCCGCCGTGGAGGCGACCCTGATCCAGATCGGCGCAGCCGTCGACCTGGCTGTCGAAGCGCTGCACAACGGCGGGCGGGTGCATTACTTCGGTGCCGGCTCCTCCGGACGTATCGGGTTCATGGACGCCGCGGAGCTGCGTCCCACATTTGACGCCCCGGACGACTGGTTCTGCGCCCACCAGGCCGGCGGGGAACGTGCCCTGCTGCGGGCGGTGGAAGCGGCCGAGGACGATGACTCAGCCGGCGAGGCGGAAGCCCTCGGATGCGTACGCGCCGGCGACGTCGCTGTCGGCCTGTCCGCGAGCGGGCGCACACCATACGTGATGGGCGCGATGCGTGGCACCCGGGAGCGGGGCGGTCACACCGTACTGGTAACCGCGAACCCACGCGCCAACGCCGAGGTGGATGTGTTCGTAGGCCTCGACACCGGTCCCGAGGTGATCGCCGGCTCCACCCGGATGAAGGCCGCCACCGCGCAGAAGATGGTGCTCAACGCGTTCTCCACCGCGGTCATGGTGCGGCTCGGACGGGTGTACTCGAACCTGATGGTCAGTATGGTCGCCACGAACGCGAAACTCCGCTCCCGAATGGTGTCGATCCTGATGGAAGCCACCGGCCATGGTGAGCCGGAGTGCCGCGCGGCGCTGACCGCCAGCGACGGCGAGCTCAAGACGGCGCTGGTGTCGCTGCTCGGCGACGCCACCGTCCCGGACGCCCGCCAGGCGCTGCACTCCAGCCACGGACGGGTACGCGAGGCGCTGACCCAGCTCTCCGGTACACCCGAGGCGCACGCCAGCTGACCGCCGCACCGGCACCTGAACCCGCGACCCCTCCACTGAACCGGCCCGTGGCCTCATCGTGCGGCCCGGAGACCGGTCACTCGTCGTGCGGCTTGGACTCGCTCGGCTCCGGATCGGACGGCGAGTCCGACGGCGTCGGAGTCGAGGGCGGCGTTCTGGTCGGCTTCGTGGGGTCCGGATCAGAGGGCGGCGTACCCCCAGGTTCGTGATCGCGGCCGGGCGTACCAGACGCACCGTCCGACGCGGAGGGGGTCACTGAGCCACTGGCGCTCGCCGAGGGGCTTGCGCTGCCGTCCTGCCCGAGACCGTCGTCACCGGGCCGAGTGGAATCCGGCTCCGGCGGCATACCCGGGCCGTCGTGCGACGTGACCCAGATCGAATCCCAGCCGCCCGCCGCCTGCACCGCGACGTACCCCGCCAGAACGCCAGCCACCGCCGCGATCGCCACCAGCGAGGTGATCAGCGCATACCGCCGACGATCTGGGGCCTGTTCCCGGTCGGTATGTTCTTCACCCTCGCCCGGGACATCGATCTGGACGGTGCGCTCGGCGTCATCAGCATCGTCACGCCGGTCGAAGAGGCTGACACCCACGTCCTTGGAGTCCGGGCGCCTGACGAAGGCCTCCGAAGCTCTGAGCTTGGAGGCGACCGGCGGCGACGACGGCCGTACGTCAAAATCCGGTACGAACTCCTCGGTCGGATTGTCGGACGGCTCCCGGGGGACCACGCGATTTCCTCCTGCACGCCGACTCGCCACGTCTGGTGGTGTCTTCATCCCCTTCGCCGGTAACGACGGCAATGTTTCAGGTACGCAACTCGACACCACATTGGCCGGTCCTGTACCGGACTGGGGTTGACACAGGGTACGACACCGATATCGATCCTTATCGACCAGGGTGTACCCGTACACACCACGACAGAAACCCCGATCAGGCGGTGAAAGTCCTTATCCGCCCAACCGGGGTTTTCCTCAGCGCAGCCACCAGGCATGGCTGGCCAGCTCCGTTACCAGGCAGGAGTGGTTACCAGGCGGGACGCAGCGGGAACACCACCTCGCCCTGCGCGTCGGGCTTGGCACCGAGCACCTGGTGCAGCTGGATCCAGTTCCGTCCGAACCCCAGCCGGGATCCGGCCATGTACAGCCGCCACACCCGCGCGGTCTGCGGCCCGACCTCATCGAGCGCCTCGTCCCAGTGCGCATCCAGGTTGGCGCCCCAACCCGCCAGAGTCATCGCGTAGTGCTCCCGAATGTTCTCCTCATGCCGTACGTCGAAACCGGTGTCGTGCATCAGTGACACCAGGTGACCGACCCCGACCAACTCACCGTCGGGGAACACGTACCGGTTGATGAAACCGTTCTTGTGGTACGCCCGATCCAGGCCGTTCGGACGGGTGATGCAGTGGTTGAGCAGCCGGGCGCCCGGCTTGAGCTTGTCGTACAGGAATCGGAAGTAACCGGGCAGGTTCGCCATCCCGATGTGCTCTGTCAGCCCGATCGAGCTGATCGCGTCGAAGTCGGACTCGGGGACGTCCCGGTAGTCACAGTGCCGGATCTCGGCCACCTCCTCCAGCCCGGCCTCCGCGATCGCCTTCTGCCCCCACTCCGCCTGCTTGGGCGAAAGGGTCACGCCGAGCACCCGGACCCCGTACTCCCGGGCCGCGTGCAGCACCATGCCGCCCCACCCGCAACCCACATCGAGCAGCCGCATCCCGGGCTCGAGATCGAGTTTGCGCGACACCAGGTCGTACTTGTGGTGTTGCGCCTCCTCCAGCGTGGCGTCCCGCGACGGGAAGACCGCACAGGTGTACGTCATCGACGGTCCGAGCACCCACTCGTAGAACCGGTTCGACACGTCGTAGTGGTGCGATATCGCTGCCTGGTCCCGGGTCTTCGAGTGACGTCGTCCGTGCAGCTTCACCTCGGGCGCCGGCGGCTGCACCCGACGCAGCAGCTTCACACCGCCTAACTCCCGGAGCAGCTTCAACAGCTGACGACCCCGGATCTGGTTGAACTGCCCGGACATCCCCATCAGCCGGGAAAGGGCGGTGTACATGTCGCCGTCGATCTCCAGATCCCCGGACACGTACGCACGGGCCAGCCCCAGTTCCCCGGGCGCATGGACCAGGTACTGCAGAGCTCGCGGTGAGCGCACCTCCAACCGCAGGTCCGCGTTCGGGTCCCCCGCCCGACTGCTGTCGTATCCCACGAACTCCATCGGGAATTCGGTCCCCACGAGTTGTTCGAACGCCTCTGCCAGCCGCATCTGTCTCCCCCTAGCGGTTTCTCACACACTTGTCGTAGAGGTTCAGCAGTCGTCCCCCTGGGTCGTACCGTTCCTTCACGTCGCGGTAGACGGCGCCGTTGTACAACCTCCAGAACTCCTCAGAGGAGTAGAAGGCGGTCGAGTAGAGGGACTTGTGCCCGTCGAGCCGAGTGACCTCCTGTTCGATCAACCGGTTGTAGTAGCCATCCGTACGCCCTTTCGGCAGCGGTACGGAGGACCAGAATCCGATGTTCACGTACCGCACTCCCGGGGTGAGCGGGTAGAGCGGCCAGGTACGTGCCTTGCCGTCCGTCGGC
>JBOGDK010000311.1:0-5929 GCA_050701795.1 Micromonosporaceae bacterium
GGTTCGAAGCGATCACTTCCAGCCATGATCCCGACAACGTGCGGTCCGGCCTGGTGACCTTCTTGATCACAATGTCGCTCACCCTGTAGTCCTCTGGGGCTGATCTTTCCCGGTCATGCGCCGGACTTCGCCGAGCCGTTCGGTGAGGAAGGCGCGTTCGACGTCGTTGCCGGTGAGGGTCAGCGCCTCCTGGTACGCGTCCGCTGCCTGCGTCCACCGGCGCAGTTGGCGCAGGAAGTCGGCGCGGGCGGCGCTGAGGTAGCCGTAGCTGGCCAGCGCCGGCTCGGCGAGCAGCGGCCTCAGCGCGTCGAGGCCTGCCTGCGGGCCGTCGCGCAGTCCCACGGCGACGGCACGGTTGAGCGCGACGACCGGCGAGGGCCAGAGCTGGAGTAGGACGTCGTACAGCCCGACGATCTCCGCCCAGTCCGTGTCCTGCCAGGTCGGCGCCTGGGCGTGCACCGCGGCGATCGCGGCCTCGACCGCGTACCGGGTCGGTGGCTGGCGGCGTAGCGCATCGGTCAGCCGGGCGATACCTTCACCGATCAGCCGGGCGTCCCAGCGCGTGCGGTCCTGCTCCGAGAGCAGCTGCAGCCGCCCAGTGGCGGACAGGCGACTGTCGGCGCGCGCGTCGATGAGCAGCAGCAGCGCGAGCAGGGCGCTGATCTCGGCGTCGTTGGGCATGAGCAGGTGCAGCATGCGGGCGAGGCCGAGAGCGCTGTCCACCAGGTCCCGTCGGACAAGATGAGCGCCGATCGGCGCCGTGTGGCCGGTGGTGAAGATCAGATGCAGGACCTCGAGGACGGCGCTGACGCGTTCGGAGAGCTGGTCGGGTGACGGCACGCGGTACGGGATACGGGCGGCGGTGATCTTCTTCTTGGCCCGTGTGATCCGCGCGGCCATGGTGGGCTCCGGCACCAGGAAGCCGCGGGCCACTTCGGCCGTGGACAGGCCACACACCAGTCGCAGCGTCAGCGCGACCTGAGCGTCGCGGGACAGTGCCGGGTGACAGCAGGTGAAGATGAGCCGCAGGCGGTCGTCATCGAGGCCGTCCTCGGGCCCGAGCACCGGCTGTTCGGATACCAGCAGCGGTAGTGCCCGGCGCAGCACCGACTCGCGACGCAGCATGTCCAACGCCCGGTTGCGGGCAGTGGTCGTGAGCCACGCACCGGGGCGATCTGGGATTCCAATCTGCGCCCAGGTCTGCAGCGCCTGGGCGTAGGCGTCCTGGGTGCACTCCTCCGCGAGATCGAGATCCCGGGTCAGGCGTGCCGTCACGGCCAGCACCTGGGCCCAGTCACGGCGGTGCGCCTGCGCGACCGCCGCGACGACCTCGGCGGTCATCCGCGATCGACCACCGGACGGATCTCCACCCCGCTGTGGCCGGCGGAGACCTCGTACAGTCGCGACGCCAGACCGATCACCTCATCGAGGTCAGCGGCCTCGATCAGGTAGTAGCCCCCCACCGCCTCCTTGGTCTCCAGGAACGGCCCATCAGTGATGGTCAGCCGACCAGCCGGATCCGCGCGCAGTGTGGTCGCGACGCTCGCCGGCTCCAGCTCCCGGGTGTCGAGGACCGCCGCCCCGGCCGCCGCGACGACGGCACGATGACCCTCGGCGAGCGCCTGCCGCTGCTGAGCGGACATCGCGGCCCACTCCCGCTCGTCGCCGTGGATGAGAATCAGATACTGCGCCATGTCAACAATCCCCTTCACGTTGAGCCCGGCCGAGCCCGCCTACCTCGACGACGAGTAGAACCGATCGCCAATCGACAAGTCGAGGAAACAATCTCCACAGCGCGGAAGATCGCCACCTTCGACCCGGCCCGCTCTGAGACCGCAGCGCCCCGGGGCGGCCGAGGCGGCTACACCGGGGCGCGATCCCGTACGGTCTAGGAGCGGAGGTGTTTCTCGGTGTGCGTGGGCGGCGTGGCGCGGTCGCGCCGGCAGGTGTGCGGCCTGCTGGCCGTCCTGCTGTGCCTGCTGATCGCACCGTACGGACACGGCGCTGGGCAGCCCGACAGTGACACGCCGGATCGCGACCAGGGTGGGGTGGCGCTCAGCCATCAAGCGCTGGCCCCGCAGTCGGCAGCGGCCCCGGGTCGTTGCGACCTGCGAGGCGTGGCGAAGCGGGTTGCGCCCACGGCGCCGGCACTGCCGGCCGCTCACCTGGCAGCCGCCGCGCTACGCGCGGCCACCGGGCGTTGGGGCGTGGTGCAGCGTACGGTCGGCGGCCGGTCGTCGGTCGCCGCCGGTGAGGTGTTCCGGGGTCGGGCTCCGCCCGTCGTGACGTAATTCCTACGTCCCGACCCTGATCTCGGAGCCACCGCCGCGGCATCGGCGCGGTGTCTCCGCAACCCTCATGAGGAGACCCATCGTGTCGCGCGCCACAGCCGTGCGCGCAGTGCTCGCCCTGGTCGTACTCGTCGTGTCCGGGTGGCTGGTAGCTACCCGACCGGCGAAACTGGGGCTGGACCTGCGTGGCGGTACCCAGATCGTCCTGGAAACCCGGGACGGCGAATTCGCGAAAGCCAATGCCGAGACCACCGACGAGGCCCTGGAGGTACTACGTCGGCGGGTCGATGAGCTGGGCGTCACCGAGCCCACACTCGCCCGTTCCGGGGAACGCCGGATCATCGTGGAGCTACCCGGGGTCACCGACCCGGCCGAAGCCGTCGAGGTGATCGGCCGTACCGCGCAGATGACGTTCCGGCCGGTGCTGGGCGTCGCTGAAAAACCGGACGCGTCCCCGTCCCCGGGCGAGCCGTCGCCGTCGGCTCCGGCATCGCCCGCGCCGTCGGGCCCGCCGAGCGCGTCGGCCCCGCCCACGGATACCCCAGAGCCGGGCGACAGTGCGTCGCCAGGGCCGGGCGGCAAGGAACTGGTACTGCCTGACGAGAGTGGCGAACGGCTCCGGCTGGGGCCGGCCGCACTGACCGGTAGGCAGGTGGGTGGCGCGGAGGCCGCGCTCGGCGAATTCGGCGACTGGCAGGTCTCCGTCGACTTCGTCGGTGGCGGCGAGCAGGCGTGGGAGGACCTGACCGGGAAGGCGGCCTGCGCGCCGCCGGGTGACCCGACGCGCCGGGTCGCGATCGCCGTGGACGACGAGGTGATCTCATCACCACAGGTCGAAGAGACCGTCGGGTGTGACGTCGGGATCACCGGCGGCTCGACGGTGATCACAGGGTCGTTCAGCCCCGCCGAGGCGAAGGACCTGGCGTTGCTGATACGCGCTGGTGCGTTGCCCGTACCGGTGGAGATCATTGAACAGCGCACCGTCGGCCCGACCCTCGGCGAGGCCGCGATCGACGCCTCCGCGCAGGCGGCGTTGATCGGCCTGATCGCGACCATCCTGTTCATCATCGCCGTCTACCGGATCGTCGGCGGTCTGGCGGCCATCGCGCTGATCGCGTACGGCTTGATCTCCTACGCCGCGTTGCTCGCTCTCAATGCCACCTTGACACTTCCGGGGTTGGCGGGCTTCGTACTGGCGATCGGGATGGCGGTCGATGCGAACGTCCTTGTCTTCGAACGAGCCCGGGAGGAGTACGCCGCCGGGGCCAGTCTCCGTACCGCTGTCCGGGGCGGTTTCACAAACGCCTGGTCGGCGATCATCGACTCCAACATCACCACCCTGCTCGCGGCGGCTCTGCTGTTCTTCCTCGCCTCCGGGCCGGTACGGGGTTTCGGGGTCACCCTGAGCATCGGTGTGATCGTCTCCATGTTCACCGCTCTGGTGCTCACCCGGGTGCTGGTGGACATCGCGGGGACCCGTCGGTGGCTCGCGGCCCGGCCACGGTGGACCGGGTTGGGGAATATCGGTTGGGTCAGGCGTGCCCTGGAACGGCGCAATCCCGACCTGATGGGTCGCCGGCGGCTCTGGCTGGCGATCTCGGCGGTGGCGGTGCTGTTGGCGGTGACCGGCGTCGGCGTGCGTGGCCTGAACTTCGGCGTGGAGTTCACCGGGGGTCGGCTGGTGGAGTACCAGACCAGCGAGCAGGTCCCGGTCGACGCCGCGCGTGCGGCGGTGGCCGATGCGGGGCTGCCCCGGGCGGTGGTCAACGAGTCGGGTGAGGGGGACCTCTCCGTACGTTCCGGCGACTTTGACGACTCGACCGAGCGGAAGGTGCGTACCGCCCTGTCCGAGGCGGGCGGGGGCAGCGTCGAGGTTTTACGGGACGAGAAGATCGGCCCCAGCCTCGGTGATGAGCTGCGCAACAAGGCATTGATCGCCCTGGGGGTGGCGCTGCTGGCGCAGCTGGCGTACCTCGCGTTCCGGTTCCGTTGGCAGTGGAGCGCCGCCGCGGTGCTCGGGATGGTCCACGACGTGGTGATCCTGATCGGGGTGTTCGCCTGGCTGGGCAGGCCCATCGACGGGGTGTTCCTCGCCGCGCTGCTCACCGTCATCGGATACTCGGTCAACGACTCGGTCGTGGTGTTCGACCGGGTACGGGAACTGGTACGCGCGGCCCGGGCCACGCGCCGGGACAAGCGCCCCGAGTTCCAGGCGTTGGCCAACACCGCGTGCCTGCAGACTGTCCCCCGTACGGTCAACACCGGTCTCGGGGCGGTGTTCATCCTGGCCGCGTTGGCGGTGCTGGGTGGCGAGTCGTTGACCGACTTCGCAGTCGCGCTGTTGATCGGCGTTCTGGTCGGGACGTACTCGTCGGTGTTCCTGGCGACCCCGCTCGCCATCGGTTTCGAAGCCCGGCCAGGTGGACTGAACGCGGTGCTCGGCTCTGGCCCGGCAAGCCGGCGGCGACGCCGCGCCCGCACGCCGGCCGAGCCCGGAGCCGAACCGGAGCCGAAGCCGGGAGCCGAACCGGAGTCGGATTCGAAGCCGGAAGCCGACCCGGAGTCAGAGCCGGGGCCGAAGCCGGATCGGGAGTCCGGACAGGCGCGGGCGAACCTGAGGCGATCCGCGCAGCCGTCCCGACCGACGGGTCGCAAGAAATCGCGGCGAACGCGCGGTCCCAGGAAACGGTGAGCCACCCGGCGCACCAGTGCCCAAGATCGTGGCGTCCCTGAAGCCCCTGTGGGGCCCGGCGGACGCCACGATCTCGGGTCCACCTCACTCAGCGGGGGAGTTGGTGAGGGTGGAGCCGCTGATCTCGATCTTGTGTGGGGCCGGCGAGGATCCGCCAAGCCGGCTTCCGTAAGGCCAGGGTCCCGCTGCCGATCTGACCCGGACGCCGGCGACGTCCGAAGTCAGCCGAGGACGTTGTCGAGGGTGCGCCGGGCCGTACCGGCCATCACTGGATTCGTCTCCACGTAGTACGCAAGCGCGCCGATCGCCTGCACGATGGCCCAGCCGCGGCCCCGCTCCCAGGTCGCGTCGTCGACGGGGAGAGCGACCCGGTACACCTCGCGGGCCTGTGGCGAGAGCAGGTTCCAGGCCGGCATCATGTCGACCGCCGGGTCGCCGACGCAGACAGTTTCGAGGTCGATGACCGCGGCCAGGCGGCCGTCGCGTACCAGCAGGTTGCCGGGCATCAGGTCGGCGTGGATCCAGACATCCGCATCGGGCGGTGGCGCCTGAAGGCAGCGGTCCCAGGCGCGGGCGAGCCTGGCGGTGTCGGTGAGCCGGGTGCTGGCGGCGAGGTCACGCCGTACGGACTCGTCCCTGGTGTGCAGCGGGCCGCCGCGGGATCGTCCGTCCCAGGTACGGCCGCCGGTGTCCATGTGGCGCAGGGCCCTGACGAACCCGGCGAGGTCACGGGCGAACGCCGTGGTGTCGCTGATGTTGTCCCCGCTCGCGGGCTCACCAGGTATCCAGCGGTACGCCGTCCACGGCCCCCGGTAGCCCTCGCCCGGCTCGCCGAACCCGACAGGCTCCGGGACCGGGAACGGTATCTCGCACGCGATGCGACGGGCGTGGTGTTGCTCGCGAACGAGCTCGTCGCGCAGCGCGGGGTCAAGGCTCGGTCGCAGCG
>JBOGDK010000312.1:0-5921 GCA_050701795.1 Micromonosporaceae bacterium
GGCGGCGTTGGCCACCAGGCCCTCGTCCTGGATCACGTCGAGGGTGGCGAGCGCGGCGGCGCAGGCGACGGCGTTGCCGCCGTACGTGCCGCCCTGCGAGCCGGCCCAGGCCTTCTCCATCAACGCGCTCGGGGCCGCGATCGCGGACAGCGGGAAGCCGCTGGCCAGGCCCTTCGCGGTGATCACGATGTCCGGCGTGACTCCGAAGTGGTCGTGCCCCCAGAACTTCCCGGTACGCCCGAAGCCGGTCTGCACCTCGTCGGCGATCAGCAGGATGCCGTGCCGGTCGGCGCGTTCCCGTAGCCCGGCCATGAACTCGGGGTTGGCGGGCACGTACCCGCCTTCGCCGAGCACCGGCTCCACAATGAACGCGGCGGTGTCGTGGGGCGCGGACTGGGTCGCGAGCAGGTAGTCCAGCTCGCGGAGCGCGAACCGGGTCGCGGTGGGCTCGTCCCAGCCGAAGTGGTACGCGTACGGGAAGGGCGCGTGGTAGACGCCGCCCATCAACGGGGCGAACCCGGCTCGTACCTTCGTGCCGGAGGTGGTCAGGGTGGCGGCGCCGATCGTACGGCCGTGGAACCCGCCCTGGAACGCGATCAGGTTGGTACGACCGGTGGCCTGCCGGGCCAGTCGCAGCGACGCTTCGACCGCCTCGCTGCCGGAGTTGACGAAGAACATGCTGTCCAGCCCTTGCGGCAGCACGTCACCGAGTCGTTCGATCAGAGTGAGCAGGGGGCGGTGCATCACGGTGGTGTACTGGCCATGGATCAGGGTCGCCACCTGTTCCTGGGCAGCGGCGACCACCCGGGGGTGGCAGTGGCCGGTGCTGGTGACCCCGATGCCGGCGGTGAAGTCGAGGTAGCGACGGCCGGTTTCGTCGTAGATGTGTACGCCCTCACCACGCGCGGCGAGCACCGGTGTGGCCTGCTTGAGATGTGGCGAAAGGTGTGTCATGAGGCGACGCTCCAGGCTCGGCGGCTGTCCGGGCGCCCACGCCGGGGGACCGGTGCGAGCGAGATCGACATCCTTGTAGGATTGTCAACAATATGCCTAACATGCGTACCAGGTTCGGCACAACCGGCGGGCCGGCGCGGCGCCGATGATCTGTGGCACCAGAAACCGAACAGACAGCACTCCGTACCAGCAGCGCACGGAGTATCAGCAGCGCACGGAGGTACCAAGAGCGCACGGATGAGTGGGCGTCAGCAGCGATTCAACCGGCACGGCACGACCGACGTGGTGATGTGCCGAAGGAAGGCGAGGTGTGGCGTGAATAGCGACGACAACAGCCAGGTGGCGCGCGAAGCGGCGGTGGTGGACGCCGTCAACAAGGACCTGTTCATCGGCGGCAAGTGGCGTCCGGCCAGCGAAGGCAGGACGTTGAAGGTGCAGGACCCGGCCACCGGCGCCGTGCTCTGCGAGGTGGCGGACGCCAGCCCGGCCGACGGGATGGAGGCGCTCGCCGCCGCCGACGCCGCCCAACCCGGGTGGGCCGCGTACCCGCCCCGGGAGCGCGGCGAGATCCTGCGCCGGACGTACCAACTGCTGGTGGACCGGGCCGACGACCTGGCTCTGCTGATGACCCTGGAGATGGGCAAGCCGCTCGCAGAGGCGCGCGGGGAGATCCTCTACGCCGCCGAGTTCTGCCGTTGGTTCGCCGAGGAGGCGGTACGTATCGACGGCGGCTACGCGACCGCCCCGAACGGCGCCGGACGTTTCCTGGTGACCAAGCAGCCGGTCGGGCCGTCGATCCTGATCACCCCGTGGAACTTCCCGATGGCGATGGGCGGCCGCAAGCTCGGCCCCGCGATCGCCGCCGGCTGTACGTCGATCATCAAGCCCGCGGCACAGACCCCGCTGTCGATGCTCGCGC
Organism: Micromonosporaceae bacterium; assembly: GCA_050701795.1. GTDB lineage: Bacteria > Actinomycetota > Actinomycetes > Mycobacteriales > Micromonosporaceae > WHSM01. The sequence goes on from JBOGDK010000312.1 coordinate 1,874, forward strand.
TGGCGCAGATCCTCTCCGAAGCCGGGCTGCCCGACGGGGTCGTCAACGTGGTGACCACCAGCGACTCCGGCGGGGTGATGGAACCGCTGATCCGGGACGGCCGGGCCCGCAAACTGTCGTTCACCGGGTCCACTCCAGTGGGGCGCAAACTCCTCGAACAGGCCGCCGACAAGGTGCTCCGTACGTCCATGGAGCTCGGCGGCAACGCGCCGTTCGTGGTCTTCGACGACGCCGACCTGGACGCCGCCGTGGACGGCGCGATGCTGGCCAAGATGCGCAACATCGGCGAGGCCTGCACCGCGGCGAACCGGTTCTACGTGCAGCGCGGCGTTGCGGAGGAGTTCTCCCAGCGGCTCGCCGAACGGATGGCTGGGCTGAAGGTCGGGCGGGGCACCGAGGATGGCGTCACCGTCGGCCCGCTGATCGATCAGAAGGCGATCGACAAGGTGACCGACCTGGTCTCCGACGCGGTGGCCCGCGGCGCGACGGTGCTCACCGGTGGGTCGGCGCCGGACGGGCCGGGGCACTTCTACCCTCCGACGGTGCTCTCCGGCGTACCGCTGGAGTCCCGGATGACGCACGAGGAGATCTTCGGGCCGGTCGCCCCGATCACCGTGTTCGACACCGAGGACGAGGCCCTCGCCGCCGCCAACGACACCGAGTACGGCCTGGTCAGCTACCTGTACACCTCCGACCTGAAGCGGGCGCTACGGATCAGCGAACGCCTCGAAGCCGGCATGATCGGCCTCAACCAGGGCATCGTGTCCAACCCCGCCGCCCCCTTCGGCGGCGTCAAGCAGTCCGGCATCGGCCGCGAAGGCGGCACCGTAGGCATCGAAGAGTTCCTCGAAACCAAATACATCGCCATAGCCCTCTAGTTTCGTCACACCCGCGATCTTGAAGCCTCAGTCACGGTTTCTGACGACTGAGGCTTCAAGATCGGCTGGTGGGCGGCGCGGCTGGAGGGGGCGGGGGTCGGCGGGCTCGGCGCTGTGGCGGGTCAGGGGGGTGGGGTTAGGCGGTCGACTGCGTCGGTCATGTGGGCGTCGAGCAGGTCTAGTGCCAGGTCTTCGTGGCCGTCGCGTACGGCGTCGACGATCCGTCGGTGCTCCTGCACCCGCTCCTCCCCGCTCGGGTACGTACGCTGCAGCGCTGCCAGGCACATCCGGGTCTCGATCAGCAGTGTCTCGGCCATGCGTACCAGCCGTTTGCTGCCGGACGCCTCGACGAGCACCTCGTGGAACCGCAGGTCGGCGTCGGAGAGCGCGTCGGAATCGGTGGCCTCGGCCATCTGCTGTTGCACCTCTTCGAGCTGCCCGGTGGCCGAGGCGCGGAGTTCGGAGGACCGCAGGATCCGGGTCATCGCCGCCCGCTCCACCGCGGTGCGGGCGAGGTAGATGTCATCCACGTCCTCGGCTTCGAGGTCGATCACGAACAGACCGCGGTGCAGCTCGCTGCGTAGCAGTCCCTCCTGCACCAGCCGCTGCATCGCCTCCCGCAGCGGCCCCCGGCTGACCTCGAACTGGGAGGCGAGCTCGGCCTCGGTGAGTTGGGTGCCGGGGGCCAGGGCGCCGGTCATGATGGCGTGGCGTAGTTGCCGCGCGATGATGCCGGCGGTGGATTCCCGGGCCACCGGCGCGATGTCGTTGATGGTCATTCCGAGCCCCCGGGGAGAGGTGAGGCGAGTATTCCCGCGGGGTGATGCGAAACCCCCACGGGGGTACGAAACAGGGCACCAGCATCCTGCCAGGTCCGAGCCGCGGGGGCGGCATCCGCCGCGGCCGGTGACGCCGCCTGACCGGCCGGTGACGCGGCCGTGGCAGCCAGCGACAGGCCTTCCCAGATGGTGACCTGGTTGGCGGTGAGGACCGGCTTGCCGAGCTGGGACTCCAGGTCGGGTACCAGCCCGAACGTACGCATCGCGGTGTCCGGTACGAGCACCGCGTCAGCGTCGGGGTGGTCGTTGCGGAGCACCAGCTCCGTCACCTGGGCCGCCGACAGCACTCCGACCTCGGCTGCCGTGTCGATGCCGTGGCTGGTCAGCTCCAGCACCTCGATGTCGGCCGTGGCGAGGAACGACGCGAACCGGGTCGCCACGTCGTCGGGGTAGCTCGCGGCAACCGCGACCCGCGTGGCACCGACGGCACGGGCGGCGTTGACGAACGCGAACGAGGTGCTGGAGGCCGGCGCCCTGGCGGCCTCCGCGAGGTCGGCCACCTGGTCCAGTGCGCCTTCCCAGCCGTACACGAAACTGCCGCTGGTGCACGCCCAGACCACCGCGTCGGGCCGGTGCGACCGCAACCGGGCAGCGCCCTCCGCGAGTCGCTCGGCGCTTCCCAGGTCGAGCAGTTCCGCGACGGCGTGCAGGTCGGTGCCGTACGTGTGTTCCACGACCAGGCGGATGTCGCCTCCGAGGATCTGTTCGGCGAGGGGGTAGTCGTCCTCGGCGGCGTGTCCGGGGTAGAGGAACCCGACGGTGGTCACAGGCAACACCTCACGTGATCTCGGAGAGCCACTTGCCCGGGCCCACGACGGGCAGGTCCAGGCGGCGCAGGGCGCCCCACATGGTCAGTTGGTTGGCGGTGAAGATCGGTTTTCCGAGCGCGTCCTCGAGAGGCTCGATCAGGTCGTACGTCGGCAGGTTGGTGCAGCTGACGAAGATGGCCTCGGAGTCCGGGCGGTCGACGGCGTGGATGTGTTCGGCGATGGTCCGGTACGCCACCCGCCAGATCCCGCCGCCGAGCCCGAGGTGGTCGCTCGCGACGGTGTCGACACCCAACTCGCCGAGAAACTCGTGCAGTTTCGCCGTCAGGTCCGCGTAGTACGGCGTCAGTACGGAGAGCTTGGTGATTCCCATCAACTTCAGCACCTCGGCGAGCGCGCCGGAGGTGGTGACCGCCTCCGGCGCCCCGGTGTCGATGATCACCTTGCGGAGCCCGCGCTCGGCCGCGACGCCGTTGATGAAGCTGCCCGAGGTGCACAGGTACGCCACGACCTCCGGCTCCAGGTGCAGGACGTCACGGGTGGCGGCAGCCACATGCCGGCTCTGGCTGACCAGCTCGGCCATTTCGAGGCTGACCGGCACCGGCTCGTACGGTGTGCGTGCCAGGTGCAGTGACACCTCCATCGGCACCCAGCGCCACAGTTCGCGCTCCAGTGCCAGGTCGAACGGCGCGATGACGCCGATTCCGCGCTGTGCCAGCGGGCCCTCGAACGTCGTGAAGTCCACTCTCACCCCCCGGGGAAGCCGTACTGCAGACCTGTATGCCCTATGCCCCGGGGGTCGATCCTCGGATTGTTGACAACCATACGATCAACCCTACGATCAGTCCATAGCTTCAGTGAGGGAAGCAGGGCCTGGACGCGAGTGATCCCAGCCCTACGTCGTCCGAGAAGAGCGCAGAGCCGAACGGGGGCCTTGTGAGGTGACCGCGAGTGAGCATCGCAGCGAGCGAAGCGAGTGAGGGCGGGATCCCCGGGGAGACGTGGAGCGCAGCGGAGCGTCTTCGTGGGGTGCAGCCGCAGCGCAAAGCCGAACGGGGAACGTGGTGACCGCGGCAGACCGGCCCGTGCTCGCGGTCCTGGGCACCAGACCGCCACCGGACTTCGAGAAGATCGAACAGCAGGTGTGGGTACGCCACTGCACCGATGACACCCTCGCCGGCGCCCTCCCCGGCGCGGACGCTCTTCTGGTGTGGAATTTCACATCCGACGCGGTCCGGAGTGCCTGGGCCGACGCCGATCGGCTGCGGTGGGTGCACATCGCCAGCGCGGGCGTCGACAAGCTGATGTTCGATGAGCTGCGGGACAGCGACGTGGTGCTCACCAACTCCCGAGGGGTCTTCGACGGGGCGATCGCCGAGTACGTCCTCGGCGTGGTGCTGGCGTTCGCGAAGGATCTGCCGGCCTCGGTGCGGTATCAGGGCGCGCGCCAGTGGCGGCACCGGGAGTCCGAGCGGGTGGCCGGGCGTACCGCCCTGGTGGTCGGCACCGGTCCGATCGGCCGTGCCATCGCGCGGCTGCTACGCGCGGCCGGACTTAGGGTCGC
>JBOGDK010000313.1:0-5914 GCA_050701795.1 Micromonosporaceae bacterium
CGCCCCCGGACCGCCCGGCCGCGGGGGGCGGGACCGCCGAGGTGGAGGTGCTCACCGACGGCATGGACGAGATCGAGGTGTCGGTACGCGCGCGCGAGCCCGGATACCTGGTGGTCGCGGACGCGTTGCAGCAGGACTGGGTGGCCACCGTGGACGGTGAACCGGCGCCGCTGGTGGCAGCCGACCACGGGCTCGTCGCGGTGGCCGTGGGCGAGGGTGAGCACACGGTGCGTGTCGCGTACCGGATGCCGTACGGCAACCTCGGCGGTTGGCTGAGCGGGTTCACCTTGCTGTTGATCGCGGTTCTGCTGGCCGTCGATTTGTGGCGGCATCCTCTGGGTACACCGACGGCACGCACCGGTACGGATTAAGCTCGTCCCCGGGGTCAGCGACCGTACACAGCAGGTAACCAGCCGAGGTTCGGCGCCGGGCGACCGGTGCCCCCGACCCCGTACGAGGCGATGAGCCAGTTGACGAATTCAGAGCAGACGAGAGTGACTGACAAACCGATCACCCGCCACGACAGCGTCACCGCGGGAGTCTCCACCGACCCGTCGGCGAAGCGTCCCGGGCCGAACACGCTCGATGTGACGGTCGTGCTTCCCTGCTTCAACGAGCAGGAGCACGTCCTGGCGGAGGTGGAACGGATCACCAGGGCGATGGACGGCAGTCCGTACAGCTACGAGCTGCTGGTGATCGACGACAAGTCCACCGACGACACCCTCGGGGTGCTGCAGGGGGCGCTGTCGGCGTACCCACGGATGCGGCTGATGCCGTTCCAGCGCAACGGTGGTTCCGGCACCGCCCGGCGGATCGGCACCCGGGAGGCGTACGGCCGGATCGTGGTGTGGACCGACGCCGACATGACGTACCCGAATGAACGGATCCCCGAGTTCGTGCGGTACCTGCTGGACAACCCGCACGTCGATCAGGTGGTGGGCGCCCGGAACACCGAACAGGGCAGCCACAAGTTCCTCCGGGTGCCGGCGAAGTGGGCGATCCGGAAGATCGCCGAGATGCTCGCCGGTACCAAGATCCCGGACCTCAACTCCGGGCTCCGGGCGTTCCGCAGAGAGGTCTCACTGCCGTACCTGCGGCTGCTGCCTCCCGGGTTCAGCTGCGTCACCACGATCACGATGTCGTTCCTGTCCAACCAGCACCCGGTGGAGTATCTCGCGATCGATTACGGCAAACGGGCCGGCAAGTCGAAGTTCAAGTTCGTCCGCGACGCGTACCGGTACATCCTGCAGGTGTTGCGGATGGTGATGTACTTCAACCCGATCAAGGTGCTGATGCCGCTCGCGCTGACGCTGCTGACCGTCGGGTTCGTCAAGGGCACGGTGGACCTTTTCGTCCACGACCTGCGGATCACCACGAACGCCACGCTGCTGTTCGTGACCGGGCTGATCATCGCCTCGGTCGCGCTGCTCGCGGACCTGATCGTGCGTTCCCGTGGCGACGCCTGAGGCGGAGGTGAACGAGCCGGCAGCGGCCCAGCCGCCGGCGCCGTCCCGGCCGCCGCTGTGGAAGTCGCTGCTGAAGGCCGTGCTCGCCGCACTGCTGATCGGTGGTGTCGGATACGCGGTGGTACGTCAATGGAGCGACGTACGTCCGCTGCTCGGTGAGCTGTCGTGGCAGGCCCTGGCGGTGGCGACGGTGTCGGTGTCCGCCGGGATCTTCGCCACGTTCCTGGCGTGGCGGGCGATCATGGTCGATCTGGGCTACCCGCTGTCCGTACCGGCCGGGATGCGGGTGTTCTTCGTCAGCCAGCTCGGCAAGTACGTGCCCGGCAAGGTGTGGCCGATCCTGGTGCAGATGCGGCTGGGGCGTGAGTACCGGATTCCGGTACGCGCGTCCGGCGCCGCCGCGCTGGTGTTCCTGCTGATGGTGATCGGCAGCGGGCTGGTGGTCGCGGTGCCGACCATGCCGCTGTTCGGTGGCCGGGCGTGGGGCGCGTACTGGTGGACGGCGTTGATCGGAGTCGCGGCCGTGGTGGTGGCGCTGCCGCCGGTGCTCAACCGGCTGATCGCGCTCGGGCTGCGGCTGACCCGGCGGGAGCCATTGCCGCGCCCGATGTCGGCGCGCGGGATCGTGGTCGCCGCCGCCTGGTCGGTGCTCGCCTGGTTCGGGTACGGCTTCCACGTCTGGGCGCTGGCCCGCGATCTGGGGGCGGCGAACACGCTCTGGCTGTACCTGATCGCGACCGGCGGATTCGCCGCCGCGTTCTCCGCGGGCTTCCTGTTTCCGGTCGCGCCTGCGGGCGTGGGCGCTCGTGAGGCGGCGATGATCCTGCTGCTCGGGGTGGCGTTGGCCCGGCCGCAGGTGATCGTGATCGCGGTGATCTCGCGCCTGCTGTTCACGGTGCTGGACGGGATGTGGGCGGGGATCGCGGTGCTGGCGGCACGTCTGTCACCCCCGCCAGCGGCCGACCCGACTCTCCACGCGGAGCCGGCGGGCAACGCCTAACGCAGGGTGGCCCAGACGGTGGTCCACGGGAACGGCTTGCTCACCTCGCGCACCTCCGCCACCTGCGAGACGAACGCCACGAAGCTCCGGGTGGACCAGTGGTTGAGGTGCCCGGGGGTGTTGCCGAGGTCCTTGACGTATCGGCCGGCGATGAAGTTGCAGCCCCGGAAGATCGGCTCCCGCGGCACCGAGACGACGATGTGGCCGCGCCCCACCCGGGCGATCTCCCGTAGCCCCTGGTCGGGGTCGGTGAGGTGCTCCAGCACCTCGACCGAGACGATCACGTCGAACTGGTTGTCCGCGAACGGCAGCCGGTGCGCGTCGGCGTGCAGGAAATCCGGCCCCTGGTACGCCTTCCAGTCCGCCCGGAGGCCGGCGTCCGGCAGGTCCAGGCCGATCGGGTGTGGCCAACGCTGGTGCAGCTTGCCCGAGATCACACCTTCGCCACATCCCACCTCGAGGGCACGTGTCTGAGCCCCCGTGGTCTCGGTGGCGATCTTGTCCATCACCCGTTCCAGGTTCGCGACCCAGCGCTCGGTGAGCCAGCGGATCGCGGGGTTCTTGGCGGTGTACTTGTGGGTGTGGTTACCGATCACGATGCCCGGCGTCTCGGGGGCCGCGGTGGTGGCGCGCTCCTGCTGCACGGGTACGACCTTTCGCCAGGAACTGTCGAGTTCAATTCAACACCAGCGTGTATTGAACACCAGGCGACTTCGCTGATGTCCGGATTCTGCCCGGTCGCGCAACGTGTTCACTGAGCCGCCACCGGTGATTCATCGGGTACGCGCACGTGGTTTTCAGCAAACTCCCAGGAAAGAACCAGCGAGACCCCAGGCGCTGGTCGGATGATGGCAGGCATGGCAGCCAGCACACTCACCGACCAGGGCGGTGGCGGCGGCCCGGAGGCGCACCTGCTCGTGGTCGAGGACGACCCCAACATCCTCGAACTGCTGGGGGCCAGCCTGCGGTACGCCGGTTTCGACGTGGACACCGCCACCGAGGGGGCCGAGGCGGTGGAGGCGATCCGCCGGCGTCGCCCCGATCTCGTGGTGCTCGACGTGATGTTGCCCGATATGGATGGTTTCGAGGTAGCTCGGCAGGTACGGTCCGGCGGCGACCGTACGCCGGTGGTGTTCCTGACCGCCCGGGACGCGATCGAGGACAAGATCCGCGGGCTGACCCTGGGTGGCGACGACTACGTCACCAAGCCGTTCAGCCTGGAGGAGGTGGTGGCCCGGATCCGGGCCGTGCTGCGGCGTACCCAGGGACAGATGGCGCCGCCGCCTCGGCTGACGTACGCGGATCTCGAGCTGGACGAGGAGACCCGCGAGGTGTTCCGCAACGACGCGCGGATCTCGCTGTCGCCGACCGAGTTCAAACTGCTGCGGTACTTCATGGCGAACGCCGGTCGCGTGCTGTCAAAGGCCCAGATCCTCGACCACGTATGGAACTACGATTTCCGCGGCGACGACGGGATCGTCGAGTCGTACGTGTCGTACCTGCGGCGGAAGGTGGACACCGTGGAGCCACGGCTGATCCACACTCTGCGGGGCGTCGGGTACGTGCTGCGCAAGCCGACCTAGGCGAGCTATGCGTACCGTCCTGGACCGGTTCTCACTGCGGCTGAAGTTGGTGGCCGCGGTGCTGGCGATCGTCGCTGCCGCGCTGACCGGAATCAGCGTGGCCAGCGTGGCGGCGATGCAGGGCTACCTGCTCAACCGGGTCGACGACGAGTTGCGGTCGATCGCGGATCAGCTGTTGCAGCAGGTGGAGGAGGGCCGTACGAAACTCTCCCTGAGTGTGGTCTTCCCGACGCCCACGGAGAACGTGCAGCTGCCCAGCCCGTACGTCTTCGAGACCCGCAGCCCGACGGGCGAGGTGCAGAGCGCGTTCCCGGAGGACCGGGAAAGCTGGCCACGGGTGCCCAGCGAGCCGGGGGAGCTGTCGAGCAACGAGCGGGAGCCGTACACGGTGCCTTCGGCGAGCGGCTCGTCCCGCTGGCGGCTGCTGATCGAACCGCTGCCGGAGGGTCAGTACCTGGTGATCGGGGCGAGCCTCGCCGACGTGGACAGCGCGGTGGAACGGCTGTCCCATCTGAACCTGCTGATCGGGCTGGTGGTGCTCGGGGCGGCGGCGATGATCGGGGTCGGGGTGGTGTGGGCGAGCCTCCGCCCGCTCGGGGAGATCGAACGTACCGCCGCCGCGATCGCCGCGGGGGACCTGTCCCGGCGGGTGCCGGACCGGGATCCGCGTACCGAGGTGGGCCGGCTGGCCCGGATGCTCAACATGACGTTCAACCAGATCGAGACGGCGTTCCGGGCACGTGCGCGTTCGGAGGCGGCGGCTCGGCGTTCGGAGGAACGGATGCGCCGTTTCGTTGCGGACGCGAGCCACGAACTCCGCAGCCCGCTCACGTCGATCCGGGGTTTCGCCGAGTTGCACCGGCACGGCGCGATCAGCGACCCGGCGGAGACCGCAGGGGTGATGCGCCGGATCGAGGACGAGGCGTCCCGGATGGGTCTGCTGGTGGAGGACCTGTTGCTGCTGGCCCGGCTGGATCAGCATCGCCCGATCGCGTGGCAGCCGGTGGATCTGCTGGAGCTGGCACTGGACGCGTTGCAGGCCGCCCGCGCGGTGGCGCCGGAACGCCCGATCGAGCTGGTGGTCGGGACCGCCCCGGACGGCGAACCGTCCGGCGCCCCGCCGGTGGTGATGGGGGATCAGGCGCGGCTGCGGCAGGTGCTCGACAATCTGGTACGCAACGCCCTGGTGCACACCCCGCCGGAGACCCACGTGGAGATCCGGGTACGCGCGGAAGCCGGCACCGCGGTCCTGGAGGTCGCCGACCAGGGGCCGGGACTCGACCGTGACCAGGCGGAACGGGTCTTCGAAAGGTTCTACCGCGCCGACCCCGCGCGTTCCCGGCGGCACGGCAGCGCGGGGCTTGGGCTGGCGATCGTGGCGGCGTTGGCGGCCGCGCACGGTGGTCGCGCCGGCGTGGTCACGGCTGCGGGAGAGGGGGCGACCTTCTGGGTACGTCTACCACTGGCTCCGGACGCGGAGCAGCCTCCCAGAACGGCGGCGGGCGGACCGGAGGGAGAGCCACACGGTGGTACGCCGTCCACGCCCGACACCGACAACCCCGCTGACCGTACGCTGCCGTCGAGCTGACGTCCGCGGGCTCGGGCCGGCACCGTATTTGCGGGAGGCCATAGGCTTGGCGGCGGCTGGGGTTCGACAGTTCCCAGCGAACTTCCAGGAAGGTCCCAGGCGTGCCGTGGTTTCATCGAGCAACCTGGATTCGTATGAGAGAAGCACCCGGCAAGGAGAAGACATGAGTAACGGGGAGCCGAGCAGCACGCCAGCGGGCGATCGGCCGGGCGAATCCACCGAACCGCCGCAGGGCCACGGTCCGTACGGCTCGCAGACCGGCGGGACACCGTCCGCC